>CAYNAH010000067.1:0-1655 GCA_964395365.1 uncultured Candidatus Saccharibacteria bacterium | reverse complement strand
ACGATCTGCTGGAATATCATTAACTGAAGAAGTACAGAAATCATTAGGAATATTGAATAGCTATGTAAGACTGGAACCTGTATTCCCTTGGACAGATAGTGTCGGAGTTACAGAGATTATAGCAATATCGAAAAAACTTAAATATATCCTTGATTATTGGAAGAGAATGCAAAAGAAAATTGTAGGTCTAAGAGACTGGAATGAAACTGGTGATACGAGAAAAAAGGATATTAAATTTAATTGGTTTACGGCAATATACAAGATTATTATCGATGCTCCAAAAGTCATATCGTATGGATACCACAGGATATTTCAAAACAAGGTTATACCCATTAAAAGTATACGCTTAAGGAATTTTATGGAAATGGAAGCAAGATATGAAAACCGCATCATACTTGATGATAAAACTGATATTAATGGTAATAGAATACCTAAGGTGATACTCAATTTTTCTGAATTAGATAAACGTTCAGTAATTGAATTGCACAGAATTCTTGGAGAAGAGATTAGAAATAGAGGAATTGGCATACTTGAAAGTGATATAGATAAGGTAGAAGTATGGCCAATAAACTCTGAAGCAAGTCACCATCTAGGTGGAGCAATTATGGGTCTAGATAGAACTAAATCAGTTGTAGATCAGAATCTAAAAGTACATTCAACAAACAACTTATATATATGTAGTGGATCAGTCTTCCCAACAAGTGGTTGTGCAAATCCTACCTATACTATATGCGCTCTCGCTATTAGATTAGCTGATCATTTAAAAAAGACACTATAGTCTTTGCACGGTTATCCCAACTATATTGCTTTACATCCTCCTGTGCTTTTCTTGCTTTTAGCAAAGCTTCATCTCGATGTTCAAGCACATACCTAATTCTCTCAGCAAAACTAAGCGCACTATCTGCTTCAGCAAAGTATGCATTATCATCATTCAATATCTCTCGTAGTGATGGTAGATCAGAAGCAACTATAGGTACACCACTTGTCATGTATGAGAAAACTTTTAGTGGTGAGGTGTAGAGGCGAGAAATATCACTCTTACCGGAATTAGGGATGACTAAAATATCAGCAGCTTTTTGATTCTGTGGAAGTTCGTTATATGGTTTGTATCCTAAAAATATTACGTTTGGATATTTAATCTTTAGATCATTAACCTCCTTTTCTGTACCTCCGATAACCACAAACTGTGCTTCTTTCACATATGATGAAGCTCCTAGGAAAGAATCGAGACCTTTCCAACCATATAGGTGACCTATATACATCACCACCTTCCTATCATTTTTTAATCCCAAATCTGCCTTTTCATTAGTCTCAAATTCCTTTAGATCAACAGCATCATGAGCAACTACAATATTTTTAATTCCTTTTTTAGAATAGAAATGCTTTAACCCGTTTGAGATAGCGACAATACCAGAAATCTTCATTAGTCTGTACATTATCCCCCATTTACCATCGTGAACCTCCAGCACTTTCTTTTGTGGCCATAGCCATTGATCGAATAGCAAAAAGGCATCACGAGAATATACAATATCCGGTTTAACTTTCCATACGAAATGGGCAGCACTTTGAGAGAATATTATATTCATTAGAATAAATCCAATTCGTCCAAACGCTACAAGATTTGGACAATATCCGTAGACAATATTAAAGTTTTT
>CAYNAH010000066.1:0-1724 GCA_964395365.1 uncultured Candidatus Saccharibacteria bacterium | reverse complement strand
ACTACCTAGTTCATTTGTGTATTTATGTTCATCGAAGATTCACAGTTGAATAAATTTATAATTGATTCGAACCTCGTATCAAAGTCTGATCTTGATATTGCTCAAAAGGAAGCAGATAAGAAGGGGGTAAGAATTGGTGAAATCCTAGTTAATACCGGAAAGATAACGGAAGACAACCTGCGTCGTATGCAAGCCTATGTCCTAGGTATACCTTTCGTCGATCTAAAAACTCGCAAGATTCCTTTTGATACTCTGTCTCTCATTCCTGAACCTGTTGCACGTACTCATAATATAGTAGCCTTCAAGAAAGACGAAGGAACACTAGAGGTAGCTATGCTTGATGTTGCCGATCTTTCTGCTGTAGATTTCATAAAAAAGAAAGTTAATCTTAAGATCCTACCAAGACTTACCGATGTTGAGTCGATGAAGAACGTCATTGTTCAGTATCAAAAGAGTCTAAAGGCTGAATTCGGTGATATCATCCAAAAGGAATCTGCTACTCTCAAAACCATTGCTGAAGAGACTGGAGGACCAGCTACTGAAGAAGATTTGAAGAAAATTGCAGAAGATCTACCTGTTGTACGAATCGTAGATACACTTCTTAAGCATGCAATACTTCAAGATGCATCTGATATCCATATCGAACCTATGGACGATCAACTTTTGGTCAGATACAGAATCGATGGATTACTACACGATGCCATGGTGTTACCTAAGAATGCTGAATCATCGATAACGGCACGTATCAAGGTTCTCTCTAACCTTAAACTAGACGAAAAGCGTCTACCTCAAGACGGAAGATTTAAAATTGAGATGAATAACGAGAAGGTGAGTTTCCGTGTATCTATACTTCCAACATACTATGGTGAAAAAACAGTTATGCGTCTCTTGCGAGAGAATGTATCAGGATTCACTCTTGAGTATCTAAGTTTTCATGGGGAAGGGCTAGAGAGAATACATAATGCTACAAAGTTAACTACCGGAATGATACTTACAACTGGTCCTACAGGATCTGGTAAAACTACCACTCTCTACACCATACTTGATATTCTCAATCAACCTGATGTAAATATATCTACAATTGAAGATCCAGTGGAATATCAGATGAAGAGAATCAATCAAAGTCAGGTTAAACCAGAAATTGGCTTCACATTTTCAAGTGGTCTAAGAACTCTAGTTAGACAAGATCCTGACATAATCATGGTGGGTGAGATCCGAGACAATGAAACTGCTGCACTCGCAGTGAATGCTGCTTTGACTGGACACTTGGTTCTATCAACTCTTCACACAAACTCTGCTGCAGGTGCAATACCAAGACTCTTGGATATGAAGATTGAGCCATTCCTTCTGGTGTCTACCATAAACATCATCATTGCACAGAGATTGGTTAGAAGATTGTCTGATAAAAAGGAGAAATACACTCTTTCAAAAGACGAATTAGCTGTACTTGCTAAGACTGTTGACCTCGATCGTGTACTAAAAGCATTAAAAGAAGAAAAGATAGTAAAAGCAAATGAAGATTGGAACAAAATATCATTCTGGAAGCCTGTGGCATCAAAGGATGATGATGGATACAAGGGAAGAGTCGGTATACATGAAGTACTGAAGGTTTCTCAGAGTATAAAAGAGTTGATAATAAAAGGATCAACTAGTTCTGAAATAGAGGCACAGGCAAAGAAAGAGGGTATGTTAACCATGCTTGAAGACGGTATATTTAATGCAGT
>CAYNAH010000065.1:288-1729 GCA_964395365.1 uncultured Candidatus Saccharibacteria bacterium | reverse complement strand
CTCGGCAGGATTTTGTGTATATAAAAACAAGACCCGCTGTTTAGGCGGGTTGTTTATCACTAGATGTTTCGTGGAACTTCTAGTGTTCTCTGATTCCGATAATCACAGGCCACCGAAAGCAAGAAGGCTCATCTTGAGTTACGAATAATAGCACTTCACCACCCTGATTACAAAGTTCGTAGTATGGTCGGCTGAAACTTCCGCTCCCTTGGTGTCCGAACTGATAGTAAAACGGTGCCTCGGGATTAATATCTACAGGCATGACTGCCGAATACTGAGATGCCTCGGGATGAATACCTACAGGCATGACTGCCGAATACTGAGCTGACTGGGTAAGAATCCTCTTCACCTCACCCGTAGAGATTGTCTGAGCAGCCAAAGCAATCGCCTGCCAGGTCTGCGGCGTCTGAAAGCCACATGCATGAATGATTAACAAAGCCTCGCGGCGATGCAGGCAGAGTTTGGGTTGGTTCGGATAATCGTAGGCCCAGAACACTGCCTCAAAAGGAAAGTGTTGCAGACCGTTGAGACGATCTTGATCCTCAAAGAATGCAAGGCTCGTCCAATTACGATCGCCTTCCCTTAGCTTAGAATTGCGACAGATTGAGTATGTACCGAGCGCTTCAATTGGATTAGTACTCATTACGGATACTCGCCCAATCTCTCTAACATTGCGTATTTTCATCTTCAAACACGAGGGTATCGTTAACCTCATACGGGGGCTATTTAATCCGTTTTCCCCAACGGCTCGCTAACAAGGACAAAAGTCCTCTAGAGATATATCATTTAAAATACACTATGTCAATGCAGTTGTATATTTGACTTCTTGGTATAATAAACATATTGTTCCAAGTGTTGACGAACGGCTGTACTCACATTTTAATTTAGACATTATATTTGGAGCTTTCACCCGTTCGTCAACATTCGGCGCAATACACAAATGACTATTCAAGAAAATATTCTTCTTAAAGATTACACCACCTTCAGAATCGGCGGTCCAGCTCGCTTTTTTTGCATTGTAACAAATGAGGATGAACTCATAGAGGCAGTAAGTTTTTCAAAGAAAAAGAATATTCCCTTTTTCGTATTAGGAGGCGGTTCTAATCTTCTTGTCTCAGATGAAGGATTTTCAGGTATTATCATTAAAATGGAAATGAAGGGTGTTACTTTTGCCGATAACGGTACCGTAACTGCATTTGCTGGAGAGAATTGGGACAAGTTGGTAGAACAAACTGTAGAGAGAGGTTTGTATGGACTTGAGAACCTTTCATATATTCCAGGTACTGTTGGTGCAACACCGGTGCAGAATATTGGCGCGTATGGAAGTGAGGTTAAAGATACAATTGAATCAGTACACGTACTTGATGTTTTAAAAGATGAATACAAGGATCTTTCAAATACTGATTGTTGAGATCAATCTGAACCCAATGTTTGATTCCGT
>CAYNAH010000065.1:0-278 GCA_964395365.1 uncultured Candidatus Saccharibacteria bacterium | reverse complement strand
ATACTGATTGTAAATTTTCATATAGAAATAGTGTTTTCAAAGAAGATCCGCGTAGATATATAGTTATATCTGTAACTTTTGGATTAAAGAAGGATGGAAAAATAAATGCACAATACAAGGATGTGCAGGAACATTTTGCTTTCAAAAAGATCAAGGAACCTACACTCAAACAAATGCGTGAAGCTATTATTGAAATTAGAAGAAGAAAGCTTCCTGATGTTAAAGACTATGGAACTGCAGGTTCTTTCTTTAAAAACGTAATCGTCTCAACATCTAAA
>CAYNAH010000064.1:0-1821 GCA_964395365.1 uncultured Candidatus Saccharibacteria bacterium | reverse complement strand
ATTTTTGTGAAAAATGACATAGATCTATCTTTAAATTTAGTATTTAACTGAACTTCCTGTGCAGGGTCCTCAGGTGTATGAGCCCAATCCGTTTCAACCTCAACATCTTGTTTGTTGAAATGTAACCTTCTTTTTGTTTTTATATCTGGAGCATTTCTAGAGTATAGAGTGTTATTAAGCTCTTCGATCTTGTTTTGATCATCTCCGTTCATACAGCAATTATACCATATATACTAAAGCTGACTCTCTTTAAGGGCAGAATTTACAATATTTAATACTTTAGACTTAATACCAGCAAAACTCTTTAATGTTTCTGTATCAAGAGAATTGTCTTTTAGATATACTTCTATATCACTATCTTTTTTAATATATCCTAATGAATCTAGTATTCTTAGTATAGTCAGACACTCAACGGTACTGTAATCCTTTTCATCTATATCAGATTGATACATTGATTCTATGATTTCAAACAGTCTTTCATTTTTGTCCTCTCCTTGCAGGAGACGTTTGAGTAGTTTGAGAATTTTGAGGTGCAATATTGTTCCTCCACGATTTTCAATCTCATGAGCTCCAGTTAATCTCCAAACTTCCTTTCCTCTTACAATGGATACATTAGAGAAACTTGAATCTTGTACATGATATCTTAACTTAGATTGGTTAAGACGTATTCCCTGAGCAACTGCCCCTATCATTCCAAAATCACGGGTAAAAAGGAGGAGGAACTTACCAGCCTCACCATGTGGACTACTGTGTACTACAAAAGCAGGGGTGGTGTAGATATGATGCATTACTACTTTTCTATATCAAGTTTAATACTATACTCGGCTATATTTATAGCTATATTACCCAATTCTTTAAATGATATGTCTTTCAAGAGAGTTGAGTTAATTATCAGAGTTTTATTCTTTTCAACTAGGTTAGAGAAATTTTTATCTGAATCTATTACAAGAGTTACCCTATCGTTTATCGTCAGTCCCTTTTCTTTTCTTAATTCTTGAATTGATCGTATTAATTCTCGTACAACACCTTCCTCTTTTAATTCTGGAGTTATGTTTGTATCGAGCATGACTTCACTACCTAATGTCTCATCATGTACCACCTCTTTTACATTTACTTCATCTTTTACTATATCTACTAGTGATACAGGGAATTTCTCTTTTACATACAGCTTTGAAAGAGGCTGGCGTACTATTATTTTTGCTTTTGTACGAGCTTCTAAAGCCAGTGAAGCTATCTGTCGGATCTGTGACATATTCTTCAATACCTTTCCATCAACCTTTGATGCTCTTGGCCAAGCTTCTAGATGCACACTCTCAAGTGGTCCTTTTAGTCTCTGGTATATGTCTTCAGCTATAAAAGGCATGAATGGAGCGAGTAGTTTTGTGAAATCGATTAATACATTTCTTGTAGTTGAAAGCACCTCCATCTTTTCTGATTCATTTTCACTCTTGAAACGATCTCGTGATCTACGTATATACCATGTTGATAGGTCATCGATGAAGTCGGCTATTGGTCTAGTTGCTTTATCAATCTGAAACTTATCCAAAGATTCTGTAATTTCTTTTGTTAATTCCTTTAACCTTGTATTAATCCATATGTCTAGATGATTCTCACTCTTAACATTAGGTATATTATCTTTTGCATACATTTCATAGAATGAAACCACGTTATTTAATCTTCCAATATGTTTTTTAACAACCTCATCTACTGCTCTCTCAGAGAAAGCTAGATCCTGTGAACGCACAACAGGTGAAGACATGAGAACATAACGCAAAGCATCTGCTCCATAAGATTTAATTCCAGATGGAAATTGTTTATTTA
>CAYNAH010000063.1:0-2002 GCA_964395365.1 uncultured Candidatus Saccharibacteria bacterium | reverse complement strand
GTGTATGCTGAATTAAGATCGACAGGCTCAAGTACTACAGAGACTAAGTATGAGTTATAAGGCAAATATCTTTCACCGGATATAAAACAATTTGCTGTATCTCCATTAGGTGACAAGGTATTCACCTGGAATATTGAAGGGAATAATGGTGTTGGATATGTATCATCATTTGATGAAAAGACTAGGGTTAAGATAATAGATACACCAATTAACCTGGCAACTATAGATTGGCCTGAGGTTAACACTCTAATATTAAATACTAAAGCATCAGGAATATCTTCTGGTTTCATATATGCAATTAATACAAAAGATGGATCGATGAAGAGTGTATTGGGTGGTATAAAAGGACTAACAGGGAAAATGAGTAGAGATACTAATAAATTAATATATTCATATAAAGTACAAAATACTTTTGGAACGTCTCTACTTAACCTTAAAGATAACTCATCTCAAGAAACAATATTTAGAACACTCTCAGAGAAATGTGTGTGGAGTACACTTAGAAAGAATGAGTTATACTGTGCAGTGCCAACAGAAATACCAGATGCGGTGTATCCTGATGATTGGTACAAGGGAAAAGTATCATTCACTGACCAGATTTGGTACCTAGACACCAATACTGGGGAAGTACATCTAGTAGCTAATCTAATTAAACTATCAAATCAGTTAATCGATGCCACAAACCTGATGCTAGATCCAAAGGAAAATACTCTGTACTTCATTAACAAGAGAGATCTGAATCTTTGGGCACTTGATTTGAATCAGTAACTAAAGAGGCTGATGCTTTCTAATATGTCTTCTAACGACTAGCTCTTGACCGAGAGTGAATAGACTACTAATCGCCCAATATATTGCAACCACAGAAGATATTTTATAGGAGATTAGAAAGACTATCACTGGAAATACATACTTCATATTCTTCATTACATCTTGTGCTGCATTAACAGATGGATTTGAAGTGTTTTGTGTTGTTGTATTAGCAAAAGAGTACTGTAATTGGAAGAATTGAGATATAGCTGCGCATATTGATAGAAATACACTACCAACACTCATATCAAATATACCTAAAAAATGCATATTTATATTAGGAACGATTACGAAGCTGTAAAGTATTGAAGAGTCTACAGTAGGCAGCCCAGATCTTACGAAAATATAATAAAGTGAGTAGATGATAGGTAATTGAATAATGAGTAGGAATATACTTGAAAATGGATTGACCTTTTTCTCCTTATACAACTCCATTATCTTCAATGCTTGCTGTTGCTTGTCTGTAATAGTTTGTCTAAGCCTATTAATCTCAGGCTCTATCTCCTTCATACGAACTTGTGTAACGATAGATTTCTTTGATAGAGGGAAGAGTATGAGTCTTACGATGATTGTAAATATAATTACAGCGAATCCTGCATCTACCCAAGGAAAAGTATCGAATAAAAAAATAAGTCCGTTATACAGCGGATTGAATATAATAAAATGATAAATATTTGAGATCATTTGATAATTCTACTTTAAAAGCGAGGTTTTAACAAAGGCTTTACTTAGCTCTTGAGATAGGGAAGTGTAGTCTAACTTGTCTAAACCAGACTTAGCGATAATGACCACCTTATAACCTGGTTTAATAGATGATTTAGCGATAACACCATATACCCGTCTTCTAATCTTGTTTCTCACAACAGCTAGCTTTGCTACTTTTTTAGGAACAGATACCGCGAAACGACTAGGTCCTTCCTTTGGTAGGGTACGAACAATCAAAAAGGGACTATGAATTGATTGTCCCTTCTCAATTATTTCCTTAAATGCCTCAGTTGATAGTCTTTTTGACTTTGGCAGCATATAGAAATACTAATATATTAACTAAACAGCAATCTTCTTTCTGCCTTTTGTTCGTCTTCTCTTTAGAACTCTTCTTCCAGTGGAAGACTTTGATCTGACAAGAAAACCATGTGTCTTTGCTATCTTTCTTTTCTTTGGTTTATATTTAAATGACATAGTAAAAGTAGTATAT
>CAYNAH010000062.1:0-2313 GCA_964395365.1 uncultured Candidatus Saccharibacteria bacterium | reverse complement strand
GATCGTCTCATTCTTTCCAGGAAATTGTCATACACAGCCTTAGTTGTATCGAATTCGATTTCCTCCAACCCCTTATTCTTAATATCATTCTGAGCATTTTTAAATGCTTTTTTGAGTAAATCGAGATTCTTCCATTTCAAATCACGTGTACCAGCCACAAATACCCTATTTTCTGGATCAATTTGTTCCTCTCTATTTCCACAGAAGTTCTCAACGATTCTACTCCTACCACTATCTAGACCATATGCTTTTTCAAATACCTTCCTCTGCCAATCAGTACTGTATATTATCATTGCAGCATTTTTTAAAGCCTTTCCTCCAAGTTTGTATATTAGTTTTTCCTTTCTTGAAAACTTGTTCAATGATGATTCATAGAATTGTCTGAAAAGAACCATGTCTCCTGTTCTTTCTACATATGTTTCCCAGAGGAAATCTCCACCGGTACGAATGATATATTTCTTCCTCATTAACTTACATGCATACATTGTAGGCACAGCTGCACTCCATGTATCAAGAACGAGTATCATATCTGCATTCCAGCCTTTTCTAAAAATCTTAAAGAAGAAAAGTATATGCCTTAGAAAGGTTGGGAATGCTCTTTCCCATCTATACGCAGCTACTTTTACATCATGACCTTGCCCCTTCCATGTCTCGTATAGGTTACGAGCATATTGAGCTGGTCCCCCTATATCTGGTGGATATATACCTGTAGATATTAGAATTTTCATAGTACCCTTAAGAATACCTTATTTTTCATGTCGCTGGCAACAATATCCCACTGATATTTTTCATTAACTAAATTCAAAGCATTTTTAACTATGTATTCTCTAGATTCCTGATCTTTAATCAATTTCTCAACCTTAAGCGCAATACTCTTAGGATTTTTAACATCACAGAACAAACCAGTTTCTCCATCCTTGAGAAAATCGACAATACCTCCAACCGGTGTCGCTATAACTGGTAGACTAGCGGCCATTGCTTCAATGTATGAATTACCAAAACCTTCTGATATTGAAGGGCGTATGAATATGTGAGATATATGTAAATATTGAGGTATATCACTGTGTGCTATATGACCCAAGAAGATTACTCTGTTTTTAAGTTTCAGTTCTTCCGTTTTTTGTAGCAACATAGACTCTTCTTGACCATGTCCAATTACGATTAATTTAAAGTTACTTGGTAAATATGTAAGTGAATCAATAATATCCCCCACTGCATTCTTTTTAACCAATCTAGAAGTAGTTATGAGTACGACATCTCCATCCCTTAAACCTAATCTTTGTCTCAATACCTCCTGATCTACATATGGCTTTCTGGTTGCGAATATTTCTGAGTCTACGGCATTAGGTATTACAATTATTGGGCACCTTGCTTTCATATCTCTTGCCCAATCTGATAGGTATTGTGATATACACTGTATGCAATCAGCTTTAGTAAAGAACATTTTAAATATTGGATACAGTGGTAAGGCTCTACGTTTAATATACGGTATTGGATCTCCATCTTGAAGAGTTAGGATGAATTTTACTTTAGACTTGATTACTTTAAATATTGTCGCGGCAAATGAGCTGTATGAAGCCATGATAGACCATATAGCGTCATAATTGTTTATTTTATGGAGTTCTATAGCTTTTATTACTGCCGTGACGACATATGCATACTTATTCAATGAAATATACCATGGCATACTTCCATCATTTTTGACATTCTGACCAACCCACCCAATACGATGAATGTTAACATTACCTATCTTCTCATATCGAGGTAGTCTTGAATCCAATCTCAAAGAGATCATATCGAATTCAATATCCTTAGGTGAAATACGGTCAGTTATCTCCTTTACCGCTATCTCTGCCCCGCCTATGAAATCGGGATAGTATACTTGAGAGAAAATCAGTATTTTCATGTTATTAATCTACCTTAAGTACGTCACGAAGTACATCCTCTGATACCTCTTTCTTTTCATTGCTATGATTTGTAGCTGGCTTATCAGATACCTTAGGGGTATCTTGATTATGCGACAGAATTGAAGCTAGAGCAGACTTTAATTCACTTACCCTTTGTGGCTGTGCTGCCTTTTGATTATTGTTTCTTGGAGTGTTTGTAAGCGTATTTAGTGATACAGATTTGAGTTTAGGTATTGCAACTACAGGTTTACTGTTCACCACTTCATGTACAACTGGTTTAGGTACTGGAGGAGGATTATGTACTTGGGGAGCAGGTGGTGATACTTTTTGAGGTGCAGGCTCATGATGTACGGCGTGTACAGGTTCTGGTTTTTGTACAACAGGTATGACCACTGGATCTTTAGGT
>CAYNAH010000061.1:0-2554 GCA_964395365.1 uncultured Candidatus Saccharibacteria bacterium | reverse complement strand
TTTTACGGATTGATTACTTCCACATCTTCTAATATGACGATTTTTCTGTTCATCGTTGGTATGAGCATAATCAGTTTAATTGGGTTTACTATAGACGTCTTCTTACAGAAAAGTACTGACCTAGGTCACACAGGCTCAGTGCGTGGTATATTCATGACCGCCCTAAATATGGCATGGATTTTGGGTCCACTCATTGGTGGAATGTTGATTGTTGGAGATAACTACAAAGGTATATATGTGGCTGGTTTTGCAATACTGTTCCCATTGCTATATATAGTTCAAAAGAACTTTAGTAATTTTCGTGATTCTCACTATACAGCCATATCTGCTAGGCAAGCTACAATTAGAATACTAAGGGATAGGGATATAAGTAAGGTATTCATAATCAACATAGTACTTCAAACGTTCTATGCATGGATGACTGTATATACACCGATATACCTCCATAACACACTTAATTTCAGTCTAGGTGAGGTTAGTATTATCTTTACAATCATGCTCATCCCTTTCATTTTAGTAGAATACCCTCTAGGAATACTTGCTGATAAAAAGTGGGGTGAGAAAGAAATGATGTTTGTTGGTTTTGTAATAATGGGTATATCTACATGTGCTTTGATACTTTTTGATTATAAAGATCTAGTAGCTTGGTCCGTGATGCTTTTCATAACAAGAATTGGAGCTGCCACAGCAGAGATTATGATTGAGACATATTTCTTTAAAAAAATAGATGGTAAGGACCCTGAGGTACTTGGTTTGTTTAGAATAACAAGACCACTTTCGTATTTTATTGCTCCACTAGTTACAATTGTGGGACTTGTATACACTTCAGATAAATATCTTTTCCTAGTTCTTGGCGTAATCTGTCTACTAACCACATACCCTATTCTTAAAATCAGAGATACGAATTAGTGTATTTAGGAAAATAAAAAATATTGTTTTTGCATTCCCCTCTCAATTCATATATAATTCCCCTACAAATTATTAATCAAAAAGAAAATAAATGGCAAAAATTAAATCTGTTATTGCAAGAGAAATTCTTGATTCAAGAGGTAATCCGACAGTTGAGGTTGATATAACACTTAAAGATGGCTCTTTTGGCCGTGCAGCGGTTCCATCTGGTGCATCTACAGGTAGTCATGAAGCTGTTGAGCTACGTGACGGTGGCAAGAGATACAACGGTAAAGGTGTTGAGAAAGCAGTAAAAAATGTTAATACGATACTAGCTAAAGCGCTAGCAGGAAAAGAATTTGATCAGAAGTCATTGGATAAAAAGATGATTGAGATCGATGGAACAGAAAACAAAGGGAGATTGGGTGCTAATGCAATACTTGGTGTTTCTATGGCTTTTGCAAAAGCATCAGCTGTTAGCATGAAGACACCTTTGTATAAGTATTTTAATAAGATCGCAAAGACTGGGAATACTGTTCAACTACCTGTACCAATGATGAATATTCTAAATGGTGGTAAGCATGCAGAGAAATCTACAGACTTTCAGGAATTTATGATCATGCCAGCAGGTGCAAAGTCATTTAAGGAAGCATTGAGATATGGAACAGAAGTATTTCATACTCTAAAGAAGATACTGCACGATAGAGGTCTGTCTACTACTGTTGGTGATGAAGGTGGTTTTGCTCCTTCTCTTGCTTCAAACGAGGAAGCAATAAAGATCATTCTTGAAGCTATAGAGAAAGCAGGATACAAGGCAGGTAAGGATATATTTATAGCTCTTGATGTTGCTGCAACAGAGCTTTACAAAGATGGTAAGTACCACCTTGCTTGTGAGAACAGAAGCCTAACATCAGAAGAAATGGTTAATTTCTACGCAGACTGGTGCTCAAAATACCCTATCGTATCAATCGAGGATGGTCTAGCAGAAGATGATTGGGATGGATATAAGCTAATGACTGAGAAGCTTGGAAAGAAGGTTCAGATAGTCGGTGATGACCTATTCGTAACAAACATTGATCGTCTAAAGATGGGTATTGAGAAAGGAGTTGGAAATTCCATCCTAATCAAACTTAATCAAATTGGAACAGTATCTGAGACAATAGATGCTGTGAATATGGCAAAGAAAGCTCAGTACACCTCAATCATTTCACATCGTTCAGGAGAAACAGAAGATACAACTATCGCTGACTTCGTAGTCGGTACTGGTACTGGTCAAATCAAAACTGGTTCACTCTCAAGAACAGATCGTGTAGCAAAATACAATCAACTATTGAGACTTGAGGAGGAATTAGGAAAGAAAGCAGTATTTAGAGGAAACAAGATATTTAAGACAGAGTAATCTAAAAACCGCCCACTAACTAGGGGCGGTTTTTCGTATAAACGGTTTGCGTTCAAGCGTCAAACTATCGCTTAATACCGACATATGCAGTTCTTGGAATGATATTCCACGAAATCCTGAGTATGCGGCATAGAGCACGTGTTGAAGTGTAGTGGCTTTAGTCAGCTCCAGACGTAAGACTGGAACTACATCCCGATCATCAATAGATCGGAGATCAGTAATTGATGGTCCCTCTCCCTGCTCAATGTGGACCAACATGAATTTGCT
>CAYNAH010000060.1:0-2968 GCA_964395365.1 uncultured Candidatus Saccharibacteria bacterium | reverse complement strand
TTCATTCATACTCGGAACTATCATTGGTAGTTTCTTGAATGTTGTTGCTTTGAGATATAACACAGGAATGACATTGGGAGGTAGATCAAAATGCTTCTCATGTGGAAAGAATTTAAAATGGCATGAGCTACTACCAGTTTTAAGTTTTATATTCCAGAGAGGGGAGTGTAAAAAGTGTAAGAGTAAGATATCTTGGCAATATCCTGTAATCGAGTGTGTGGCGGGTATACTGTTTGTTCTGATCTTCTACTTCTTTCCACCATTGTCTGTTGCAATGGCAGTAAATACATTGTTCTATATAGTTATTACAGGAATACTACTAGTAATTACTATATATGATGTTAAACATAAGATTATCCCCGATCCACTAGTCTATGCTTTTGCCATTCTTACTTTTGCAAAGTTGTTCCTTGGTCCTGAGCTTAATTTTATAATCCCAAGTCTGTGGAATATATTATCGGGTCCAATAATTGCTCTACCTTTCTTCCTTCTCTGGCTCGTGTCAAAGGGTGAATGGATGGGGCTTGGCGATGCAAAACTAGTATTGGGTATAGGGTGGATACTAGGTCTCTCAGGAGGAGTATCAGCTGTGACTCTAGCATTCTGGATAGGCGCAATAGTTAGTGTTATTTGGATGTATATAATCTTTAGAAAGATGAAAGCACGATATGAAATACCGTTCGGACCATATTTGATAATTGGTATGTATTTAGTCCTATTTTTTGGAATTAATGTAATTGATTTTTCAATATGAAGACAAAAAATTGTAAAAATACAAAGGGGGGATTTACAGTGCTGGAGCTACTCATTTCTCTAGCAATCTTTGCGGTAATGACTGCACTCTTATTAGCAAAATATGGAACTTTTAATCAAGGAGTTCTACTTAAGAACCTTGCATATGATATTGCACTTTCAATACGTAATGCTCAATCGTACGGTTTGAATGTTAAAAGTGCTAATCGAAATACAAATGATTTCCTTCTACCATACGGAGTGCATTTTAGTACTAATCAACCAATCGAATACATATTTTTCGTTGATTTAGATCATGATTATATCTATGATGCAGAGGATAATGACTCAAATACGATTGACGAAAAGTTAACTAAAACCTCGATTACAAGAGGAAGCAGTATTAAGAGTTTGTGTGTCATATTGAATAATGAATCAAATTGTACGGTAGTTAACAATCTTGATATCATGTTTGATCGTCCGAATCCAAATGCTATTATTAGAGGTAATGAAAGTATAGCGGGTTATGCGAAAATAACAGTTCAGGCAAGCGATAATACAACACGAGAGATAGAGGTTAGATCAACGGGACAGATATCAGTTAAATAAAATGTATAAAAGATCATTACAAAATGGATTTACTTTAGTAGAGATGATTATCTCACTCGCTATTTTCACTGTAGTTGCTGTTGTTGCAGTCGGCGCTTTGCTTAAGGTTATGGATGCAAATAGAAAATCAATTAGTCTCAAGACTACAATTAACAATCTCAACTTTGCACTTGAATCTATGTCTAGGGAGATGAGAGTTGGTAGAGATTATGATCTGGATCATGATAATGGGGTAATAATAGATAAAAATTATTTCACTAATAAAAGTAATAAGATTACATCTGGTAATTGGACCATTGCTTTTAGGTCTTCAAATATATCAACAGATAGTGAGGGAAAGAAATGTAATCTAGTCTTTGCGTATAGATATGATGAATCACAAGAGAAGCTTTTGAAAGCACAACAGCCAAACTGTGACTCTAGTATCGGCTCATCTAATTTTCAAGATCTAACATCAGAGGATATTAAAATCACTTCAACCATCATCGAAGTAAGTAATGAACCAAATGAACAACCATATGTATTTATCTGGCTACAAGGCGAGAGTGGGGTAAAGGTTAAGGACAAGGTTGATTTTTCAGTTCAAACTAGAGTATCACAAAGAATTAAATAATATGAAAATAAAAGATCTTAAAAATCAAAAAGGTTTTACAATCATAGAGACATTGGTTGCTATTACTATACTCATGATCTCAATTGCTGGGCCACTAACCATTGCACAGAAAAGTCTTATGGCTGCAATATACGCAAAGGATCAAGTCATTGCTTCATATTTAGCACAGGATTTGATGGAGGATATAAAGAATAATAGAGATAACTACATCCTTTCAAATCAGGTAGGTTCTCTTCCTACCTGGGTTTACCCACCAGTTTGTGGTCGGTTAAACATACAAAATGATGGTACGTATGGATGCGGTTCAGGTACACCTAGTAGATTTACCAGAACTTTTGTAATAACACCCATATCATCATCTGAAAAGGAGGTTGTAGTCACAGTCAGTTGGCAGAATGGTACAGTACAGAACTCAACAATACTCGAGAATCATTTTTTTGACCTAACATTATGATATACAAAAATACAAAATTTAATAAAGGATATACACTCTTGTTTGCAGTACTTGTCTCTGCACTAGTTCTTTCAGTTGGAATTTCAATACTTAACATTAGTAAGAAGGAATTCCTTCTTGCATCTTCAGCAAGAGAATCAACAACAGCTTTTTTTGCTGCTGACAGTGGATTAGAGTGTGCCTCATACTATGACAGTCAAGGTGTTTTCTATCCAAATGATGATAGCTATAAAACCATAATAAATTGTTTTGGTAATCAACCTAAACAACACAATGCCTCTACTCCGCTATATACTTCTGCTAGCCCATTAAGTATATATACCTTCGATATGAGTATTAATGATAGATCATGTGTATCTATAAAGGTTAGTACAGACCATGCAACAGGTAGTACAACTATTGAATCAAGAGGGTATAATTTAGGATGGAGTACGGCTAGTAATAACTGTGATTTAGCTAGTCCTCGTAGAGTTGAGCGTGCTTTGTATTATAATTACTGATATGAAAGAACAGGTTAAAGATAGACTGAATAAGCTCAAGGAAATACTGGAGAAACATCG
>CAYNAH010000059.1:0-2999 GCA_964395365.1 uncultured Candidatus Saccharibacteria bacterium | reverse complement strand
TCAGTAATGAAAGATGTGAGACAGGGTGCTTTTGAATATTTGATTTCACATTCACACAGTTTTTTCTCCAATAACTTTACCGGATCTCTTGTGCAGAGAATAAATAGATATACAAGAGCATTTGAAAGAATAGCTGACAGGTTTTTGATGGATATAATAACTTTAACTATAAAGATTGTTGGTGTTGGTATTGTACTTAACTATATTGATCAAAGAATAGCTTTAGGGTTGCTCATCTGGTTAATAGTTTTTATGATCATATCCTTCGCCTTTAATCGATTCAAGTTAAAGTATGACATTGAGAGTGCTCAGATTGATTCAAGAGTTTCTGCCACACTATCTGATTCTATATCTAACCACTCTGCAACACAACTTTTTACAGGTGAGGTAACTGAATCACAAAAGTTTTCTGTGGTTAATAATCAATTTGCAAAAATATATTTAAAAAAGTGGAATATTGCAGAGACAATTGATTCTATTCAAGCCATATTGAATCTTGGTGTTGAATTTGCAATATTCTATGTATCCATCAAGTACTGGCAAGCGGGTGACATAACATTGGGAACCTTCACTCTAATTCAGGCGTACTTGATCAGTATTAGTGGTAGTCTATGGGGCTTTGGTCGTATCGTCCGCGACCTATACGAAGCTACAGCAGATGCTAGAGAAATGGTTGAGATTCTACATTTTCCTCATGAGATTAAAGATCTACCTAGTGCAGCCACATTGCATGTTAGCAAGGGTGGAATTGATTTCAAGAACGTTTCTTTTACCTTCGGTAAGGGAAAGGAGGCTAGTAAGCCAGTCTTCACTAATTTCAATCTATCTATAAAGCCTGGTGAAAAGGTTGCTATAATCGGTTCTTCAGGAGCAGGAAAATCTACCTTTGTTAAGTTATTACTAAGACTTCATGATATAGATTCTGGTGAGATATTGATTGATAGCCAAGATATTAAAATAGTCACACAGGAGAGTCTAAGGAGAAATATTAGTCTTGTACCACAAGATCCGGCTCTATTCCACAGAACTCTTATGGAGAATATACGATATGGAAATAGGGAAGCTAATGATGAAGAAGTTATAAATGCTTCTAGATTAGCTCACTGCGATATATTTATAAAAGAATTTCCTAATAAATATGATACTTTCGTTGGGGAAAGGGGTATAAAACTATCAGGTGGAGAGAGGCAGAGAGTTGCTATTGCCAGAGCTATTCTAAAGAATGCTCCCATACTCGTTCTTGATGAAGCTACATCTAGTCTTGATTCTCATTCCGAATCTCTAATACAAGATGCATTAAATACTCTAATGAAAGGGAAGACAACTATAGTTATCGCCCATAGACTATCAACTATTAAGAAGATGGATAGGATCATTGTTCTTGGTAAGGATGGGGTTATAGAACAAGGAGGACATGAGGAATTGATTAGGAAGCAGGGCACATATGCAAAACTATGGAATCTACAAGCGGGAGGTTTTGTTGATAAGAGTATTGAAGACTTATTAGATCAAAAATAAAAAATGAAGAAAAAAATACCGCTTTACGTCTTAATAATTATAGTAGCCACTTGGATATTTTGTGTCATACCAAGACCAGTAGAAAAATATTCTTTAAGTGTAGATGATAAAAAAATACCACTAGTTATCGCTGATACACCGGAGTTACAAGAGGCTGGATTGAGTAATAGAGCTTCACTTGCACCAAACTCTGCTATGCTGTTTGTTTTTGATAAGCCAGATAAATATGGATTCTGGATGAAAGATATGAAATTCAATATTGATATTATTTGGCTAGACAAAGATGCAAAAGTGGTTCATGTTGAGAAAAATCTTAGTCCAGATAGCTATCCTGATACTTTCATCCCACCAGAAGATAGTCAGTATGTACTTGAGGTAAATGCTGGTTTTGCTGACAAAATCGGAGTCACGGTGGGAAAAAAATTAAATTTGATAAAAAGATAGTATTTACATTTCTATTTTTTTGTCCCTTATTTATAAAACTATCAATTATCCACTTTTTTTATGTTTGCTAAAAAGGTAAAATTACCCGCACTACTAGCATAATTATTTTATTAATCCATGAGCATATACATAACAAAGAGTGATGGTACCCGTGAGTTACATAATGCAGACAGAGTGAACCGTTCGATTGAGCGTGCTTGTGCAGGTCTTGTTGATCCAATAGCGATGGTGACACAGATCGCTTCAGAAACATACCTCACTCTATATGATGGTATAACTACTGATGAGCTAGACTATGCGACAATTAATGCTGCAGTACAGAATATCAAGGAAGATATTCAATATGATAAAGTGGCAACTAGACTTCTTCTAAAGACCATATATCGTAAAGTTGTGGGTGAATATGATAAAGAAAATCCTGCTGATTTAAACAAGAGGCACAAGGATTCCTTTACGGACTATATAAAGAGCGGTGTAGAGAACAAGAGACTACATCCAGATATGCTCTCTAAGTTTGATTTACAAGAATTAGCTAATACTTTAGATATTAGTCGTGATGAGTTGTTCGTATATGCTGGTCTAGATGGATTAATAAACCGATACTTCCTTAAGAATGATAAGCAGCAACCTCTAGAGACACCACAATATTTCTTTATGCGTATTGCTATGGGACTTTCATATAATGAAAAGAATCCAACTGAATATGCCAAGAGGTTCTATGAAAAGATGTCTAATCATCAGTATATAGCTGGAGGATCTACAAATCTTGGTGCAGGTACAACACGACCAGCCCTTTCGAACTGTTACTTGATGGAGATTCATGATGATATGGGTCATATTGCTAAATCAGTATCTGATGTTCTTCTTCTATCTAAGGGATCTGGAGGTATTGGTGCATCTATAACAAAGTTGCGCGCTACATGATCACCACTTAAGTCAAATTTTGGAGGTGTTTCAAGTGGTCCAACACCATTCGCTAAGATTATTGATACTGCAATACGAGCAGTTATGAGAGGGGGAAAGAAAAAGGGGGCACT
>CAYNAH010000058.1:0-3101 GCA_964395365.1 uncultured Candidatus Saccharibacteria bacterium | reverse complement strand
TTTTTCACAAAAATATTTTTTGCATCATTTATATTCTTTTTGCTTGCTCTAGGTATCGGTGCATATCTTGTATTCAATGGGTCAAATATAGTATCACCTAATAACGTTGATATAACAATTAACGGCCCAATCTCTGTAGCTGGAGGAGAACCAGTCTCATTTGAGGTGCAAGTTAAGAATCATAATAATATTAAGTTACAGACGGTGGATATGTCAGTAGATTTCCCAGCAGGAACGACAGATCCAAGTGATGGACTAAGAGAGTTAAAAAATACTAGAGAACTCATACCGGACATTGTCCCTGGTGGGGTGGGACAAAAGACTATCAAAGCAATCTTGTATGGTGAGGAGAATAGTAAAAGGGAGATTAAGGTTACAGTAGAGTACAGGGTACAAGGATCAAATGCTGTATCAGTTAAAGAGAAGACATTTGATGTTCTCATATCTTCATCACCATTAACTCTAACAGCATCATCTTTTAAGGAAGTAAATTCAGGTCAAGAATTTGAGATGTCGGTAACAATGAATTCTAACTCAAAGGAAGTAATTAAAAATCTAGTATTAAAAGCTGTATATCCTTTCGGATTTACATATATATCATCTGATATGAAGCCAATCACTACTGACAATACAGTATGGAAAATTGGTGATATGCCGCCTAGTGGTAAGAAGGTGGTAAAGATAAAAGGTAGACTTGAAGGACAAGATGATGAAAAGCGAGTATTCAGATTTACTGCAGGTGCAGGTAGACTAGGAAATGATAAACAAATAGGTACTGAATATATAACCGGTACACAAGAGATATCTATAAGAAAACCATTTATGTCTGTTGATGTTGCCTTGAATGGAGATTCTGGTGATCAGGGATATATTGCTTCATTCAATAATCCCGTAAAAGTAGATATTTCATATTACAACAATCTACCAACATCAATCATTGATGCTGAAGTACATGTTAAGCTTGCGGGTACGGCACTCGATAAGTCATCGGTGTCTCCTGATGACGGCCTATACAAATCTGCTGATAACGAAATAGTGTGGAATAGTATAACAACAAATGATTTGAGTAATATTGAAGCAGGTGGAAGTGGTAAATTAAGTTTCACCATTACTCCAAGAGATCAAAGTACCTCTTTTAAATCTATTACAAACCCAAATCTTAAATTTGATATAAGTATCAAGGGTAAAAGAAATTCAGAAGGTAATGTACCAGAAAGTATAGCTTCAACTGTGCAGAAAGAAGTTAGAATATCATCAAACATTGCTTTAGGAGGTCAGGTATTAAGATCAACTGGACCATTTGCAAACACAGGTCCAATACCTCCAAAATCTGAGCAATCTACAACGTACACAATATTGTGGACAGTTGATAACGGAGCAAATACTGTAAGTAATGTGGTTGTACAGTCAGGATTACCACCATATGTGAAGTGGTTAGGAAAAGTGAGTCCAGCAGGTGAGGATATAAGTTACGACAGTGTACATGGTCAAATAGTATGGAATGTTGGTAGTCTCTCAACATATACAGCAGGTAGTTCAAAGAGAAGACAGGTAGCGTTTCAGGTATCTTTAACACCAAACATAAATCAAGTTAATGACAGTCCGGCTATACTAGATCAGTCCGTAATTACTGCAACTGACGACTTTACAGGTGAAGAATTAAAGAGTAATCTAGGAACACTGACAACAAGATTTAGTACAGATCCTCAATATAAGGATGGAGATGATAAAGTAGGACAATAAATATATGGCAAAAGAAGAAACAAAGATGGAAAAAATAATATCACTATGTAAAAGAAGGGGATTTGTATTCCAGGGTTCTGAGATATATGGAGGATTAGCTGGTACTTGGGACTTTGCTCACTATGGTCTTGAATTAAAGAATAATATAAAGCAGTTGTGGTGGAAGAGATTTGTAAGAGACAGGGATGATATGTATGGAGTAGATGCTGCAATACTAATGAATCAAAATGTTTGGAAAGCTAGTGGACATGTTGCTGGTTTTTCTGATCCACTATCTGAGTGTAAAAAGTGTAAGCATCGTTTCCGCACAGACCAATTAGAAAATCCAAAGAAATGTCCAGATTGTGGTGGAGAACTAGGTGAAGCAAGACAATTTAATATGATGTTTAAGACCAATGCTGGTCCGATAGAAAGTGATGAATCAATCACATATCTTCGTCCTGAGACAGCACAAGGTATGTTCGTGAATTTTAAGAATGTCCTAGATAGCATTCATCCGACACTACCATTCGGTCTTGCACAAATAGGTAAGGCTTTTAGAAATGAAATCGCTCCACGTGACTTTGTATTCCGTTCTCGTGAATTTGAACAAATGGAAATAGAATATTTTGTAAAACCGACAGAATGGAAGCAAACTTTTGAAAGTTTTGTAAAAGAGATACATGCATTTACAAATGATATCGGATTAGATAAAAGTCACGTGCATGAACTCGAGATTGCAGACGGTGACCGTGCCCACTATTCAAAACGTACAATAGATTTTGAATTTGATTTTCCTTTTGGGAAAAAAGAACTATACGGTCTAGCATATAGAACTGATTTTGATCTAAAAGCTCACAGTGAAGCAGGTAAAGTTGATCTCTCATATTATGATGAAGAGACAAAAGAAAGATATATACCACATTGTATAGAGCCATCATTTGGAGTAGAAAGAACCGTTCTTGCTGTTCTTTCAGATGCATATACAGAAGATGAAATAGATGGAGAAAAGAGAGTTTATATGAAGTTTTCACCAAAGGTGGCTCCAATTAAAGTTGCAGTTTTCCCATTGCTAAAAAATAAACCAGAACTAGTGAAGAAAGCTCAAGAAGTATATAACAAACTAAATCAAAATGCTGAAGAATCAAAAACAGATGATAACGGAAATATTGGAAAGAGATATAGAAGACAGGATGAAATAGGTACTCCATATTGTGTGACGATAGACTTTGATACTATAGAAAAAGATGCAGGAGTAACTGTGAGAAATAGAGATACAGGAAAGCAGGAGAGGGTAAAGATAGAGGAGTTGACAAAGTACTTAAAGGTGTAGTATGGTTTGAAATAGAAATAGGACATCGAAATGCTATTTCTGCTGT
>CAYNAH010000057.1:687-3206 GCA_964395365.1 uncultured Candidatus Saccharibacteria bacterium | reverse complement strand
TGATTGGTGGCAGGTTTATCTGCTGGCAATCGTCTAGTGAAATTGATAGATTGCAAGGGCCGATCAAAGACTTTGAGACTCACTTCAAAGCAATTTGGCTTGACGGTGACCCCATACAAAAAGTCTGGGACAAGGAGTCCAGACTAGATCAGCTTCTGCACATCACAAAAAGCGTCCTGTACTATCAGAATCACAAGATTCCACTGGCTAGAAAGGATGATAGAGTGTCAATCACCAGACTGGTGGATATGATTGATTACTACAGATTCCTGAAAAGTCACTCAAAGGAATACAGGTTAGGACTGCAGAGATTCGGTGCCTACTTCACGGTTCCAGAACCAAGGGCACTGTATGATGAAGCCTTATCGGCTGGCATGGATGATATCATCAAGATCTTTGAGATTAACGATGGGTTTGATACCCGTGCCTCCTCCAAGAAGTAAAACAATTTCGAGGTTACAGAACCTCGGCCCTCACTGAAAAGTGGGGGCTGTTTTTTTATCTCTCAATTAACTTTAAACTACCTCCTCCAGCAATTTCTCCATCAGAGGTGAAATTGTAATCAGCCATTTTCCCATGGACACCAGCTAGGAGGAATTTCTTTAGATCAGGAACAAGATTATCTACCTTGTCTTTAGAGAATGAATCAATAATAACAAATATGTCGTATGTTAAGGCATCGTTAAAGTTAAAATTTGATGCTTTTCCATACCTTGCCTTATATTCTTCTAGAAAGTTTTTATACTCACTTGTTTCTACTGGAAAACCAAAATCAAAACATACTGCCTTCAAACCATATTCCTTTGGTGCGAAAGGGTATTCACAAACATTTACATCACCAATAATCTTAGTAGGGAATTTAAGAAGCTGCATCTCTTTGTAAACAAGTTGAGCGGTCTTGTCACTTGTTGGAATATATAAAACTGTTCCAATATCAGCAGCTTTTAGTTTACTAAGTTGAGTCTTGAAAGAGTTATCATTTGCATTGTATCTCTCTTCGGCGACTATTATATTCCCAAGTTTTTCTTTAAGAATTTTAGCTGCAGAAACAGCATAATCCTGCTCTTCATAAAGTAGACCCACCTTACCAGCTATTGTAGAAGTGCTTACATAGTTTGCCATCGCTTCAGCTATAGATATGGAATCTGGGGTAAAACGAATAACTTCATCACCAGTCTTGCGTATTTCAGAAGAGCCACCATATCCAGTTATAACAACATTACCATCTTGTTTAGCCATTGGTGCAATGGCTAAAACAGAACCACTACAGTTTACATTAAAAATACGAACACCTTCATTCTTTAGTTTTTGATATGCGGATATAGCCTTCTTGCCATCACACTGATCATCTTCATAGGATATAGTAATGTTTGTTGTACTTGCCAACTTAATTGTGTTAACAATTTCTTCACCAATATTGCCTTGGGGTCCGGATAGGGGAGCGATAACTCCAACCTTTACTAGACCTACTTCATTCTCGCCCTTAATACCTACAGTGATTAATCCGATTAATATAATAATAGCCAAAGAAGTAACTATAATATTTTTATTCATACGCAGATAATACACCTAAAAAAGTTATGTATCAATCCTTCAACTTTGGAGTCCCAGTATAGTCCACTTTGTATTCCAGTAATAACGTACCAGTTGCCTCTGAAGATTGAGAAGATACTAGTTTAAGAGAATAATGTAGATCTTCATTAAAAAGATTCATACCTTTGCCAAAGAATATAGGTTCAATAGTTAGGTATAGAGTATCAACAAGTCCAGATTTCATAAACAGTGTGTAAATATGTGTACCACCACATATAGCAACTTCCTTATACCCCTGTTCCTCTAGTTTTCTAATTAAATCTATAGGATTATCCTGTGTCATTTGAACACCTTCAAAATTCTGATTCTTTGAGTATACAATGTTCACCCGTTCCTTTAGCGGCTGACCGATAGTCTTGTATGTCGAAGATCCCATAACGACAACCCCAGCTCTTTTGGTAAGTTCAACAAAACGTTTCTTGTCTGCTTTGCTGCTCCAATACATAGGACTATGTTGGCTATCCTTTGCTATAAACCCATCTGCTGACATTGCTGCAATAATGAAGACTTTTATCATAGTCAATATTGTATCATATTCTGATAAGTGATAAATTGAGAGTATAATATAAAAATATGAAGCCAAAAGGATTAATCACAAACGGAGGAATTTTCGGTCTAGGTTCAAATTTTAAGGATAGATTCATTCAGGATTTTAAAGTGCTTGAAAAAACAATTTCTCACTGCAAGGGTCTAGGTTTAAAAATCGTTCTCACTCAAGGAACTTACGATATGGTTCACATTGGACACTCAAGATATTTTGAGGAAGCAAAGAAGCATGGTGATCTCTTGGTTGTTGGGGTAGATAGCGATAAAAAAGTTAGAGCTAGAAAAGGTCCAGATCGTCCGATAGTACCACAAGAAGAGAGACTCGAGATGGTAGCGCATCTACGTTCAGTGGATATAGTAACTTTGAAAGAACACAATGC
>CAYNAH010000057.1:0-677 GCA_964395365.1 uncultured Candidatus Saccharibacteria bacterium | reverse complement strand
TGGCATTTGATAAAAGCAGTTAAGCCAGATGTTCTCATTATGACAAAGGAGATACATGCGAAATACACAAAGGCAGAAATGAAAGAACTCTCAGCGCTTTGTGGTAAGGTTGTAATATTGAATCCTATGGCAACGACTTCAACAAGTGCAAAGATTCGTCTTATGCAGCTTAAAATAGCAAAGAAATTTGAGAAGGCCATAATACCTAGACTGACAGATATGATAAGTGAAACCCTAACAGGCGTTAAGACTAAGAAATAAAATGAAGAAAATAGTCATAGCTTATGTACCAGTCCTTCATGAAGGATATAGGAGATTTTTTGAAAAAAACAAAGGTGCTAAGTTAATGCTATTAGGTGATGAGATAAAAGAAAAGTTTGTACCCCTAGTAAAAGATATACGCGCTCTGCCTGTGGAATTAATTAAAAAATCCATAGAAACATGGGGTATGTTTTCTTCCGTTGAAGTTGCCGATGTTAAATTTCTTAAAAGTTTAAATACCATCAAGGACTCCATTGTCATGCCAGATGAGGATATAATGCATGAACTACAGAAAGAATATTTTACTAAGATTGAGAATACCGAATTCGATTCGATCTTTCTAAGGTGGGATAAACATAAATCTACTGCTGAACAGGCAGTTGATGCAGATTCAACAAACGGTACATCCATCACAC
>CAYNAH010000056.1:0-3233 GCA_964395365.1 uncultured Candidatus Saccharibacteria bacterium | reverse complement strand
TAAAGAATATGGAGCCAGATAAGTGTGAAGGATATGAGTGGTGCTATCCAGATAAATTGCCTACACCTCACTTTGATGCAAGCTATTTAGGCGTGCAGTGCTATTTGAATAAAAGTTTTTATGAAGGAATGAGTAGTTAACTACATCTTCCTGCTATCATATGCCCAATGTAATAGAGCCTGTCTTTGTCTTGGTCTACAGAATTCATCACCAGGTCTACAGTTATTTCCAATTTGAGAAATATGTCTTCTCATAGCTTTCCATCTTTTTATCTGTCTCGTATCCTCATCAGGTATTCTGCGTCCCATATAGTATCTGCAATACCACTGAAACCATCCTCTAGGATCATCTTTAAAAATCCATCCTTTCTTTTTCCATACAGATAGTGGTTGAGATGCATTAATTTTGAAATAGTTTAATGATTTTACATGTTCATCAGTATTTAATTCAGATAGTTTCGCATTCTCAAACCAGTCTTTAGGAAATTCATCTCTACAGTCACGCATATATACACCACCAAATACTCCGATCTCAAGCATTTCTTTCGGTGTTAGGTTTGGTTTGAATTCAGGATCAAAATTCTTACCAATAGGTTCAGTGAGATCATAGGAATACCCACTCTGCATTTTGTCGTGTACTGTAACTGTCCTAATCTTCATTTTGTTTTAGTTTAGAGACCAGATTGTATAGTTTAGAAACATATCGAAGCTAACCCAAAGAACATATGTGATTAAAAGATATGCTGCATTCTTGTTGATTCTGTAGAACGATACAATTGTTAACGCTATAGCTAACCAAAGAGCAATAATTTCCAAAAATGCTAAAGCTGGATTTTGTAATCCAAAGAATATTAGAGACCAAGTTACGTTTAGTATTAATTGAAGAGCAAACATGCCTAATGCAATTCTTACATCTCTTCTTTCAAATCCTCTTTTCCATACTATATATGATGCAATACCCATTAATGCAAAAAGGGTAGTCCAAACTGGACCAAAAACCCAGTTAGGTGGAGAGAATGTTGGTTTAATAATTCCAGCATACCATGTAGGTATTGATGGAGATGTAAATACTGACCCTATAATTCCTGCTGCTTCTGATATTAATATGGCGATTATGACTTGAAATGTTGAAGATGTTTTCATACATGTATTTTAACACACTGTTGGTGATATAATACAAGCATGAAAGGCTATATAAATAACATTGAAAAAATATCTAAAGAAAATGAGTATTTTAGAAAGGTACTATACACAGACAAAAACAGTCAGTTAGTTCTTATGTCACTTAGAGCTGGTGAGGATATCGGTGAAGAGGTACATGATAGTGTGGATCAGTTTTTAAGAGTTGAGGCTGGTAATGGTATAGCTGTAATATCAGATATTAAACATGAAATATCTGATGGTAGTGTCATCCTAGTTCCTTCAGGTACTAAGCATAATATTATCAACACAGGAACTACATCAATGAAGCTATATACCCTATACATGCCTCCACATCATAAAGATCATGTTGTTCATAGAACTAAAGCTGATGCTGAGGCAGATACTCAAGATGAATTTGATGGAAAGATGAGTGAATAACTTGGTATTGTGTAAAACATTAAATTATGGTATAAAATGAAGGAATCAGAATATGGAAACACCCGCAGAGGTGATTCGTCGCTTCCTTCAGATGGGAGGGTGTCAGATTACCCTCAAAGTCAGGAGGAAGCCAACATCAAAAAAGGAAAGGGTAGCAGAATTAATTCCTTTTCCTAAGAAAGAAGGAGGTAAATAACAGAAATACAAAATTAAAAATAGGCGCGTACACCGTGAGTGACGCGCCGCTTTTAATATGTAAAAAGGCCCCGAACTTTCGAGGGCCTGTGAGTGACTTTTACGTCACCATTTCTTGCTTACGCCTTGGTGAAGATGTAAGCGAAGGTTCCTGCTTTGTTCCGCTTCCTCGTAGTTACCTTAAGGTTGAAGAGCTCTCCAATAACCCGGCAGAGTTGTCGGAAATGTACAACGTTCTTTGTGAACTCGAAAGCAGTTTCGTTCTCACTGTCCATTACCAGAGGGGCGGACCCTCGGTAAAATGTCACCGAGCCATCTGTCATGTCCAGAACAGCCCGATCGTTTGGTTTGAGGGTGGTAATAACCTTCCTTTTCCCAATTTGTATTCTCATGTCAACTCTATGAATATAACATGATCAATTAGATATGTCAAATTAGTTTGACACTATGCGTTACATTTGAAATAGTAAGAATGGAAGGAGGATAGTACATGATTGACATGATTTGTCAGATAGTGGTTGGCTTCATGGGAATTGTAGCGATCACTTTGGTCATCACAAAGAACCGTTGGGGTTCTGTGGTAGGATTGGCTTCACAGCCATTCTGGATCATCACAGCATACATCCATAATCAAATGGGAGTACTCTTTGTAAGTACTGTGTATGCTTTCGTTTGGATTTACGGCATAAGGCAGGCATTCTTCAAAAAGGAGCATACCCTTATGGTCGCTGTCTCGTACGTCATCATTCGGAGAGGTACAAAAATACTTCTAATGATGAGACAGAATACTGGTTTTTTCGACGGTATGTACTCTCTTCCATCTGGTCACATGGAAGATGGCGAGCTGCCGATAGATACTGCAATTCGTGAGACAGAGGAAGAGGTCGGAATTTACTACTTGAGGGATGAACTCAGGTTAGTGCATGTCTCATCAAGACCAAAACATGATCATACAGGACCACGAGTCGACTTTTTCTACTCCGCCAACATACAAGGCAAACCAGAAAACATGGAACCAGATAAGTGTAGTGGAATTGAATGGTTCGATATCAATGAGTTGCCTGTAAACCTGGTTCCTGTAGTCAGACACGCGCTTACGTGCGCGCAAAACGAGATTCCATATTCCGAACTTGGGAAGGATTTCCTGGTCCAAGAAGGGATGTGGAAACTGTAATAGCTGATACGTCAGCATTCAACAACCCGCTAAGGCGGGTTTTGTTTTAAGATTATAAAAATTTGATACAATATATAAATGCAAAAAATAACACCGTTCCTTTGGTTCGATAATAAAGCAGAAGAGGCAGCGAAGTTTTATGTTTCAATATTTAAAAATTCAAAGATTATAAGCACCTCACCAATGCTAACTAAGTTCATCCTGGATGGTGTGGAATATATGGCACTAAACGGTGGTCCTATGTTTAAATTCACAGAAGCAGTTTCTCTGTATATTGATTGCAA
>CAYNAH010000055.1:313-3574 GCA_964395365.1 uncultured Candidatus Saccharibacteria bacterium | reverse complement strand
AGGATAAGGAAATGAACTATAAACGGGTATTATTAAAGAGTCTCCATTGTTCGGTGCTGGTCCTAATAGATTTGGTGTTCAGTATCTGAGATTCAAACCTATTGTAGTTAATCCTACCGTATTTTGGAATGCAGAATTTTCTACTGGATTCGGATTCCTACCGACATTTACTGTAACTCAAGGATTAGTTGGATTGGTATTATGGATTGTACTAATGATCATCTTTGCATACACAGGATCTAAGTCTCTTAGAAGAGTTAATGATGGTGTATCACGATATTTCATTATGTCATCATTCTTCTCAGCACTATTCCTGTGGATTGCAGCGATAGTTTATGTTCCATCACATTCAATATTGATAATGACATTTGTATTCAGTGGTCTATTCCTAGCTTCTCTAATCAATAACGGACAAGTATCTCTTGTTAGTCTGCGCAGAGATGATGGAAAGGGAGCAACTAAGTTCATACCAGCTATACTCCTAGTTATTATCGCGATTACTGTAATCTGGCTCGCAGTATTTGTTAAGAAAACAATTGCTCTAGGATATTTCCATGGAGGAATCAGTTCATTTAACCTACCAGAAGGTAAGGGATTACCTGATGCTGAGGCAAAGTTTATGAAGGCATTAGCTTTTGACAAGGTTGATACATACTATCAGGCTATGTCAGAGATAAATATCTCAAAGATCACTCTTCTCGCCCAGAAGATCCAAGCTGAAGCTAGCCAAAAGGGAGGTACTGCAGATCCTGAAGCTGTAAAACAGCTAGGTAAGTTAATTGATGATGCATTGCAGTATTCAAGAGATGCGATTGCTGCTGATCCAACAAATTATTACAACAATCTTGCTGAGGCTCGTATATCTGAGGTCGCACTTTCACTTCAAATACAGAATGCGTATGAGACCACTAGAAATGCATATGCTAATGCTTTGAGAAATAATCCATACAACCCTTCAATATATCTAAGTCTAGCGAGGGTTGAGGCATCACAGAACAAGATCGCCGAAGCACAGAGAAATATCGGATCAGCACTACAACTAAAACAGAATTATCTAGATGCAATATTCCTTCTTTCACAGATCCAGGTAAGTCAGGGACAGATTAAGGATGCTATAACATCTGTTCAGGTTGCTAGTCAGATTAATCCTGAGAATCCTCAAATCTTCTTCCAGTTGGGATTGCTATATTACAATGATAAGAACTATACATCAGCAGTTGATGCATTCACTAAGGCTGTAAAGTTGGATAATAAGTATGCTAATGCTCAATATTTCCTAGGTCTGTCATATGCAAGACTCAATAAGTTTGCTGATGCAATAATACAGTTTGAAAACCTATCAGTAAGTAATCCAGATAATGAGGAGGTAGGATTGATTCTCAAGAATCTAAAGGCTGGTAAGAGTCCATTTGCTGATGCAAAGCCACCTATAGACAGTAAGCCTGAGCAGAGAAAGAGTCTACCGATAAAGTCAAAGTAGTAAAATGGTTAAACGATTCCTAGAGATGATGGGAAAGGAAATAGGCGGCCTTCATGAGGCAGCCTATCTTCTTGCTTTCTTCGCTTTCCTTTCTCAAATCCTTGCTCTCGTTAGAGATAAGCTTTTAGCTTTTAACTTTGGAGCTGGTCATGATCTTGATATATATTATGCTGCATTTCGAATTCCAGACCTTATATTCGTTTCTATCGCATCTATGGTGTCAGCATCAGTCCTTGTACCTTTCTTTATAGAAAGATTTAATAGGGATGAGGATAAAGGTAAAAGATTCATAGACAGTATTTTTACCGCATTCTTCCTTTCAATTGTTGTTGTGAGTGCTATTGCGTATTTTGTAATGCCAGAACTCATAGCGTGGCTATTGCCTGGCTTTGCAAAAGATCAGTCCTTGTCTGATCTCATCCTTGCTTCTAGAATATTGTTGCTATCACCAATATTTCTTGGTCTGTCTAACTTCCTTTCAAGTATTACGCAAATGCATAAGAGATTTCTGGTGTATGCATTAAGTCCTATACTCTACAACGTTGGAATTATTATTGGAATTGTGTGTTTACATCCACTCTTCGGTATATACGGGCTTGTTTGGGGAGTTATCATTGGTGCTTTATTACATATGATGATACAAGTTCCGTTCATCATTCACAAAGATTCTTTTCCAAGCTTGAGTCTAAAGATATCATGGTCGGATATTAGTAGGGTGGTATTAGTCTCTCTACCAAGAACCGTGACTCTGTCTTCCAATCAATTAGCTTCATTTTTCCTTGTTTCTCTGGCTTCACTAATGAGTGGTGGATCAATATCTGTATTTAGTTTGGCATTTAATCTTCAATCTGTACCTCTATCTATTATCGGTGTCAGTTATTCTTCTGCGGTATTTCCAACACTCTCTAAATTTTTTGTAGAGAACAACCGAAAACAGTTTCTACAACAGATGATTGATTCCGCTAGACATATAGTCTTTTGGTCTATTCCTATAACAATATTATTTATCGTATTGCGTGCACAGATTGTTAGAACAATATATGGTGCTGGTCAGTTCGATTGGGCTGATACACGCCTTACTGCAGCAGTGTTAGCCATATTCATTGTTTCTGTTATCGGGCAGAGTCTAATTCTGCTTTTTGTACGAGCATACTATGCAGAAGGAAAGACAAAAAGGCCGTTATTCGTAAATGTAGCTTCAGGAATCATCATTGTAGCTTTAGGATATACTCTAACTAAAATATTCTTTGCTTACCCTCTATTTAAGTATTTCCTCGAAGACCTATTCAAAGTTTCTGGACAAATGGGTACCAGCGTATTGGTTCTACCTCTAGCATATTCAGTGGGAGTGTTAATAAATACATATTTCCATTGGCATATGTTTGAAAAAGACTATCCTGGATTTACTAAACCAGTCATTGCTACACTTTTCCAAAGTTTTGCCGCCTCTGTAATTATGGGATATGTCGCTTTTCTATCTCTACGCTTCTTTAATATCTTCTTTCCACTTACAAAAGCATGGAATGTATTCTTCCAAGGATTCTTTGCGGGTATTGTCGGTATATTTGTCGGAATATTGATACTTGTTTTGCTTAAAAACAGGGAAGTTAGAGAGATTTGGACTACATTACACCATAAATTCTGGAAATCTAATGTCGTTGTTCCTGACCAGGATTCCCTCTAGTTTATCCCCAATACTATATCAGTGTGAACTGGTATAATTAGAGGATGAAATCGAGATTGTTTCTGCTATATCTTGCTGTACTTTTGATACCTAGTAC
>CAYNAH010000055.1:0-303 GCA_964395365.1 uncultured Candidatus Saccharibacteria bacterium | reverse complement strand
GTTTTGCGTATAACAACAAGTCTCTTATTGCATCAGTATACTGTTCTACCTTAGGATCATGGATACGTGACGCGTCTTGTGTTGAAAAGATAGAGGAAAAGGAGGTAGTTAAAGAGACATCAACACCAAGTCCTTCTCAGATTGTGAATCAGTATATTAATAACCCAGTAGTGGAGAGTGTGAAGACTATAGAGAGGATAGTTACATCCAATATACCATTTGATCCTTCAGAATATGTAACAAAAGAATTTCTTAAGAAACAGGCTGGGGCTATAGGGGAGGCAAGTGGTAAATCAACTTCTA
>CAYNAH010000054.1:0-3648 GCA_964395365.1 uncultured Candidatus Saccharibacteria bacterium | reverse complement strand
TCTGTTCTCACCTACCAAGGGAACCATATCTGATAGTGTGGCTAGTCCTACCATATCAAGTAGCCATTTTTCATGTCCCTCTTTCATACCGAAGCGATTAATCTTTAATATTGCTTGGATTAGTTTAAAACCCACACCAGAACCACATAAATTCTTATCAGGATACTTACAATCCTTCTGTTTATGATCAACAATCGCGAACGCTGGTGGAACTATTTCATGTGGCTCATGATGATCTGTAATTATCACATCAATACCATTGTCCTGTGCTAGTTTGACTGCATCGAAATCAGATATGCCACAATCAAGGGTTATTAATATATTTACCCCATCATTTATGAATATATCTACTGCATCCGTATTCAATCCGAATCCTTCATCATGTCTGTGAGGAATATAGTTTGTAAAGTTAGAGAAACCGATCTTTTTAAAAAAGTCATGGAATATTACCCCAGCAGGTATACCATCAGCATCATAGTCACTGTATATAACCAGTTTTTCATTATTCTCAATTGCTTTTATTATCCTCTGTGCAGCTTTCTCTGCATCCTTTAAAAGAAATGGATCATGAATGTGGTTATCATAATCTGGATTGAGAAAAGTATCTTTTTCTTCTTTACTTTTGACTCCACGATGAAAGAGTAGGTTGTCTATTAAACTACCATCTACCCTTTCTCGTATTTCATACTTAGCCATGGAGATAAGTATATCATTTGATATACTGTGTACATGAAACAAGACACAAATTGCATCTTCTGCAAAATAGTTAAGAGAATCATTCCTGCGAACATTGTATACGAGGATGACAACTTCATTGCTTTTCTAGATATTAACCCTCAATCTCCAGGACATACTCAGATAATTCCAAAGGAGCACTATAGATGGGTATGGGATGTACCAAATGCCGGTGAGTATTTTGAAGTGGCTAAGAAAATCGCTTTGGCACAGAGAAAAGCTTTTAATACTGATTTTATATTAAGTAGGATAGTTGGTGATGAAGTACATCATGCACACATATGGGTATTTCCTAATAGAGAGGTTATGGGAGACAAGAAGGATTTTGAGGGAAATATGAAGAAGTTGGTGGAGAATTTATAGAGTCTGAGAAGCAGATTTTTCTAGTGCCTCAATCCCAGGCAAAGTACCCTTAGCTAAAAAGTCTAGCATTGCTCCACCACCAGTTGAAACAAAGGTGAAAGAATCTTCTAACTTAAGTTCAGCTATTGTAGCTAGAGTATCACCTCCTCCCAATATAGTTTTCGCTCCTCTCTTTGTTGCATCAGCAAGCATTTGTGAAATCTCTAGTGTTGCAGCTCTGTAACCAGTTTCGTATGCTCCCATAGGACCATTCCAGAGTACGAACTTTGCTTTATCAATTTCAGCTCTTAGTATTTCTACTGTCTTCATACCTACATCCATTATTGCTGTATCTTTAAGTACACTATCAACTGGAAGAAGTAGTTTGCTGCTATTCATAATCTTACTTAAATCTGGTGCTGGATTAGATACGAGTGATTTACCTACATCTTTTCCTTGTGCTCTAAAAAAATCATTTGCTAATGCACCTCCTATAAAGACAGAATCAGCAATTGATATGAACTTTTCAACTAGTGGTAATTTAGTTTCAAACTTTGCACCACCTAGGATAAAGAGGAATGGATGATCTGGTGTAAAAGCTAGACTTAGATTCTTAACCTCTTCTGCTAGCTGTAGACCTGCATAGCTTGGTATGAATTCTGTTACTGCACAAACAGATGCATGTTCACGATGTGATACAGAGAATCCTTCATTAACATATATATCAGCTAATGATGCTAACTCCTTAGCAAATTTCTTATCATTCTTCTTCTCTCCTTCATGTGCACGCAGATTTTCTAGAAGAACTATTCTTGCCTTATGGCCTAATGCTTTTTTATAGTTTTTCTCAAATACACATTCAATACCTAATTTATTTAAATGCTTAGCAACTGGTTCAAGTGTTGGATTCTCCTTGGTTTCTATATGACTTATGAGTATTAAATTAGCTCCCTTATCATACAAATATTTTATGAGTGGTATTGCTTTTCTAATTCTAAAATCATCAACGATATGTCCATTTTCAATTGGAACATTTAGATCAAGACGTGTAAGCACTCTCACTCCCTCTAAATTTTCTACATCTGTTATATTTTTCATAGAGTATCTATAGTCTTTAATAGTTCAGTAAAACCAGCGATATTAACACTTTCACGACCAACTAGGAGACCGTCAATCTGACCTTTTATAAATATCTCTGGTGCATTTCTGAAGTTTACTGATCCACCATATAGTATTGGTGTAGACACCGCCTCATCATGACCATACAAATCTGAGAGAACTTTTTTTATAAAGATTGATGTTTCGTAAATATCATTTGGCGCCATTGCTTCCTTTGCTCCTATCGCCCATACAGGTTCATATGCGATAACTAGTTTTGATATATTTTTCTTTGGCACTTTATTTAAAGAATTCTTTATCTGTTCCTTCAAAAAATCGAGATGTGATCCATCTTCCTTTCTCTCCTTTTCCCCTATGCATAGGATTGGGCTAATATTATTCTCGAGCAACAGTTGGATCTTTTTAGAAATCATTTCATCTGTCTGTCCTTTTGATCTTTTTTCTGAGTGACCAACTATTACATATTCAACTCCAAAGTCTTTGAGCATCAGTGGACTAATCTCTCCAGTATATGCGCCCTGTAATTCAGGGTATATATCTTGTGCACCGATTGAGATTGGTGATTCCACTCTAGTATTTGAAACAACTGGTATATAGACAAATGGAGGACAAATTACTACTTTTACTGAATTAAGCTTTTGACCAAGATTTTTCGCTGTTTTTGATAGTTTTTTTGCTTCCTCTACCGTCACAGGATTCATTTTCCAATTACCAACTATTATCTTTTTTTTCATTAAGCTATTATACCACTTACTATATCTCTTCCCAAGATAGGGTTGAATACTGATTGGATGTTAGAGGGAAACTTGGAGGTGGAGCGTATAGTAGATTACTATCATATATAATGTCACGATTCTGAAAACCGGATGTAATACTACTTCCGCTTCCCCATGCAAATCCATATCTTTTGTTGGTGCCCAACATACCATAGAGAGTAATAGTATTCTCTAAATATGTTGATCCGCACTGACTTGAGTAGTAATATCTTCCGATTCTTCCATTTTGCGCCATCAATGCGGCATCTATTCTTAGCATTTCATCACCATCTGGATTGTTATATAACCCTGTAGTTATGTCCCCCTGAGCAATGAGGGCGATAGTGTCTTGTGCGTCGTAGTTTGTATACAACAAATCATCGTTAACGATAATATTTTTCCATGTACTTGAGCTATCTGGGAACTTCCCTGCTGCAATTGTTATACGTGCAGTATTTATTTTTCCATCAACCCATACATGATCTTCAACAAAGATTATTCCATTTGCTGGTAGTGGGTAGTTTGCTATAAATGTCTGAGAACTGCCTGTAGTATTAATACTCCATGTTCCCCAATTTGTTTCTCCTTGTGAGTTTGAACAACTTCCTGGTGCAGATTTAAGTGAATTAACCTTGTATATATCAAAAGTGTCATTTGTCTTTAGGATAATATGATAACCTTGTGCACCTGAAGCTGC
>CAYNAH010000053.1:0-3663 GCA_964395365.1 uncultured Candidatus Saccharibacteria bacterium | reverse complement strand
AATCAAACGTCGCAGTCTTCAATTTCTTTGATTTAAATGACTCACTTCCTGTACTAGGTAAAATATCAATTCCAACAATTATGGTCATGGGAAGAAAGGATAATGCTTTGACCATTTCAATTGAAGATACAATGGATCGAGTCAAGAAAGCAATGATTGGTTCATCAAAGGTTGAAACGAATATCCTTGGTGATGCTGATCATGGATACAATAGGCATGAACAACAACTAGCTGATACAATAAACCAATGGATTCAAAAAACGTAAAAATTGTAGTCTTCGTACCAGAGACACATACAGATGCCGTAAGAAAAGCAATGGGAGATGCTGGTGCGGGTATAATCGGTAATTATAGCCACTGTACTTTCTCATCGAAAGGAGTAGGTAGATTTAGACCAGTACAAGGGGCGAATCCTCATATTGGTGAAGTTGGTAAGTTTGAAGAAGTTGCTGAAGAAAGAATAGAGACCATTTGTCCTCGAGAAAAACTTGCAGGTGTTGTTACCGCAATCAAAGAGGTACATCCGTATGACGAAATCGCCTTGGATATCTATCCGTTAGAAAATATATGAGTGATATAGATCTGTATAAAAAGTCTACTAACAAATACCAGGAACTACAATATAGACGTCCAGATTATGTACTTGCCAGAAAGGCGTTCCTTGAACTTGCAACATCTCATCTAAAAGGAGAACTTGCAATCGCTGACTTTTGCTGCGGTACAGGAAATAATACCTATCTTCTTTCACAAAAATTCTCAATTAATAAAGCAACTTTAATAGATATTAATAAACAATTTCTAGATATAGCATTAAAGTCTGATATTCGTGCGCAGGAGATTATTTCGGTTCAATCTGATATTTTAAATATCAATCTCGAAGATAAGCATGATTTAGTTATTTCTATGTTTGCATATCATCATGTGAAAAATCAGGATAAAGCTAAATATATTGAAATCGTTAAAAGCACTCTAAAAGTTGGTGGTATTCTCTTACTAGGAGAAATATATAGCCCAGACAAAAGCACGACCCTTAAATATTACAACTTTCTTTTAAGTCATATTGATTCAAAAGTTAGGACACCAGAACTTGAAAGGTTTTTAAAACAGACAGCAGAAAGTGATGAGTGCGAGTATAAAGTTTCTCAAAGATTTGCACATGATCAATTGATTAATGCTGGCTTCAAATTAGTAGCAGGAATAGAAAGAGTTTGGCCAAACTCACAGATATCGCAGGATATAGTTTTCACAAATGATGTTGGCACTTTTGTGGAAGTTTGGAGGTTAGAAAATTTACAAAATATTTAATTACCCCACCCCTAATTCCCACACTCAACAGTCCATTCAATACCATACTTATCTCTAAACATTCCAAAATAAGTACCCCAAGGACTATTTTCCATAGGCATTTCTATCGTTCCTCCAGTAGAAAGACCGTTAAACAACCTATTAGCCTCTTCCTTACTATCTGAAGTTATTGAAATCTTGCTTCTGTTTTCATTTTCATTAACCTTCCCCATAATCTCAGGTATATCGTTAGCAATTAGTACATTTCCTCTACCTATAGGTAGAGCAATATACATGATTTTATTTTCCTCTTTTTCTGAGGGCTTAAAATCATCATTTGCAATATCCTTAAAACGTATTATTTTTGTAAACTCACCACCAAATATTGATTTATAGAAAGTAAAAGCTTCTTCTGCATTACCATTAAAGTTGATCCATGGATTTATTGTTATCATACCTTAACAGTACCAGATTCTAGAGTTTTGATAAAGTTTTAACTATTTCTCAACCATTTCTTTCAATCTATCAATGAATGCTTTTTCCCAGGATCTCATAGCAAACCATTTTATCAAAGGAGTTCCGATAATTCTGAGTATAGGGCGATGGATTATAATATTATATGTATAGTTAATTCTTGTACCCTCTTTAATATCTTCCATCACAAACTCCTCATGTCCTGAAGTACCGAAAGAAGATTCATTGTCTGATTTAAACCCAATATTTGGAAGGAGTTCAGTCTGCATCTTTACATCAAAGACCTTACCAAAAGATTTTACTCTTGCATCCATTTTTTGATAATTACCCTGTTTTTCGTATATATGAACTGATTCTGCAATAGTTGGAAAATATTTAGGCATATTTTCAAAGTCAGAAACTATTCTATATACATCCTCTCTCGATGCCTTTATTATCCAGGAACCCTTAAGTTGTAGTTGCTTCATAGAAATATTATAGCAGGAATTAGTATTAGATGTAGCGTATTTCAGTAACATAATTTTACATTATTTCTTTAAGAATATATACTCATACTATCCAAAAAATATGAAAGAAAGAATCAAAAATGAAGTGAGCAAGCTACGCGTAGAGAGCGGTGTAACCCAGGAGGATTTAGCAATAAAGGTTAATGTCAGCCGCCAAACCATCATTGCTCTTGAAAAAGGTAATTACACCCCATCAATCTTACTAGCCCTTAAAATCGCTGGCTTCTTTGAGATGCCTGTCGAGAAAATATTTAAAATCGTATATGAAAAATAATATTAAAGAAACTATCATAACTGTAGCCCTAATTGCGATTGCAATCTTGCTACTCAATCCATTTCATTTTTGGATGCCAAATATGATAGTAATGAGTATGCTCGCTATCATTCTTGTACTCTTTGCAATATTTGCGAGCTTTATACTCAGGGAAAAAGCAGTAGACGAACGAGATGATCAACACAAAGCACTTGCCGGAAGAAATGCTTTTCTTGCAGGATCCGCAGCACTAATTCTCGGTATTATCGTGCAGGGATATTCACACACAGTTGATAGTTGGCTTGTAGTAGGACTTATTATCATGGTGGTGACCAAAATTGGCACGCGCATCTGGAGTGATAGGAATCTATAGAGTATGGATCAAGACAAGTTGTCCACTTATTATATGTAAAGTCTACTTTACATAGTGTTTTCTATTCTATATACTTTATTCATATTTATAAATTAACAGACAATAAATTATGAACAAGAGCATTACGATTATTATTGGACTTATAGCATTATTATTTATCATTGGTGTTTTGTATATAACAATAGGTAGCAAAGATGATGTAATGATGACAAAAGAGAGTGTTGAACAGCAAGCCACAGAAGACAAAATGATGATGGGAGATGATTCTGCAAAAACAGATGGTATGATGACTGAGGAAAATACCATGATGAAAGTTGGCTCATATGAAGCATATACACCAGAGAAAGTTATGTTAGCTTCAACTACACATAACGTAGTACTTTTCTTCCGAGCTAGCTGGTGTCCTACCTGCAAAGCAGTTGATGCGGATATAAAAGCAAATCTATCAAAAATTCCATCAAGTCTATCTATCCTGGATGTGAATTATGACAACTCAACGGAGCTCAAGAAAAAATATGGTGTTACGTATCAACACACTTTTGTACAAGTTGATAAAAATGGAAATTTGATAAAGAAGTGGAGTGGTAGTCCGACTCTCACTGCACTTATAGCAGAAGTTAAATAACATGATTCTACTTATTATTTCATTTATTGCAGGAATTCTAACAGTACTAGCACCCTGTATACTACCTCTCCTACCAGTAATTGTGGGTGGGACGCTATCAGGCGAAAACATGAATGGCTTCAACAAGAAAAAAGCTTTTACAATTATT
>CAYNAH010000052.1:0-3686 GCA_964395365.1 uncultured Candidatus Saccharibacteria bacterium | reverse complement strand
TTAAAGCTTTTCTTTATCTCTCCCAAAGGACCCTTAACTGTAAGGACACCTGAAGAGTATGATACTTCTGTCTTTGCTGGGATAGCTATAGGTTTTTTTGCGATTCTTGACATATATTTGTATTACCAGATTTTAAATAGTACTTCTCCACCGACCTTTAGCTTCTTTGCATCAACATCTAGAAGAATTCCCTTTGGAGTTGAGAATACCAAGTTACCGAAACCACTCTTAAACATTCTGATGTCTTTTGACTTTTGATATATTCTTCTTGAAGTCTTAGATATACGATCAACACCATGAACTCTTGGTTCATTACCCATATATGCAAGAGTTAATTCAAGTGTCTTTTCAATCTGCTTTCCTTTTGTATCTATTGCAGTTATATATCCACCCTTTAGTAGAGTGTGAGCAATGTTTTCTTTTACTGATGAATATGGGATAGCAACAGTAGCCTTTCCTGCATCACTAGCATTCTTAATTCTTGTTATGAAATCTGAGATAGGGTCTATTACCATGATGATTTTTTAATACCTGGGATAACACCTTCATTAGCGAACTCTCTGAAACAAATACGGCATAAGTCAAAATCTCTCATATAGCCGTTCTTTCTACCACATCTGAAACAACGACGAACCACCCTAGACTTAAACTTGGGTTCCTTACTTGATCTTGCTATTGTTGATTTCTTTGCCATTTTTATTTCTTATAAACAAACGAGGATTGGTTAGCTTGGCCTTTATGGCTTGGGCTTCCAATCGCTATGGCTTTTAGGCCTTTCACTTGTTTTTCGAACGTGAGGATATACTAGCAGAATAGATTAAATTAGGCAAGTGTCTACTAATAGCTAATCGTCTTTTAGTTAATCTATCACCCAATACCGGATTTTATCCAGATTTTATCAAAATTTTATATGGATTTTATTGTGGTTTGCTAGGATTGGGATATTAATAATAAATTAATACAATTATGCAAAATATAATCGAAATTCCAAATGAAAGGATTGTGAATAGAATTTTTCTAATACGAGGAAGAAAAGTGATGTTTGATAAGGATTTAGCGGAGTTATATGGAGTGGAAACTAGAGTTTTAAATCAGGCTGTTAAGAGAAATATTGAAAGATTTCCTGATGATTTTATGTTTCAACTAAATCAAGAAGAAACGAGAGTGTGGCAGGGTGTGTATTCAAGATCACAATTTGTGATCTTGAATCAGGGTAGTAATATCAAGTATTCACCGTTTGTTTTTACGGAGCAAGGTGTAGCAATGCTATCTAGTGTATTAAACAGCAGAACAGCTATAGACGTAAACATTCAAATAATAAGGACATTTACGAAACTTAGAGAGATACTTTCAGATAATAAGAAGCTGGGTGAAAAAATAGAAAAAATGGAGAGAAAGTACGATACTCAAATAACTAAAATATTTGATGTGATAAAATCACTTGTCATTCAAAAAGAAATACCTAAAAATCGTATTGGTTTTAACTAAGCAAAAACCCCTTTCGGGGCTTTGCTAATTATTTCTTCTTTGATACCTCTTCCTTCTTAAATGGGAATCCTAGATACTCTAGAAAAGCTAGTGTCTGTGCTTTATCTTTTGATGTTGTAACAATAGTCATTCCAAAACCGAATACATCCTTTAGATCTTCATCTGATGTTTCTGGGAATATTGTATGTTCCTTGATACCAAGTGTATAGTTCCCCATCTGATCAACAGCAGTCTTTGTAATACCTCTAAAGTCCTTTGTTCTTGGAAGTGCAATGTGTACAAGCTTATCAATAAAGTCACACATTCTCTTTCCTCTTAGAGTTATCTGATATCCAACTAGATCTCCCTGTCGTACCTTAAATGACGCAATTGATTTCTTACTTGAGCGCGGAGCTGGCTTCTGACCTGTTATACGTGCTAGACGGTCTGCAATGAGCTCAATCTTCTTCTTATCCTTAACTGAACCTGTTCCAGTACTTATAACCAGCTTAACAAGTCTAGGAGCTTGCATAGGGTTCTTTAGAGCAAACTTCTCTTTCAAAGCCTTGAAAGACTCTTTGTTTAACTCAAATGTAGATTTTTCTGTATGTGTGTGTTTCATATTATTTCTTTAACGCTACATTAGATACATCAATTGATCCATTTATTTCTATAACCTGTCCCTTCTGTCCTGACTTACGAGGTCGCTGGTTTTTCTTAAACATATTGATACCAGAAACTATTACTCTGTTTAGTTTTGGCATAGCCTTTATAACCTTTCCAGTCTTACCCTTATCCTTTCCTGCTAGCACTATTACATTGTCGTCTTTTTTGATTTTCATATATTTAAATTTATACAATTTCCGGTGCTTTAGACGCAATAGTTTGGAAACCTCTTTCAGAAAGCTCACGAGGTATTGGACCGAATATACGTCCGGCAATTGGCTCCTTCTTTCCCTTTTCTAGGATGACAACTGCATTCTCATCAAAACGAATGTATGATCCATCCTTTCTTCTGTATGCCTTTACCTGTCGTACAACCACACCCTGTAGAACATCCTTCTTCTTGATTGCCTTTCTTGGCTCTGCTTTTTGAACAGATAGGATAACTAGATCACCTATTTCAGCGTATCGCTTCTTTGAGCTTCCAAGTACTTTGAAAATTCTGCCGATCTTAGCTCCGCAATTATCTGTTATATTTACTATTGAACGTGGTTGTATCATATATTTATATTATGCAATTACTCTGAATGACTTATCTTTTGACATTGGTCGGCAAGATTCGATAGTCACCTTATCTCCTATTTTCTTTGTATTACCAGCATCATGTACTTTGTACTTCTTATGTGAAGTTACATATTTTTGATACTTAGCGTTCTTAACAAATCTACCAACACGAACTACTATTGTATCCTTCATCTTATCAGATACAACAATACCAGAAAGAGTTTTTCTCTGAACCTTTTCTACAATATTCTTTTGTGTATTTTTATTTTGCATGTTTTCGTATTGATATTTCTGTCATCATTCTTGCTATCTCCTTTCTTGTTGTGCTAGCAAGTTTTACATTCTTTGTTTTACTTCCAGCGGTACCAAATCGGAAATGTCTTATCTCCTCTCGCTTCTCAGCGATCATCTTATTTAATTCCTGTGGAGTTTTATTCTTGTATTCTTTCATATATGTTTATTACATCATATTTCTACCTACAATCTTTGTTTTAACAGAGATCTTTGTCCCAGCTGATCTTAGGGCCTCTTGTGCTACCTTATCATCAACTCCGTCAATTTCAAAGAGGATACGGCCTGCCTTTACGGGAGCAACGAATCCCATAGGTTCTCCCTTTCCTTTTCCTAGCTTAACCTCTGGAGGCTTTTGTGTAAATGGTCTGTCAGGGAAAACGCGTACCCAGATCTTTCCAGACTTTGTAGCGTATTTTGCTATAGCCTTTCTAGCGGCCTCAATTTCATTTGATGATAGGCGGCCATAGTTTAATGCCTTAAGACCGTATGATCCGAAAGAAATTTCAACACCACGTGTATCAACAGCCTTTGCAAGTTTCTTTGCATTACTTCGGCCTGTATGCCACTTTCTAAATTTTACTTTTTTAGGGAATAACATGTTAGTTTTTTATATTCTTAAGGTCCTTTTCAAATATCTGACCCTTGTATATCCAGACCTTTATACCGATATCACCATATGTCATATGAGCCTTCTCACG
>CAYNAH010000051.1:0-3700 GCA_964395365.1 uncultured Candidatus Saccharibacteria bacterium | reverse complement strand
CTTTAGTCTGTTTACGATGCTTCTTTCCTTCAGGACCAAACAGGAAATATGAACCTGCCGCTATAGCAGCAGCTCCAGCACCAATACCTACAACCTTAGCAATCTTTGTGTTATTTTTCTTTTTCATAAAGCCAGTATACTATCACTAGTCCTCCTTAGACAATACCTTCTTTGTTTTTCTTGAGGCTAGCTTTCTTTTTGGATTAAAAAGCATTCTGAAAAATACATTGCTTTGTAAATCCTCAATTAGTTCCATGGTAGTATCTCCAATTGTATCCAGACTATCTTCAATTTTTGTTAATATTCTTGTAAAAGAATTAAGAGCTTTGATTGAGAGTGCTAGTATGATAGCAACTAGTATACCCAGTATCACAAAACCAATACTTGATATGAAGAAGAATATTTCTGATTGTGCGATTGATGTCATGTTATTTATTCTATCACAATTAACTACTTCTCTTATGATGTAACAGCATATCTACAGCATGTTCCATTGATCCAGCCTCTTTGACTTGTCCGCCATTAACAAAGAATATCTCATCTGCATTCTCAATTGTATTCAATCTATGAGCAATTATGACCTTTGTGGTTTCTTTAGGAAGTTTGAGAAGAATTTCTTCAAGAACCTGTTCTGTGACAGTATCTATATTGGCACTAGCTTCGTCCAAAATGAGGAGATCGGGTTTTCTAAGTACAGCTCTCATAAAGGCAATTATTTGTTTTTGACCCAGACTTAATGTGTTTGAATTTCCAGCGATTTCTGTATCAATTCCTTTATCAAACTTATCTAGAAGTTTTTTGAAACCCAATCTATCAAGGGTTTGTATCAGGGTAGATGTTTCAATATATTCATATTCAGTATTACCGTAAATGATATTGTCTTTTACTGTACCGCTAAATATGAAAGGTTCTTGAAGAATGAAACTGATTTTCTTTGTTCTTTCTTCTGGTGTATATGATCTTATATCCTTACCTGAAAGATATATAGTTCCTTCAATTGGATCAAATAGTCGAGCAATCAAAGATGCTGTGGTTGTTTTACCACCTCCCGTCGGTCCAACAAAAGCATATGTCTTTCCTTTATCTAGATTGAAACTAACATTATCAAGCACTTTTGTATCAATGTTTTCAGGGTAGTTGAAAGATACATTTTTAAAATTAATTACAGAATCTGTGGATGGAAGTGTATCCTTTGATTTGTGTATTGTTAGATCAGATTCAAGTCTGGTAATCTCTGATATTCTTTCCCAGCCAGCTAATGCAATCTGCATGGTTGACCAGAAGTTTGCAAACTGACGGAGTGGATCATAGAAACGAGCAATATATAGTATGAAGCTAATCAGAAGACCGATTTCAAGCTGACCTATGGAAATCAAGTATATTCCATATACAAGGACAATTAATTGAGCAATATTTGATGCAAAATCATATATTGGCATAAATATATTGTTTCCCAATCCTGCCACAACAGATTTCTTAAAATTCGCTATATTTGCTACAGCAAACTTTTGTTTGAAATAGTCACGACGATTAAAGGCGATAATAACTTTAAAGTTTTCAAGACTCTCTTGTATTTCTGAACTTAATGCACCTTCAGACCTCAAACTATTTAGATTTATTTTCTTAACCCAAGAAGATATTGATTTACTAAATATGATTAAAAATACAGCAGGTAACAGGGCGGCGACACCAAGTTTGAAATTGATTAGCAGTATAAAGATAGCGGATCCAACTATGGTAAAAGCACTAGCGGTAAACTGCATTAATGTTTGTGAAAAGAATTGATTAAGTTTATCTGTATCATTGTTGATGCGTGATATTAGATCACCAGTCTTGTTTTGATTGAAGAAAGCGATTGGAAGTTCTTGTAGTTTTGTAAAAATTGTATTTCTTAGTCTAAAAAGTGTAAGTTGTCCTACAGAACCCATGAGTCGTGTTTGCATGTATGCAGCCAGTACAGCAACCAAGTATGTACCAAGTAATATTGAAGAGTATAACAATACTCCACGGTAATCTCCTTTAAGAACATGATTATCAACAATGTATCCAACTAGTATTGGTCCTGCCAATGTTAATCCAGCATTTATGAATATAGCGACAAGAGCAAGAGAAATCTTCTTTCGTTCATACGCTAAAAGCATCGCCATCTTTTTTACGGCTTTCCATATTGATTTCTGTTCAGCCCCACTCGCTTCTGTATTAAGTTTGTATTTCATAATGATTTGTACTTCTTTGAGAATCGTATATCTGATTGTATTCTGGAGATGAATTTAATAATTCAGTATGCTTTCCTATAGACAAAACCTCACCCTCCATAATTACAATAATTTGATCAAAATCCTCAACAGATGAAATCTTTTGAGTCACAGATACTAGAGTTATATCAGGATAGTTACTTTTAATATTTTTTAGTATCTTTTGCTCTGTCACCCTGTCCACTCTAGCTGTAAAGTCATCAAGAAGTAGAACTTTAGGGTTTAAAGCTAATGCTCGAGCCAACATAATTCTTTGTTTTTGTCCTCCAGATAGGCTAGTACCTCTTTCCATCACGAGTTCATCAAGACCGTTAGGTAATTCCTTCACAAAATCAGCAAGTTCAGCAGTTTCAATGGCTTTTTTAAGTAACTCGTCAGTTACAGTTTTACTAAAGGCAATATTCTCTCTTAGACTCATGTTAAACATAACGCTATCTTGAAAAACTAAACTTATCTGTTCATATAATGACTCACTATTATATTCTTTAATATCCTTACCATCGTAAAGCACTTCTCCAGATGTTGGATTTAGTATGCCAATCAGAATATTTAATAGTTGAGTCTTTCCAGCTGCAGTTGGACCAAGTATCGCTGTTCTAGATTGTGCAGGAACTTTAAAGGAGATATCTTTTAGAATATTCTTTTCACCAAAAGTGACTGATATATTTTTAACCTCAATATCTCCTTTAATTGCTTTGACTAATGTCCCGTTATTTCTCTTGCTTTGCGTATTTGTAACTTCAAACACACGAGCATATGAAGCAGAAGCTCTACTAATTGAATTACTTAAGAATCCAATCATAATAATTGGGAAGATTATAATTCCAAGATATGCAACAAAGGCGGTGAAATTTCCTACACTCATTGTATTGTTGATTATGAAATGACCCCCAAGAAGAAGTATTATTAAAGTCGCGAGATTGGCTATGAAACCAATTATCGGAAAGGTTATAGCAAAATGCTTAATTATCTTAATTCCCAGGTCTTTAGCATTTGTATTTGCTTGAGCAAATTTCTCATTCTCTGTTTTTTTAGAATTAAGTACACGTACAGTCGATGCACCCAGTATACTTTCGTTTATAATCTTGTTTAACCAGTCTATAGCTTCCTGACTCTTTTTGAAGATATGTTTAAGCTTCATGAAGATAAAGGCGAAGGTGAAAGTGATGAAAGGTAGGGTAGCCAAGACAGCTAGAGCTAGTCTCCAATCAATCATTAACATAAGTATGGCAGCACCGATGATGAGGAAAAGGGAAGATATTATTGTAACCACTGCCTGACCGATGAAATTTTTAATGTTATCAATATCTGAAGTGAGGTTTGTTAGAAGCCTGCCAGCAGTGACTTCTTGTATATACATATAGTTCTGTTCTGCAATCTTTGATACGATTTTCTCTCTAAGTTCTCTTGCTGCTTTCTCAGATACGTATGTTTGAGCAATACTC
>CAYNAH010000050.1:0-3795 GCA_964395365.1 uncultured Candidatus Saccharibacteria bacterium | reverse complement strand
ATTTTATTGCAACAGCAACCGATCCGGACAATGATGATCTATACTGGTCAATTGATTGGGGTAACGGTGGTATATCCGACTCTTGTAGCCTTACTCAGCATTCACAAAGTGGTAAGTATAAAGATTTCAATATTAGTCATAAGTGGGATAAGGTTGGTATGTATAAGGTCACAGTTACAGTCAATGATTGCCGTGGCGGTAATGATTCACAGACATTCAATATTGGAGTCAGGGATATGGGCATCGCTTCTGTAAAAGTTAATACACCAAATGGTGGTGAAGAGTATAAAATCGGAACAACAGATACAAATGGTGATTGGGTTCCTATGAAAGCGAATATAAATAATGTTGGTAAAGGATCATATTATGTATATTTAACCAATCGAAATGATTCATCATGGAGAGAAGGATACTTTAGACCACAAGGTGGTGCTAGTGGTTTTGATGGTAGCATAACCGATCACTATATAGATATGCGTACTCAGCTAAATTCAACTGTACCAGTTGGAAAGTACTACGTACTTGTTGAATGGACTGATAATTCTGGAAATATTACCTATGACTTTAGCGATCAACCATTTTCTATTATCAAATCATCAGTTTCTCCAGTACCCGTATCAGAAATTATAAGTGGTTTCTGTATCTATAAGAGTAAAATGGATCCTACATACGCTGTAGACATAGGTGCAGGAAAGGTTAGACTAGATGGTAAGGAGTATAATGTAGCGATTTCTGAGGGAATGTATGGCTCTGGTACAATGGATCTAGTTGTGAAGCAATTCGGATCACTCGCAGCTGTTAACGGTGTTGTAAAAGCAAGAGCTATCGATCTTAAGATTGGAACAGTTAAGTGGGGTGAGGATGGAAAGGTATCAGAAATCATACCAACAACAAAGAATACTTGTTCAGCAGAGTAACTATAAGGATTTCCAAATCTCAGAATTTTTAGATTACCTAAAACTTTGCTGGATTCATAATCAATATGATATCATGATTCCATGAATCACCTCATAACCATTACCAAGGCAGACGGAACAAAGGAACTCTTTGAAGAGCAAAAGCTAGTCGATTCCCTTAAAAACGCTGGAGGTAGCGATGAGATAATTGATGATATTATCGAACACGTTTCTAAAGAAATGTATGATGGTATGCCTACAAGTGAAATATACTCTAGGGCATTTAAGCTACTGAGAAGCCATTCAATGCCAGTTGCCATTAAGTACTCACTCAGAAGGGCTCTTTCAGAACTTGGTCCAGATGGTTTTCCATTTGAAAAATACGTAGCTAAAATATTCCAGTCTTGGGGGTATGATACTTTAACAGATCAAACTGTATTGGGAGTTTGTGTGCCACATGAAGTTGACGTTGTTGCTTGGAACAAAGACAAACTAATGATGGTTGAAGCAAAGTTCCATAATGAGCTAGCTATGAAATCTGATTTAAAAGTCGCCTTGTATATTAAAGCAAGATTCGATGATTTAAGAGGAAATATGTTTAATTATGGTGGGGTAGTTAGAAAGCTAGATGAGGGATGGTTAATTACAAATACAAAGTTTACAGATCAAGCGATTAGATATGGTGAATGCAATGGTATTAAAATGCTTGGTTGGAACTATCCTCATAAAGGTAATCTTCAGGATATTATAGAAGAACTTCGTCTCCATCCTTTTACATGTCTAATATCTCTTTCTAATGCACATAAAAAAGAACTTTTAAAGAAGGGTATTGTGCTTTGTACTGATATATATAATAATGCAAAGATACTAGATGAAATTGGTATGGATAAGGTAGAAAAAGATGAGGTTTTGGCTGAAATCAGGACTGTATGCGGAATAAATTAATTAATTCTCTAAACTCAACATATAGCAAACTCCACTCGGACTACGAGAAGGCTTTTTGGGATAAGTACATGGGGATAGTAAAGGATGGAAAGAAAATGAACGCTGCATTAGAAAAGCGCGATGCTTTTCGTTCTGATAGAAAACTAAAGGAAAAAGTTGAGAAAGCCATACTTGCAAGTAAAGGTGAGGAAAAAAGAAGACTGCAGGTATGGAATAAGTTTTTTAGCTTGTATCAAACACCAGATGCTGCAATTCCTGTACGTAAACAAATAGCTCTTCTTGAAGAGAAGATTTTGAAATCACATAGCGGTAGAAAAGAGGGATATATTGAGCCAAGCACAAATACTTTCGTTGAAGCATCTAGAAACAAGATGAGGACATTGATGCGCACCAACCCAGATGAAGCTGTAAGAAAGGCATGCTTCGAAGCTCTAGAAAAGCTTCCTCTAGATAATATAGATACATATATAGAGGTTATAAAGCTACGAAATCAGTATGCAAATATACTAGGTTTTGAGGATTTTTATGCATACAAAGCCAAACTCGATGAGGGAATGACTAAAGATGAACTCTTTGAAGTTTTTGATTTGATATATGAAAAAACTAAATATGGTTTTGAAAATATTAGGAAATTAGAAAAAGAAAAACCTGGATTAAGAAAGCCTTGGAATTTTGGATACATGATGACTGGAGATTTTACGAAAGAGGAAGATAAATACTATCAATTTGAAAATGTCATATCCCTCTGGGGAAAATCATTTTCCGCTTTGGGTATTGGTTACAGAGGAGGTACTTTGAAGCTCGACCTTCTTGATCGTAAAGGTAAGTGGGATAACGGTTTTTGTCACTATCCCGAAGTTGTAAGATACGATAAAAAGGGTAAATTTATGCCCGGTTACGCAGGATTCACCTCAAATGCCATTCCATCCCAGGTTGGTTCTGGTGTTGATGGTATCAATACTGTCTTTCATGAAGCTGGACATGCAGCAGATAGGCTAAATTCAATTCAGAAGGATTCATGTCTGAATACAGAATATCCTCCCGCGTCTGTATCATGGGCGGAAACACATAGTCAGTTTTTGGATACGATATCAAGCAGTATCGAATGGAAAATGAGATATGTTAAGGACAAAGAAGGTAATCCATACCCATTTGAACTTTTTGAAAGAAAGTTAAAAGCTACATATCCACTCATTTGTTTAGATATGATGCATATCAGCTTCGTAATGGAGTTTGAGAGAAGGATATATGAGTGTAAAAATCTAACAAAAGATTTTGTTATAGAAACTGCAAAAGATGTTAACAGAAAATATTTTGATAGGTCAGAAGATTCAATATCAATACTGAATGTTCCTCATATATATACCTGGGAAAGTTCAGCATACTACCACGGCTATGGTATTGCAGAACTTGCACTCAATCAGTGGAGAGAGTACTTTTTTGATAAGTATGGATATATAGTAGATAACCCTAAGGTTGGAAAGGAAATGATTAAGGTTTGGGAACTTGGTTCATTGTATACAACAAGAGAATTTGTAAAAATTGCAACTAAAAAAGAATTAAAACCAGATGCGTATATTAAAAACATTACCAGATCTATGGATGAGATGCTTAGTGTTGCAAAAGATAGAATTAAAAAGCTATCAAAAATCCCTCTATATACAAAACCTGTAAAACTAAATGCAAAAATTATACTCGTGCATGGTAAACAAGTTATTGCTGATAATAAGAAGAGTTTTGAGGATATGGAAGAGAAATATAGGAAGTGGATATTGAAAAACAAGTAATTGACTAATATATAAAATAGTCGTAGTATTTATTCTAGAAATTTGGCTGCGGGAATCGACCTCTCGGTAAGCTGGAGCTCGACTCCGTAACCAAAGGCGAAAATGAAGGCGATGCGTGAGATTCTTGCGCTTCTAATTTATACGATAGCCGCAGTTGTTATCGTGAT
>CAYNAH010000049.1:0-4162 GCA_964395365.1 uncultured Candidatus Saccharibacteria bacterium | reverse complement strand
CTGGGTTGTTCCAGAGCTCTTGTTTATAATTTATCTTAACTTAGAGATACATCACAAACAGCAACCCTGGAATGGTTTTTCCAAGTGACGAGCTTAATAAAATATGTTTGTGACTGAATTTTCATTAGGAGATATAGTATCAGATCCTACTTTTTACGCAATAGCACTTTCTTCACAGCCTCCATAATACTCTTCTCCCCCATTTCATAGTGTTCAATCAATTCATCAGGTGTTCCTGATTGTCCAAACTTGTCTTTAACACCGATAAATTCTATGGGTACTGGGAAATTCTTTGCAATGCACTCTGCAACTGCTGATCCCATACCACCTGCTATCTGATGCTCTTCTACTGTAACAATAGCTCCTGTCTCATGTGCTAGTCTCCATACCGCATCTTCATCAAGAGGTTTAATAGTTGAAAGGTTCAATACCTTTACATTACCCATCTCTTTAGCAACCTTTAGTGCTTTGTGGACTAGTGCACCAGTAGCTATAATACCAACTTCAGCTTTTTTCTCTGGTTCATACAATACTTGAGCCTTACCGATTTCAAAAGGAGTTTCTTCGGTAGTTATTACAGCGGTCTTCTCACGCGCTAGACGGATATATGTTGGATACTTTGTTTTTGCACAAGCAATTGTCGCTTTTCTTGCTTCAATTGCATCACAGGGAGATATGACTACCATATTTGGTATTACTCGAGTAATTGCAATATCTTCAATTGCTTGATGTGTACCGCCATCTGGACCAACTGAAACACCAGCATGTGAACCAGCTATCTTTACAGGTCTATCGTTATAGCAAATAGTGGTACGTATCTGATACCCATTTCTTCCTGGACTAAACATTGCATATGAAGTTATGAAAGGTATCTTACCCATAGCTGCCATACCGGATGCAACACCGGCAAGGTTTTGTTCAGCAACACCTATCTCTATGAATCTCTCTGGAAACTTTTGCTTAAAGATATTCATATATGTCGAGTCGGTGAGATCAGCACATAGTCCCACCACCCTCTTATCAAGTTCAGCTGCCTTTAACAGACCCTCACCAAAACCTTTACGTATTGGAACTTGTTCAACATCTTTGTCGAATATTTTTGGATTTAGTTTTTGAGATGAATTTAACATCAGTTAATTATACCTCACTTTTGAGTATTCAGACTATATAATTGTAAGTTTCAAACCAAGACCAGAAGTAATCTTTTGGAGAAAAGACAATGTTGGATTTGTTCTTCCAGATTCAAAACGAGCTAAAGCAGATTGAGCTATACCCAATTCCTTAGCAAGTTGTCTTTGAGTAAGTTTTCTTTTTATACGAGCCTTAATTAAAGCTTCGTGTATTTTAAATTCAATCTCAAGTTCATCATGAGCTTTTTTAAATTCAGGATCTTGTAGGAGTTCTTTTTCTGTATCTGCCCAATTTGTAAATATTAATGGTTCCATCTTTTTTTTCTTCATATTGTTATGATAACATATATGTTATATTATACAAGCCTAGTAATTTCCTTTTGGATCCTGCGAGCATACTCAATATCTCTAATATTTATTTTCCAAAACTTTTTTATAAAAATATGGATAAAATACACTTTATTCTTGTGAAAGATATATATTATTCTAATTTGAGTCTTGCCTAGTGTCCTTAATTCGAATAGACCTCTACCGAGACTCTTAGAATCTGGCATACCTAACAAATGACCGTGTATCTTAAGTGCATCCATTGTTTTCTTTACACGAGCAGAAGTAACTACATCAACTCCACTCATAAAATTCTTTATTCTGTTATTTACATCAACTATTTCCACAAGATAACTTTATCAATTCAAATACGGTCGTAAAGTGGAAAAGTAAAAAACGATTTCATCAGAATTTTATCGCCTTTATGGTGTAATATTTAAAGACTTTCTTGCAGTAGTTATTTCCTCGCTTGTCGTCGGTGGCTTACCATGCCACTCGTACTTCCTCTCAAAATCTGGTATTCCCTTAGATGATATTGTATTTGCGATTATTACCGATGGCTTATCAAACACTGCTTGTGCTTGTCCCCATGCTGCGTCAATATCTCTAAAGTTATGACCATCTATTTCCTGAACATGCCAATTAAATGCTCTCCATTTATCTCCAAGTGGATTAAGTGGCATTATATCCTCAGTATATCCATCTATCTGAATATTATTCCTATCAACAAACACTGTTAGGTTTTGTATCTTCTCCTTTCCTGCAAGCATGATTGCTTCCCAGTTTGCTCCTTCATCAAGTTCCCCATCACCAGTTAAACATATAAATTGTTTGCCTGATGTCTTTCCGTAATCTATCCTCTCAGCTATAGCCATTCCAACAGCCTGTGACAATCCTGCACCAAGCGGACCTGATGAGTTTTCTAACATTGATAAATATTCACGATGAGGATGACCTTGTAATCTAGTACCGAACTTCCTTAAAGTTTTCAATTCATCTACTGGAAAATATCCTGCATGTGCCATAGTTGCATAGAGTACTGGACATATGTGACCATTTGAAAGTATTAATCTATCACGATATTCCCAGTCTGGTTTCTTTGGATCATGTCTTAATGCATGGAAGTACAGATATGCAAATATATCTGCCATATCGAGTGGACCAGCAGTATGTCCTGACTTTGCTTCAATCAACATTTCAATAATTGATCGGCGTATATCCAAAGCCTTATCGGTAAGAATCTTTATTTTTGCATCTGTTAGAGGTTGAACATTCATTTGCTATATTATAGCATTTAAATCCTCCTAAATTCCTCAATCGTATCCACAATATTTTCACTATTAAACAAAGCTGAGCCAACCACAACTCTATCAACCCCAGCATCCTTTAGGATGATAGCCGTATCAATATTCACCCCACCATCAACCTGTATTTTAATATTTGGAAAAGTATTCTTTATTTCTTTTACCTTATCTAAAGTACCATTCTCAAACTTCTGTCCCTGAAAACCAGCCTTTCGTATACCCATAACTTGTATGTATTGAATCTTATCAATATATTTCTTTAAATCTTCTATCGGCGTCTGATTCCCAATCGCAATACCTATTTCTACAAGCCCATGCAATACATCAATAACAGGATTTAGATCCTTTGATGATTCCATATGTAATATGATTTTTTCTGCTCCAGCAGATAACCACTTTCGTGCATCATCAGCATTTGGATTGTCTATCATTAAATCAAATTCGTAGTTTATACCCTCCCACTCAGGCATTCCTCTTTCTTCACGAATGATTGCTTCAAAGTTCTCATCTGTTTTCCAGTACGGCCATGTTATAGTCGGAACAAACTTACCGTCACAAATATCTATTTGTACTATATTTGATATACCCTTTATTAGTTCAATCTTCTCCTCGATCTCTGAAAACTTCTTTGGAAGTATGGCTGGTATTATTTCCATATTATTCTATATTATCGAGCATATCATTTCTTTTAACATGTCTTTCATCGTTACTAAATGGAGTTGATATCCAAAGTCTAACTGCTTCTCTAGCTTCCTCTTCTTCCACAAAACCAGCACCGATTGAAAGTACATTTGCATTATTATGTTCTCTTGATAGTCTTACTATTTCTAGATTCTTACCATGATACACTGCCGCCCTCACTCCAGGTAACCTATTACAAATGATTGCTTCTCCATTTCCTGACTTACCAAAGATTATAGCTTTTGTATTTTCTGGATCACTAACAACACGCATAGCCACTGGAAGCATTATTTCTGGATAGTTATCGTCTTGTACAAAGGTATGTGCGCCCATATCTTCTATGGTAAAGCCTTCATTAATTAGAAAGTCTTTAATTTTGTTCTTCAATTTAAATCCAGCGTGATCGGCAGCAAGTATTATTTTCATAGCATGATTCTATCATATTTAATTTGAATGCAGAAAGCCCCGGCCAGATGTCTGGCGCGGGGCTGCGGGAGGGTCGAGGAGCAATGTCTCACTTTCCCTCATTTACCCTAAATCTCAACTTGAGTTTTCCGATCTCATCGGAATTGACCGCCGCAAGCGAGATCGTGGGACGACGCCCCAATGGAGCCTCTTCGAACAAGATCAGACTTGTGATGTCCTTGCCTGGCAGGGTGTACTCGATGTACGTACCCTCCTTTTGGGTTTTTCGGCTCACAACATCCAAACTACCCTTCT
>CAYNAH010000048.1:0-4279 GCA_964395365.1 uncultured Candidatus Saccharibacteria bacterium | reverse complement strand
TGGTAGGAATCGAACCTACATCACAACTTCCGCAAAGTTGTGTCCTATCCATTGAACGACAAGGGCATATCATCAATATATATGATGATTAATAGACTAGCATGTTTTCTTTAGAAACCAAATACTTCTAGAAGTTTTTGAGAAAGAGGCTCATGGTGTTCGGTCTCAGAAATATAGTTAAGCAAGATATCACGAACATCTTCTGGATCCACCTCTTCAATGTATATCATTAGAAAAGGCATGAAAGTTTTATGAGATTTAATGATTATCTTTGCAGGATTAGCATTTGCTTCAATCCAAAATGAATCAAGAGTTAGGAAAGGGTATAGGGTATCATTTACAACAACACCACGATCATTAATTTCATAGTGAACCATTCTAGGTTTTTTTGATGCATGAACAACGAGAGCAAAAGCAGCAACTATAATGAAAAGACCAAAGATGACATTGTTGAAGATAACAGAGAGAGCTGCAATGGTGATGGTTATAATACCAACTGCCCAATACCAGTCATTATTTTTTTCTGTGTGAATATGTTCGGGTGCATCCCATGAGATGAGCGGTTTCATGGCTATTATTATAGCATAGTGGAAATATGATAATACTAAACAGTATTCATCTTATCCTCACTTTTTACAGCAACTAGTACTAGAGCAATTATGTAAATAATATGCTCATCAATTATCGGGTTGTTCTCAGGTAGGATGAGAGCGAGGTACATAAGTAGAAGCATTAATATGCCAGACATACATCCATACTTAACTAATTTGTTTGTAAGTAGGGTAACACCAACAAATAGTAGCCCTAGCATAAACAACCAATCTACCACCGCTACTCCAGCTAGACTATGAAATATATCAGCGAAAGGACCTTTGACAGCGAATGATAGAAAGCCTGTTGTTGGTGACCCACCATGTATCCATGCTTTTGCTGATGTTGTAGCAAAACCTAAACCAAATGTTTTATCTAAAAAAGCCCAAATAAATATAAAACCAATTGATAAGCGTAAAGATGAAATTAAATATTTTTCTTTTAACATGTTATTAATTATAACATGCAATATATATGAATTCTTAGAGTAACTAACTATTTTGCGGATAGGGTGAGATTCGAACTCACGGCCCACTTGCGCGGGCGACAGTTTTCAAGACTGTTCCATTAGACCACTCTGGCACCTATCCGTTTAACTATAATATACTACATTCTTGATATTCTCATATTTTGCTCATATTTTCAACTTGGGGTAGACTCTAGGTATGAGAATACTTGGAATTGACTATGGATCAAAGAGGGTAGGTATAGCGCAATCTGATGAGGCTGGTCAGTTCGCCATGCCTTTAATCGTGCTAAATAATTCAAAAAACATACTAAACGATGTTGTAAACATCCTAAAGGAAAAGGGGATTACAGAAATAGTTCTAGGTGAATCAAAAAACTATAAAGGAGAGGCGAATACAATTCTTCCAGAAAGTAAAAACTTTAAAATGGATTTGGAAGCTCAGGGATATAAGGTTCATTTTGAACCAGAGTTTATGACCAGCGTTAACGCAGAGAGATTCCAGGGGAAGAACGATATGCTAGATGCTTCAGCTGCTGCTTTGATACTACAAAGCTTTCTTGATAAAGCTAACTCAAAGAGGTAATATAAAATTATGAATGAAAATCAACAACCAGTTGTGCCTGTACCTAGTGTAAATACTAAGATTTCATATGATGACTTTGCAAAAGTTGAAATAAGAGCTGGTAAGATTCTTTCTGCTGAAAAGATTCCCGATACTGACAAGTTACTAAAGCTGTCAGTTGATTTTGGAGAAGAGAAACCAAGACAGATTGTATCTGGTATCTCAATGTACTTCCCAGAACCAGGTACTTTGATAGGGAAGGTGTGTATGTTTGTTACAAATCTTGAGCCGAGGATGATAAAGGGATATGAGAGTAATGGTATGCTTTTCGCTCTTTCAACAAATGAAGGTAATTTCTCTCTATTAGAACCAAATACAAGTATTCCAGTTGGAACTAAAGCAAAATAATGTTGCATACGATCCTTGATCCACTTTTTATAATCAAAACCCTAGGACTCCTGGGTGTAGTGGCTATTGTTTTTGCAGAATCAGGTCTTTTCTTCGGATTCTTCCTGCCTGGTGACTCACTACTCTTCACTGCAGGGTTTCTTGCTTCACAAGGATTGATATCAATATATGGGCTCCTAATATTATGCTTCATTGCTGCCGTACTTGGTGATAATGTTGGATATTTCTTTGGAAGAAAGGTTGGTCCGATGATTTTTAATAAGGAAGATTCACTCTTTTTCCATAAGAAGCATATAAACAGAGCCCAGGATTTCTATAACAAATATGGTAAAAAAACTATATTCCTTGCTAGATTCATACCAATAATAAGAACATTTGTACCAATAGTTGCTGGAGTAGCAGGTATGGAATACAAGACCTTTTTTAGATTCAATATTATCGGAGGTTTTGTATGGACATGGGGAATGCTTGGTACAGGATATATACTAGGTAATATAATTCCTAATGCAGAGAAGTACCTCTCACTCATAATTATAGTAATCATCATCGTCTCATTCATCCCAGCTGTGTATGAATTCTTTAAACAAAAACAAAAGGTGGTATAATTAAAAGGTGAATTTCTTTAAAATATTTCCTCCACCAAAATATTTGAATATCCCATATGCTGGATTAGATATTTCTGATGATGCAATCAGATGTATAGAATATTCAGAAGGGCATCATGGATATACTCTTGCTAAATATGGTACTAGACCACTAAAACCAGGAATTATTGATGCTGGATATATAAAAGATGAAAAAGCTCTGATACAAGAAATATCTACCTTAGCAAAAGAATTAAAGATTAGTACAGTCAAAGCCTCACTTCCGGAGGAGAGAATGTATCTTTTTAAAACAGAAGTACCTGATGTAAATGAAGATCAGATACGACAAAATATAGAATTTAAACTGGAGGAGAATGTTCCTCTACCAGCTTCAGATGCAATATTCTTTTTCGACAAGCTTCCAGAAATAAAAGGTAGTGGCAAATTGCATGCAAGCGTTTCAGTAAGTCCAAGAGATTTGGTTAATAGTTATTTAAATGCATTAAAAGCATCTGGATTAACTACCATCTCCTTTGAAATTCAAGCAAAAGCTATAGCAAGAGCAGTAGTTCCACACGAATCAAAGGATACGGTAATGATAATTCATGTAATGAATAAAAAGACTGGTCTATACATAGTATCTGCTGGAGTCATTTGCTTTACATCAACCATTGCGTGGGGAGGGGAACTTGTAAGAGGTAAGAATGTAGCTGATATTCCTGACATAATCTTTAATCTAAGAAAAGAAATTGAAAAAGTTCATACATATTGGCAACAATACGGTGAGGGTAGAAATATAAAATCAATTATAGTTTCAGGAAGGGATGCTGTTACGATAAGTCAGATTTCGCACATATCACCAGATAGTAATATCGGTCTTACAATTGCAGATGTCTGGCAAAATGCTTTTTCTGTTAATCACTATATTCCTAAGATCGCCTTCGAAGATTCATTAGATTACGCTACAGCTGCTGGATTAGCCTTACCATAATATATCAATATGATTCACTATACTTTACTACCAGAAAAAGAAATAAAATCTCTCAAACGAGAGTACAGAATTAGATTGGTAATATTCATGCTTTTCTTTGTCTCATGTTCGATACTAACAGGTGTGATAGCTCTCATACCAGCATACTACTTCTCATATTCACAAGAAAAGATATCACTTGCTAGATTGGCTGAGTTACAAAATAGCAGACAGACAAGTGGTTTTAATGATGTTCTAAAAGAATTGTCTGCTAGTAACGATCTGATGAAGCAGATCAAGTCTCATAAGGAAACACCATCATATTCAAAATTAATCTCAAAGATAATTGGATACAAAAATTCTGGCGTTACCATCACATCATTTGTTGCAACAAATATAGAAAATGCAGCAACTACAACTGTCTCTGTGGTGGTACAGGGAAAATCAACAACTCGAGAATCATTAATTCAGTTTAAGGATATGCTTGAGACTGATCCAATGATTTCAAGTGTTGAATTGCCAGTTTCAGATTTAGCAAAGAGCAAGAATATTTCATATTCAATTAAGATATCTATAATTCCAACTATATGAAAATGAATCACAGACATTACATCCTAATACTATTCTCACTAGCAAGTGTCATATTTTCACTATTTGTTTATGTATTTATATACAAGAAAACAACCATGCAGGCA
>CAYNAH010000047.1:0-4286 GCA_964395365.1 uncultured Candidatus Saccharibacteria bacterium | reverse complement strand
TGAAAATATGAGATCAAAACCAGAGCATGTGCGTCGAAGGTATGCTTTCGTCGTATCTTTTTCAGTATCTCTGGTTATATTTCTAGGATGGATGGCATCATATGGAATCAAATCATCACCAATTCTAACTAACAAGGGAGATGAAGGTGAAAAAGTTCAAGCTCCAGTATCTTCACTTACAGCTTCAGTCATCGGCGCTTATGATGATGTAAAGAATATGATATTTGGATCTAATAAAGTGGAATATAGTTCTCAAGTTGAGGTTACAGGAGGGAAGAGATAGATTTGACATACGTTCTAATTTTGGTAAACTAGTGGTTAAGAAAAGACCTATCGGCACTCGTGGTTATTGCCACACTAGCGGAGGGTTTTTTCGTTTATATTAATCAAATGGGAATACAGACATAAAATTCTTCTCTTTTGTTTTTATATTTTCTCTAATCTGAACTATAAAATCTTCCTCACTCCCATTTCTACCATAAAATCTATACAAGATCTCATTAGACCTCTCTCTGTTTCTCTGTAAATCAGGTTTCAATCTTGTTTTTTGTATTAGATCGATTGCACATGCATATTGTCTAAGACGTCTCAATCTGTCATTTTTATTTTTCTCAGCAAGATGCAGCCAAAAAAGATCAAGAAATATCTTTTCCTTCCTGAAAAAGGCTGAGCGTATATATGGTCTACGTTTGCTTTTAGAAGAAATACTGTTATATAAAAATTTAGCTTTAGCATAGACCTCTCCATAATTAGTACCAGCATACTTTTTAATTTTTGTTATATAAATTTGAGATTTCACAAACTAACCTTAACAAAACGAGATGAAATCCAAATAAAATTTTGATAAAATCCGAATAAAATCATATAATAAACAATTAATACGGATATACGTCAAGGTATAAAAACACAAGACAAAACAGATGTTTTTTGATATACTCTGTGAGTAAAAAAATATAAATCTATGGCAAAAAAACCTGAAATTACAGAGGAACCAGCACCACGTGATCCTGCACTCGGTATAGTAGCCCGCAATATTACAACAGAAATGCGTGAGTCATATCTCGACTACGCTATGTCTGTTATCACAGCTCGTGCTCTTCCTGATGTACGTGATGGTTTGAAGCCAGTACACAGAAGAATTCTCTACGCTATGCATGAAAAAGGTCTAACTGCTTCTGCAAAGTTTCGTAAGTCTGCTGTGGTGGTAGGAGATGTACTTGGAAACTATCACCCACATGGTGATGTTGCTGTATACGACTCTATGGTCGGTATGGCACAGGATTTCAAGATGAGATATCAACTCATTCAGGGTCAGGGTAACTTCGGTAATATCGACGGAGATCCAGCTGCTGCTATGCGATATACAGAGGCAAAGATGTCTAGACCAGCTGCTGAGCTTCTAAGAGATATAGAAAAGGATACTGTAGATTTTAGACCAAACTATGATGGTACAAGAAAGGAACCAACAGTACTTCCAACTGCAGTACCTAACCTTCTTTTAAATGGTACTCTGGGTATTGCTGTAGGTATGGCAACTAACATTGCTCCCCATAATCTCAGTGAGGTTATAGATGCTACAACTCATTTGATTGATGACAAGGAAGCAACAACAGAAGACCTTTTGAAGTTTATAAAAGGACCAGATTTTCCAACTGGTGGAATTATGTATGGTGAGAAAGATATTCAACATGCATATTCTACTGGACGTGGTGGTATTGTGGTTAGAGGTGAGGCTGAGATTGTGGAAGATAAAAAGGGACAGTTCCAGATTGTCATTTCTTCTATACCATATCGTGTTAACAAAGCTGAGTTGATTATAAAGATAGCTGATCTTGTAAGGGATAAGGCTATAGAAGGTATAAAAGGACTACGTGATGAATCTGATAAGGAAATGCGTATTGTTATAGATTTGAAAAATGGTGCATATCCAGAAAAGGTTCTAAACTATATCTACAAGCACACACAACTAGAAGATACATTCCATGTAAACACAGTTGCTCTAGTAAATGGTGTTCCACAAACACTCTCTCTTAAGTCTATACTTGAAGAATTCATTCTTCATCGCGTTGAAGTGGTTCGTCGTAGAACAAAGTTTGATTTGAATAAAGCAGAAGAAAGAGAGCATATCCTTCTAGGACTTAAGAAAGCACTCGATCATATTGATGAAATAATCACTCTAATCCGAGCTTCAAAGGATGCTGTAGAAGCACATGCTAATTTGATGAAAAAGTTTAAGTTCTCAGAAAGACAAGCAACTGCTATCCTTGAAATGAGACTTCAAAAGCTTGCCGGTCTTGAAAGAAAGAAAGTTCTCGATGAATTAAAAGAAGTACAAGAATTAATTGAAAAGCTAAAAGAAATTCTGGCTAGTGAAAAGAAGGTAAGAGGAATAATAAAGGATGAATTAATTGAGATTAAATCTAAGTATGGTGATGAGAGACGAACTAAACTCATAAGAAGTGGACTAAAAGATTTTAATCCTGAAGATCTAATTCCAGATCAGGAAAGTGTCCTTGTGCTTACAAAGGGAGGATACATTAAGCGTACAAATCCTGATGAGTACCGTCAACAGAAGAGAGGTGGTGTAGGTGTTGTTGACCTAGATACAAAGGAGGAAGACTTCATTACACATTTAATATACGCTAATGCTCATAATGATTTGCTATTCTTCACAGATAAAGGAAAGGCATATCAGATAAAGATGTACGATATTCCAGAAGGTAAAAGAGCTACACGTGGTAAGTCAGTTATGAACTTCCTCTCTCTTGCTGAAGGAGAAAAGATTACTTCAATACTTCCAATGCCAAAGAACAAGAAAGAGGCTGATGGTTTGGCACTTATGATGGTTACTCGGAATGGTACTGGAAAGAAAAGTTCAGCTAAACATTTCCATGATGTAAGACGTTCTGGTCTCATAGCTATTACCCTAGATGATGGTGACGAACTAATGTCTGCTTCTTTTGTTTCAAAGAATGATGATGTCGTTATAGCTACACAAGATGGACAATCTATACGTTTCGAAGCAGAAGATGTTAGAGAGATGGGAAGAAATGCAGCTGGAGTTAGAGTCATCAAACTAGCTAAAGATGATGCAGTTATCAGTGCAGACGTTGTTCCTAAAGATGCTAAAAATCCAAAACTATTCGTAATGGGAGCACATGGATATGGAAAGAAGACTGATTTGAAAGAATACAAGACTCAAAACCGAGGTGGATCAGGTATATTAACTATGAATGTTACTGACAAAACTGGACCACTTATGGCTGCAAAGGTAGTCACAGACGATATTCAGGAAATGGTGGCAATGTCAAAGAAGAGTCAGGTCATACGTGTTGATCTAAAGGAAATTCCAACATTAGGACGTTCAACTCAGGGGGTACGTGTAATGAAACTTAGAGATGGGGATTCACTTGCTTCACTTATTTGTCTATAACAGGGTATAATATACCCATGTTCTCTGACCCTCAAAAAAATATTGCACAATTTGAAGTTGAGCATGGTATGAAAGTTGTAGATCTTGGTGCTGGATCTGGATTCTATACTATTGAAGCTGCAAAAAAAGTTGGTACATCAGGTATGGTTTATGCTGTAGATGTACAGCAGGATCTTTTGAATAAGATCAAAAATTCAGCTGGTATGATTGGTTTGCATAATATAGAAGTAGTTTGGGGTAATATTGAAAAACTAGGAGGAACAAAACTAAGAGAGTCTGTAGCTGATAGAGTTATTCTTTCTAATACATTGTTCCAAATAGCTCCGGCAGATAGGGATAATCTTGCATTGGAGATTAAAAGACTACTTAAATCAGGTGGAAAGCTTATGGTTATTGACTGGACAGCTGGAAGTTCAATGAAGCCTGTTCAAACTGTGCCTAGAATGCTTGCAGAGGGTATTTTTCAGAAGGTTGGTTTGCAATTAGAAAAAAGTTTTGATGCTGGTGACCATCATTATGGATTAATATTTAAAAAGTTATGAGTAAATTTCAGATAATTTTAACAGCATTGTTTGTTTTCTTCATAATCCTCGGTGTAGTCCTTTTTGCAACATACAAGAGTGATAATTCTAGTACAACTTTGCCTACAGTAACTATTTGGGGCTCATTTCCTGAAGCTACGATAAATGAATTGGTACAACAGTTGAATTTAAATAGATCTGTTGCGCTTAGTATTAATTATTTTGAAATACCACAGTCTGAATTTAGACAGAAATTTATAGAGGAATTAGCAAGTGGAAGGGGACCAGATGCAATATTAATTCCTCAACAAGATATTCTCGGTTTTAAGGAT
>CAYNAH010000046.1:0-4314 GCA_964395365.1 uncultured Candidatus Saccharibacteria bacterium | reverse complement strand
GTTTCTGATGTCTTGCTTCTGTCTAAAGGATCTGGAGGTATTGGTGCATCTATAACAAAGTTGAGAGCTACAGGTTCACCTTTGAAATCAAACTTCGGTGGTGTATCTAGTGGTCCGACTCCATTTGCAAAGATTATCGATACAGCAATACGTGCAGTTATGAGAGGTGGAAAGAAGAAGGGAGCCCTATGTTTCTATATGGAAAACTGGCACTATGATTTTCCAGAATTCCTAGACTGGAAGCACAATGCTGGAGATGACTATATGCGTATGCGTACAGCTAATACCGCAGCTTTCCTGTCAGATGAATTCATGAGACGTGTTGATGCTGGTTCTGATTGGTATATGTTTGATCCTGCTGAAGCTGGTGATCTAAATGAACTATATGGACAGGAATTTAGTAAGAGATATGCATATTATGTAGAGAAGGCAGAAAGAGGAGAGATGGTGATGTTTAAGAAAGTACCTGCAAAAGAGCAGTACAGACAGATATTAACTTCACTTCAGTCAAATTCTCATCCATGGTTAGTGTGGAAGGATACGATTAATAATCGTGCATTGAATAACAATACCGGAACTATCCATATGTCTAATCTCTGTACAGAGATTTGTCTACCACAGGATAAAGATAATATTGCTGTTTGTAACCTAGCTTCACTAAATCTTGCTGCACACATAAAGAACAAGGAAGTTAATTGGTCTAAACTAGAAGAGAGTGTAAGACTAGCTGTAAGACAGCTCGACAATCTAATCGATATTAATGTGCTTCCAATTCCTGAGGCAGCAAAGTCTGATAAAGAAAATAGAGCTATTGGACTTGGAGTGATGGGTTTTGCAGATACAATAGAGCAATTAGGTATGTCATATGATAGTGAGCATGCTTGGGACTTCGCTGATCGAATATTTGAATTCGTAAGTTATATGGCTATCGATGCAAGTGCCGATCTAGCACAAGAGAGAGGATCATATAAGCATTTTGCTGGTTCTGAATGGTCAAAGGGACATGTTCCAATAGATACGCTAAAGAAACTTGGAGATTCAAGAGGACTCGATGTAACTGTTGATAGTCAGAGCAAGCATAGAGGTTTGAATTGGGAAATATTGAGACAGAAAGTAAAGAAGGGAATTCGTAATGCAACACTAATGGCTGTTGCTCCAAATGCAAATATCGGTCTTGTGGTTGGTACTACACCAGGAATCGACGCTCGTTTTGCTCAGGTATTTTCTAGAAATAAAATATCTGGAAAGTATATGGATATAAACCATAACCTTGTTAAGGATCTTAAGAATATGGGTATATGGGAAAAAGTTAGAGATGCAATTATCGAAAACCAAGGAGATATTTCTAATATTCCAGGCATTCCTCAGCATACTAAAGATGTATACAAGACATCATTCACAACTTCACCATATGCATATATAGAAGTTGCAGCTAGAGCGCAGAAGTGGGTAGATCAGGCACTTTCAAGAAATATGTATCTTGAAACTCGTGATATAGATGAGACTATGGATATATATACAACTGCATGGAAGAAAGGTCTAAAGTCTACATACTACCTACACATGAAGCCACGTCATACAGCAGAGCAGAGTACTGTAAAGGTTAATAAGGCAGAAAAGATTGGTAAGAAGGGATTTGCTGCTGTAGCTTCAGTGGTGAGTGATACATCAAAGATGGAAATCCCTCAACCAATAGAAAGTCCAATACAGATTCAGAAAATTGAAACTATTAAAGTTGCTACACCGGTATATGAAAGAGAGGAAATACGCGAAGAGATTAGAGAAGCTGCAACAATTCAACCAAGTATGCCACTTGTTGCTCCAGTGATGAGTCAAGCCTCGAGCATGCCAGTAGCTGAGAAAATAACTCCCGCTCCGAAGGTAGAGACTCCAGTATCAAATGCATCAAGTACTCTATCGAAGGATGAAATAGTTGCTCAATTAAGTAAGAATCCTAATATTCAAGTAGCAAAAGTTAAGCCTAAGGTTTGTCCAGTTGATCCAGCAGAACTTGCTCAATGTGAAGCTTGCCAATAGAAGACAAAGTGTATAGTATACAAATTATAATTATAAATTTTAACGAAATAACATAATGTTAATAGGAAAAGCTGCGCCCGAAGATACAAGTCTACACCCAATTAAATATAAATGGGCATATGATCTATATAACCAAGCTGTGCGAAATACCTGGTTTCCACATGAGATTACTCTAAAGGAAGACCTAGATGATTGGAAGAAAATGACTGAGGATGAGAAGCATGCCGTAGAGTTTTTGATGGCTTTCTTCAATCCTGCGGAACTAATCGTTAATAGATCAATCGCACTTGGTATATACCCATATCTAAAATCACCAGAGTGTCACCTATATCTAGCTAAGCAGATGTGGGAGGAAGCAAATCACTGCGTTGCTTTTGAGTACGTTCTTGAAACATTCCCGTTTGACCGTGAGAAGGTGTTTAATCACCATCTAAATGTTCCTTCAATGAAGTCAAAGGAGGACTATATTAATAAGTACATGAAGAGAATGACTGAGGTGTCTCTTGATGTAGATACTACTGAAGGTAAGAAAGATTTCATTCGAAATCTTGTTGCTACAAATATTGTTATGGAAGGTATCTGGTTCTATTCTGGATTTATGGTTGTACTATCATTCCGCCAGCGAAAGCAACTTAGAAACTTCGGTTCTATGATCAACTGGGTTCTAAGAGATGAAAGTCTACACTTGAAGTTTGGTATTAACTTGATTCACAATATTCTAGAAGAAAATCAGGACCTACTATCAGCAGAATTTGCTGATGAGATTAGAAATATCATCATTGAAGGAGTTAACAAGGAGGTAGATTATAACAAGGATCTATTCCCAAATGGAATACTGGGACTTAATGCAGAATACGTGAATCAATACGTAAAATATGTTGCTGATAGAAGACTAGAAGAGTTGGGATTCCCTAAGTTTTATAATGTAACTAATCCTGCAAAGTGGATGAGTACAGCTACTGATGTCTTTGAGCTCGTTAACTTCTTTGAGGCTCAGAATACAAGTTATGAAGTGGATTCACATTCTTCTGGTAAAGCAAAGCCTAAGGATGAGGGTTCAAGTAATGCTGGTGGTGGGGAGTAAGTAACTACTATTGTCAAAGTAGTCTATTTTGTGATATAATGTTTGTACATATCAGACAATCGCTATTACAAGCGGAAGCTTGTAAATAGAGGAAAGTCCGAGCACTGCCTGAATCGAAAGATACAGGAGAATGGTAGCGGGTAACACCCGTCCACTGTGAAGTGCGAGGTGCGAACAGAGACGTAATCATTGGAAACGATGATTAGATCCGCAAGGATTAGTCTGTATGGAAACATGCAGAGTGCAACGGCAAAATCCTTACTTCAGTGCAAGGCCGTGTCCATGAAAATGGAAGTGCCGCTTGAGGTTTATTGCAAAGTAAATCCCAGATAAATGATTGTCGTCTTCGTAAGAAGATACAGAACTCGGCTTATCGATATGTAACATCAAAAAACCTCCTTAACAGGAGGTTTTTTGTTTGCTATAATTATATCCAATCAGTTTATTATTAAGCGTTAACAATTTATTATGGACATTACAACAAATACAAGTGAACAAAATAGTGCGGTATTAAAGGAGAAGCCAGTGGGGGCGCTTGAAAAAATATCTTTCATTATTCTTCTTATTACTATCATACTCACACCACTAGCATTCGTGCCTAGTGTATATACATCAGCAGATACAGTAAAGACTATTGTAATCACTGTGGGGGTTTTGGTATCAGCAATTCTTTACTCTATTTCACTACTTAAAAATAGAGATTTAACTATCCCTAAGCACTCATTGTTTACAGTATCACTTGGAATCATTGCTTCTGTAATTGTCTCAACATTGTTAAGCACTAGTGTTATAAAATCTCTATTCGGTCAGGGTTTTGAGGTTGGAACTGCTAGTATGATACTTATACTGTTTCTAGCAGCCCTACTAACTGTATACTTTACAAACAAAGACAAGGATAGATTGTTCTATGTATATGGTGCGGTTTTCATCACTTTCATAGTTGTTGCTCTGTACCATATTGCACGCTTTATAGGTGGTGCTGACTTCTTAACACTCGGAATATTCCAGAGTGCTACTTCAACGATGTTGGGTAAGTGGAACGATCTAGCTCTATTTTCAGGTTTAGTTGGTATTCTGTCATATATTACTCTAAGATCAATCACTCTAAGCAAGGCATTCAAGATTGTTCTTGTAATCCTTTCAGTTATATCTGCGGTATTTTTGATACTCATTAATTCATCATTGATCTGGGC
>CAYNAH010000045.1:0-4448 GCA_964395365.1 uncultured Candidatus Saccharibacteria bacterium | reverse complement strand
TGTAATGCGACCGAATGCGTTTCTACCCATATCTCTCTTCATACCCTTTGTAAGAGCCTTATATGGTTCTGAAGCTGTTATGTAGTCACGATATGGAATCGTGGTCATATGTCTTCTTGATGGTGTGTTTGGTCTGTAGCTTTTCATATATTTATTGTTATGCAAGATTTATCTTATCTCCCTTCTTTAGATATACTAAAGCCTTTTTAACAGCTGATTGCATACCCTTCTTACCTCTAACAAACACATGTCTCTCAGGAAGATTAATTATTCTAACCTTTGTTGGTGTTACTTTGTATAGAGTTTTTATATCCTTTGCAATCGTATCTTTTGTAGAGTTTTTAGATACCTCAAATGTATATACATTATGAGCTTCTCCCATAATACCTGCTTTCTCTGTAATTCTTGGTCTAATTAAAGTAGTCATATTATTTTTCTAAAGTCTTAAGTGACTCCTTTGGATTAGCGATTACTAGATACTTATGATTCAAAATTGAAACAGGGTTTATATTTCTGAATTCCTCTACCTCTAGATTACCGAGGTTTCTAAAACTCTTTGTTACCTCAGCTGACTTCTTATCTAGACTTATTATTGCAACATTCTTTGGTTTTGTAGCAAACTTTTCAAATCCTTTTATCTTTGAGAAAGCCATTATTGTAGATTTCGCTTCAGCAGTCTTTGGCTTAGCAAAAGAGATTGAGTCAACAAAAAGCACTTCACCATCCTTAAGTTTCTTTGAGAGAATAGTATAAAGTGCCTTTGTCTTTACCTTTTTATTGATCTTTCGATCGTAATTCTTATCAGCGCGTGGTCCGTGAGCAATACCTCCACCAACCCATATTGGAGAACGTGTAGAACCGTGACGAGCGCGTCCAGTACCCTTCTGTTGCCATGGTTTCTTTCCTCCTCCACTAACTTCACCTCTTGTCTTTGTGTTAGCAATAGTATGTCTAGCAGATGAATTCATAGAGACTACAACCTGATGAACAAGGTCAGCATTCCATGATAGTCCAAACACAGCTTCTGGAAGTTTGATTTTTCCAGATTCTTGTCCTTTTTGATTGTATACGATTTGATCCATATAATTAAAGTTATGAAGTTATCTCAACGATAGTTCCTCTTCTTCCTGGAACAGCTCCTGAAATATATAGTGTATTAGCTGCAGAGTCAACATGGACAACCTTTAGGTTCTTGACTGTGATTCTGTCACCACCCATTCTTCCGGCCATTCTCATCTTCTTTGGAACCTTGTTTCTTAGACCTCCTCCGATAGAACCTGGCTCACGCTCTGAGTGCTTTTGACCGTGTGATCTTGGTCCTCCTCCGAAACCATGTCTCTTAACTACACCCTGAAAACCTTTACCCTTAGATATTGCACTTACTGTTACTTCATCACCAGGAACGAACTGATTTAGATCTATTGCATCACCAACTTTCTGTGAAGGTGCATCAATTCTAAACTCTCTTTTTGTCTCCTTCTTTGCTTTCTTTGATGAAACTTGAACAGCTGTATATCCATCAGTTTCCTTTGTCTTCACCTGAGTCACAGTAACTGGAGATACTTCTATCATAGTTACAGGTTGAACTAGACCATCTTTATCGAAGATCTGAGTCATATTTAATTTTCGTCCTAGAATGAATTTCATTGCAGTATTTTGAATTACAGTATTACATCATTTTCACATCAATATTCACTCCTGATGGAAGAGACAGGTTAGTAAGGGCTTCGATGATTTTCTGGTTTGGATTCAGAATATCGATAAGTCTCTTATGAACTCTCATTTCAAACTGTTCACGTGCATTCTTAAATACGAATGAAGCGCGATTAACTGTATATTTCTTGATTTCAGTTGGTAATGGAATTGGTCCAAAGAACTTAACATCGTAACGGATTGCTGTATCCATTATTTGCTTTAGTGATGCATCAAGAATCTTGTGTTCGTATGCTCGTACACGAATTCTTAGCTTTGCAATATCACCCTCACTAGCCTCCCGAGCTACCTTAGGTTTCAAAGTCTTTTTTGTTTTTAAAGTAGCAGTAGCCATATATTTATTATGCAACAATCTTAGTTACAACTCCTGCGCCTACTGTCTTACCTCCTTCTCGAATAGCAAATCTCATCTTATCTTCTAGAGCAACTGGAGCAACAAGTTTAACTTTGAAAGTTACTGTATCTCCTGGCATAACCATTTCTACTCCTGTAGCTAGAGTTACTTCTCCTGTAACGTCAGTTGTTCTGATGTAGAACTGAGGCTTGTATCCTGTAAAGAATGGAGTATGACGTCCTCCCTCTTCTTTCTTTAGGATGTATACTTCTGATTCAAATTCTGTATGAGGCTTAACTGATCCAGTCTTAGCTAGAACCATACCACGAGTAACATCATCCTTACCTGTACCTCTTAGTAGAAGACCAGCATTGTCTCCAGCAATACCCTCCTTTAGAGACTTATTGAACATTTCAATACCTGTAATAGTTGTCTTTGAAGTATCCTTGAAACCGATGATTTCAACTTCTTCACCTACCTTTACCATACCTCTTTCAATACGTCCTGTTACTACAGTACCTCGTCCTTCGATTGAGAAGATGTCTTCGATTGGCATTAGGAATGGCTTATCAACCTCTCGAACTGGCATAGGGATATATGTATCAAGAGCCTTCATAAGATCCTTGATCTTAGCAACCCAAGCTGGATCACCCTCAAGAGCCTTTAGAGCTGAACCTCTTATAACTGGAGCACCCTTACCATCAAAACCGTTCTTTGTTAGAAGGTCACGTACCTCTTCCTCAACTAGATCAAGAAGATCTGATTCAGCAACCATGTCGCACTTGTTTAGGAAAACTACGATTTGAGGCACACCAACTTGCTTAGCTAGAAGAATATGCTCACGAGTCTGTGGCATAACTCCATCAAGAGCAGATACTACGAGGATAGCACCGTCCATCTGAGCGGCACCTGTAATCATGTTCTTTATATAGTCAGCGTGACCTGGAGCGTCGATGTGGGCATAGTGACGAGTGTCAGACTCATATTCAACGTGAGCAAGAGAAATTGTAACTACCTTAGTAGCATCTCGAACTGTACCTCCCTTTGCGATATCAGCATATGCCTTTAATTGAGCCAAACCATCCTTAGACTGTACAGCTAGGATTGATGTTGTAAGAGTTGTCTTACCGTGGTCAACGTGTCCGATAGTACCTACGTTAACATGGGGCTTTGAACGATTAAAATCTTGTGCCATAAATTATATAAATTTATTAATAAAATTGATTAAATACTAAGAGTAGCAGAAACACCAACGCAAAAACGCGTACTCGCTATAGTAGCATAGCATGTGTTTTGAAGTCAACCTTTTATAGCGGTAATTGCAATGATGGGATCAGACTATTGACATATATCTATAAATATGATATATACGTATCAGACTATGAAAAAGCCATATCGCAACCTCAAGCACTACCTTGAGGAAAACGGTGTTCGTCATGTTGACGAGGCAAAGATCTCGGAAAACATTGAGCTACACTCGAGCTCATTAAAGATGGAAGTGACGGCAGCGCTTCTTGCGCTGTTTGGGTTCATACCCTCCATTACCCTGCTGAGTGGGCCGGAGATGGTAATCAATGCGGTATACCTCAGCTTAACAATCACTCTGCTCTGGCTTTTCGCCAAAATCATCATTCAATCAGAGAGAATGATGGAGCGAGGCAGCCCCATGATTGGAAGATTTTTACAAATGCAATGGGACAGGTACCAATGCATTAAGCACTTCGGATGTGACCCGCTCACAACTGAAGAGGTAGTTCTAAAACAAGAGATCGTTTGGAAACTTCGGCAGATGGCAGCTAGAATTAAGAAGCTGCCTGACTGCCCAACACGGATTGTTCTTCACAGCGAATACTCGGATCTCCGAGACATCGCAAAGGTTTGGGTGAAAATCCCAACTAGTGAAGAACTTTTCAAGTGAGTCACACTCACATTTACAGCCCGCTTCAATGCGGGCTGTTTTTATTTACTAAATATATTTAATACAGAGTTAAATACATTCGCCATTTTAAGTCCGTCTAGATTCCTGAATACCAAGGGATCGTACGCTTTGAAATCGAAATATAGAGAATTACTATTTCCGTTCGCAGTATTTACCACGATGAAGTCTTGACCTTTTTTAACACCGAAATCTTTCAGATTGATCTCTAGCTTTGTAGATTCTTTCGCTACTACCACCTTAGCTATATTATTAATTATTACTGTATTATCACCAATATTGAATTTCATTCCTTTTAGTGTAAGTTTAGAACCATCTTGTACAGCACTTAGGATGTATGGACTTGTCTCACCGATAATTAGTAAATCACCACCAAGCTTTGTTTTTGTTACAGATAACGGATGTGACATCATTTCATTATCAGTTGTCATAGCGGCATAGAGTGAGAAAATGTACTGACCGCCG
>CAYNAH010000044.1:0-5228 GCA_964395365.1 uncultured Candidatus Saccharibacteria bacterium | reverse complement strand
ATCACTAAAATTGGTCGTCTACCTAAGGTTAATGTAATAAAGTACAAGCAGAAGAGTAAGTATTTTAAGAAGAACGGTCACAAGCAACCATATTTCCAGGTTAAGATTGAGGGGTTGAAGTAATTTAAATATTTCTATGTTGATTAATGAGTTGATTTCTACTTGGTCTAGTTTTGTGTAATAAATCTATATATACCTCTCTGAACAACAACAGAAAGGAATATTATGTATTATGCAGTCGGAAATCGCTGTGCAATTGATTTCAATGAATTGAGGTTGCCAATATCTGAACACGAGGCAATTGAAATTATTCAAACGAAAGGTTTTAAGAAAATAGATGTAGATATTGTATCTTTAGCTATAAGCTTCGTTGGCGTCTCTACATATCGCCGATCTGCTAGATTGTCGGAAGCACCGGGGGTTTTCGATTGTTCTAGCTTTGTAAAATGGTTGTATGGACAACGGGGAATATGGTTGCCAAGAAGATCCATACAACAGAGGGAGTGTGGCATGCCAATTACAGATGCATCAAAATTAGTTGGTGGTGATATTGTGTTTGTATCAGGTCACGTTAACTATTTCCTCTCCGATCCTCTAGATGGGGTAGGACATGTGGGTATAGTTAGTGATGCTGGTACGGTAGTACACGCAGCTAATTCCAGATTAGGGATTGTGGAAAGTACAATGGAGAGCTTCACACAAAAGGGATTGAGGGGAATACGCCGAATTATTCCAAGTGATAGGGTAGTCCACACATTCATTACTCCAGATGAGCGCGAAGTTGAGTACTCAGATGATATACGCTGGATTGTATTGCAGACATTGACAGTCTAAGGTATTGTGTGGTACTTTAAATTTGAGCCTGAACGTAAGAACTCAGGCAGATTGAATCAAGTTTAAAAAATTAACTGGGCTCATGATTCCTTCTGCCACTTGGCGGAAAGGAATGAAACTATGGACCAGTGCTCCTATTGTCGGCGGCGAAGTGTCGGTAATGAGAAATTCATACGACACAATAGCGGTTGTCCACAGGTATTACCAGGACGCAGGAAGTCGTACCAGAAAGGATGGGACGACGGATTTACTGGTAAGCTCGAGCAGATACCAGATGACGAGACCTACATGATGGGTTACGACATCGGAATATGTGCTCGAGAGGAGTCTGAAAACGGCTATGACCCAAAAGTGGGTTAAGTCAAAACAAAAGGAGAAGATATGGACGGATAAAATTACAAGGGTTGCCTAACGGCGCCCTTTTTTGTTTTATATTCAAACCCTTCCTCTATTCTTCAATGCATTCTTGATAGTATCACTATCAGAATACTCAAGTTCCGTACCAGTTGAAAGTCCACGACCAAGTACTGTTAGTGTGAATGTGTTTTCAGGAAACTTTTGTTTAATGTAGTCTCGTATAAAATCAGCTGTATGCTCACCTTCAGCATTAGCATTTAGCGACAGTATTATTTCCTTAAAAGTAGAATTAGTGATTTTTTTCATTAATTCATTCAATCTCACTTTTTTCTCTGGTTCCTTATCAAGAATTGGTATAGTTCCGCCAAGGATAAAGTAATGACCATTATATGATTTACTCTTCTCTATAGCTTCAAAGTCTACATCACGAGAAACTACCATTAGTAATGACTCATCTCTACCTTTATCAGAACAGATAGGGCAGATGGTTGTATTGCCATCCTGATAGAAACGAAAACATGATGAGCATATACGTATACTTTTTTTAATACTTAAAATCAATCTAGCAATTTCCTCCAGGTACGATGAATTTTTAGTTAAAAGAAAATATACAAAGCGACGAGCTTGTCTTGGCCCTATACCAGGAAACTCTCTGAAGTATTCAGTTAATTTAGAAATCGGATCCATTTCCTTGTTGATCAAATTCACCAAAATCGCTTTTATCTATATTCATAAATGAAGTTTTCTTGTCATCAAAGTATAGTTCTGCATATCCCGTAGGACCATTTCTGTGCTTTTCGATCATAATTTTAGCGATATTAGGTCTTGCTGATGCTGGATCCTTGTTGAGCTTGTCTTCTCTATGTATGAACATTACAACATCAGCATCCTGCTCAATGGATCCTGAATCACGAAGGTCAGATAGTCTAGGTTCACCACCTCTTTGTTCAACTGCTCGAGATAGCTGTGAAAGAGCAAGTACTGGAACTTCAAGTTCACGTGCCAATTGCTTAAGAGATCTAGAAATTTCTGTTACTTGCTGCACAACATTGTCTGAGTTCCTACTCTGGGTTGGTACCATGAGCTGTAGGTAGTCGACAACAATTAACCCTAATCCTTTTTCACTCTTGAGTCTTCGAGCTACTGCACGCATTTTTAAAATATTGTTGGCTGGCTGATCATCGATGTATATAGGGGCAGTTGATAGGCGGTCCATAGCATCTCGAATCGCTTTAAAGTCATTTTCTACATTCAAGTTTTGTCCTGTACGAATCTTCCATGAATCTACTTGAGATTCAGCTGCTAGCATACGATCAACAAGCTGCTGAGAACTCATTTCAAGTGAAAAGATTCCCACCGGTACCTTATGTTTGATTGCAGCCATACGGGCAATATCAAGAGCTAGGGAAGTTTTACCCATTGATGGACGTGCTGCTAGTATTATCAAGTCTGATTTCTGAAGTCCAGCAAGTTTATTATCAATTGCTTGGAAACCTGTTGGAATTCCTCGGAGTTCGTCCTTTGTTGCATGTAGCTTGTCAATTCTCTCCCATGCTTCAACAAGTGTATCTTTAAGTGCTATGAATTTATGTGTACCAGTGAAGTTTGTAACCTCAAATATCTTTTTCTCCGCCTTATCAAGTGTCTCCTCTATATCCATTTCTTCATCGAAGCCGAGGTTTCCAACAAATTCTGATGCGTTTATGAGATCTCGCATTATATTTTTCTTTTGAACGATCTCAGCATAATGCTTTGCATTCGTTGAAGAGGGAACTCCATGGACTAGTTCAGTGAGATATGCCATACCACCCGCCTGATCTAATAGTTCCTTGTCTTTTAATCTAGCTGAAAGGGACAGAATATCGATTGGAGTATTCTTTCCAAACAATTCCATCATTGTAGACCATATAAGTTTATGACGATCGGAATAGAAAGACTTTTCACTTATGATATCAGTGATATCATGCATTACTTCTGGTCTAATCATGATAGAACCAAGTAAAGCTTTTTCTGCTTCAAGTGATTGAGGTGGGATTCTTAAATCTTTCGGTTTGAAATATGGGGATGATGTTGGATTCATATTGTATACATATTGTAGCATAGTGGTTTAAATATGTTTTATGGCATTATTTGGATATCAGGTTGATAAGATGTTGATAGTTTTTTCGACATAGAATATCGCTCTATGCAATATTGAAGTAACAGACTATTTACAATATAATGCGGCTAATATGAAAGAATACTTTATCACCGTCACAAAAGTTGCTTTATTATCACTAACTACGCTTGTAGTTGTAGCTTTATCAGCGACAACCGTTAATGCTAGTGGCACACTAGCTGTTACTGGTGTTAATTCAATTAAACTTACTGGTATTGCTAATAATACATATGCAGATGGATGGAAGTGGGTTTTCCATATAACTCTGCCTAGTGATGAAAATCTCGTAAGAATGAGATTTAGTGATTTTACAAATGGATCACAAGTAATTCCTGCTAATAATATTAGGTTATACTCATCACAGTCTGTTAACTCAAATAGCGAAGCAACAGCCATTCAGATTTCTGCTGCGGATACATATAGTGATCAGATCAATATTAATTCTGCTTTAGATCTCGATCCATTAACTGATGGTATACAAATTGATATGAATGTTGATTCAAAGATCCCACTTGGAATTATCGGTACTGGATACAACACAAGTTATGATATTACTTCAGAAGCGCCTGAAGTAACTATTCCTGATCAAACACCAGATGCAGAAGTCTTTGCCACAACTACTCAGATTGTTTCCGGTCTATGTCTATCACTTGATGTTCCAAATGGATTGCAAATGAGGGTTGCTGTATCTGGTGGTGATGTTGTATATGGCACAAGCACACGTTCATATCCAGCATTTACAGTCTCATCTCCTGCAGATCAGACACTATCAACATATGGTCTAGATTGGTATATAGATATTGGAGTATTTCCAACTCTTCAGTTAAATACATATTCACTTCTAACATATGATGAAGCACATGATCCATTAATGGTCGGTTCATCAACCCTAGTGGGAAGAATTAAATTTGATAATGTTGGTAATATTACATACATTGAATCATTAAACCCAAACTGTCCTAAGATAGAGGCTCCAGCAGTAGAAAAACCAATTATTAGTTCAAGCGCACCAACAGATGTAACACAGGTAGCTGGTACACAATTCTCTGATCCACTAGCTACAGCTTGGGATACAGTTGATGGTGACATTACCTCTAAACTCATTTATTCAAACAATATACAAATATGGGAACCTGGTGATTACTTTGTGAATGTAAACGTTGTAAATTCAAGAGGCTATAGAGCTGACCCGTTTACTCAGCATTTGCATTTACTCCCCTTGACCCCCGAGATGATTGCTAAGAAAGAACTAGAGAGCACAATAGTATCAATTGTTGCACCAATTGACGCGGGGATATATAAGATCGGAAATAATCCAGGTGAATATCCTCAAGTAGCGTTCGATGAATTATTTTCTGTGATAACTGAGGCTACAAATGTAAGAGATAACCCAGCATCAACTGTCAATGAATATACTGATGCAAAATCAAAACTTATAGACGCCATATTACTTTTTATTAACAAAAAAATCATTTAATATATGAGAATGTCATATCTAGAGAAAATAACTTTAACTGCTATTATGGTACTTGTGACCGTATATTCTCATCCAGTCTACGCCTCAAGTGTTTCAGGTAAATTAGATTCAACTGCATCAATTACTAATCCACCAACTACGAATACTGAAAATACAAATACAACTAGTGGAGATACTACATCAGGAGGAAAGAGTAGTGGCTCGAGTAGGGTAAGTAAAACAAGTAGTCAAAACAATTTTGTAGATCCAAATCCAGCACCACAAAATTCACCAGTCAGTGAAAGTAATCAACCACCAACTTCATCATTCATCGGAGGATCAGTCACTCAAAATGATACTACTACAAGTTCTACTGAAGAATCAGTTTCAACTACAACAGAGAAGGTAACTGAAGAGGTTTCT
>CAYNAH010000043.1:0-5408 GCA_964395365.1 uncultured Candidatus Saccharibacteria bacterium | reverse complement strand
AAGGTGTAGTATGGTTTGAAATAGAAATAGGACATCGAAATGCTATTTCTGCTGTGGCGAAGAGTCCAGCGAAAACAACCGAGCATGCTGCGTAGTCAGCGAGCTCACAAACAAGAAAGGAGCAAGCTCCATGAGCGCGCTTCAAGTGGTATTGGAACCGGGAATTACCCAGAAGTTGCAGTTCGCAGTCAATCGAAACAGTGGTACGCTGGCAGACATCGATTATTTGAGTACAGGCGAAAACTTTCGTGCAGTCACACTACTACGGACAGGAAAAGTCAAGCTCGTCGAAGTCACAGAAACAGAAAGCGAAGGAGCTATCATCCAGACAACGCCAACGCCAACTGCGTGGACTGTCGATGATGAGGACAATATTCATTTCACGCTCACCTCAAATGGCTTCACCCGCGAACAGTGGGAACTGCACCTCGTGCGTCGTGGTTGGCGAATCGGCGGCTTTGCACGTCAAGTGCTGCGTCGCGCAAGCGAAGCACCGACCAACGGCGTCACCTACAACATGGTGGTGTGCCTGGGCAGAAAGATCAGCAACTGCAACCGTATAACGGAGAAGATTCGTGCGGCCGCCGAAAAGAAAGGTTGGCTCAAGCCTCATTGGGAGGTCGCCTGCCTTATCCGTGACACATTCACCGACGAGCAGTTGAAAGTTATGGGTCTGTGGTACATTGTCACGATGCACGAACCCATCGGCATCGAGCATTTCAGTGATGGTCCAAGCTTGCTCCTCTCAAACCGTGGCGTTGATGGTCCTTGGTTCAACGCCTACGATTGCAGCAGGTCTGGCGGTAGATGGTACGGCGATGGCGGTTTCGCGTTCGTTACTCCGCAACCAAACCACTATTTTCCGAACCTTTACCCGCCACTTCTTTTCGGTTAAGGTGATTTGATTCGTTCGCACACAGCCCCCCTCCGATCTTCGGAGAGGGGCTGAATTTTATTCAAGCAAAAACCTTAAAAATATGCTAAATTAGCTCTATGAAATTCAATAAAACCACTCTATCTAACGGTCTTAAAATCATAACAATACCAATGGAGGATAATCCTGCAGTAACTGTATTAGTTATGGTAGAGACTGGTTCAAAGTATGAAACTAAGAAGATAAATGGTCTTTCACATTTCCTTGAACATATGATGTTTAAGGGTACTTCAAAACGCCCAACCGCTATGGATATTTCAAGAGAATTGGATTCACTAGGTGCACAATACAATGCGTTCACAGGACAAGAATATACTGGATACTATGCAAAGGTAAGTAAGGAAAAGGTTGATAATGCTCTTGATGTTGTATCTGATGTATATCTCAATCCACTTTTAAATGAGAAGGAGATAGAAAAGGAAAAGGGTGTTATCGTTGAGGAGATACGTATGTATCAAGATCTACCACATAGAGATGTACATAATGTCTTTATGAGTCTTGTATACGGCGATCAACCAGCAGGGTGGAATATAGCAGGAACAGAAGATACAGTAAGGAGTTTTAAAAGAGAAGATTTTGCAAAATATATTAGTGAACATTACGTAGCAGAAGCAACTACAGTAGTTATTTCTGGTTCTTTTGATGAGGGGGATATTATAAAAAAGATAGAGAAAGCATTTTCTAAAATATCTACATCAAGTAAGCATAAGAAGATAAGGGTGGAGGAGAAACAGAGTAAACCAGAAATACTTTTGAAATTTAAGGAAACTGACCAAGCACATCTAGTTCTTGGTTTCAGATCATTTGATGCAAATAGTAAACATGATGCAACCCTGTCAGTACTCTCAACTCTCTTAGGTGGGGGAATGAGTTCAAGACTGTTCCAAAAACTACGTGAAGAAATGGGTGTTGGTTACTATATCCGAGCTAATCATGATACATATACTGATCATGGACTATTCACCATATCAACAGGTATAGATACAGGAAGAATAGATGAGGTGATAAAGACACTACTTGATGAATGTAAAAAGATATTAAATGAAGAGATTACAGAAGAAGAATTAAACAAGGTAAAAGACTACATCTCTGGTTCATTCATATTAGGTCTTGAAACATCAGATTCAAGAGCAGAATATTCAGCTATTAATCAAATACTGAAAGGGAAAATAGAGATTCCACAGGAAGAGATAGATAAGATTAGAAAGGTAACGGTGGAAGATATAAAAGAAGTTGCAAAACTGATCTTTGTTGATGAAAAGCTAAATCTAGCTATAATTGGTCCATATAAGGATAGTGAAAGATTCCAAAAACTCCTTACCATAAAATGAAAAACTTCTATATAACAACAACTCTCCCATATGTAAATTCTGATCCACATGTTGGTTTTGCTATGGAGATCATACGAGCTGATGCAATAGCTAGAGCAAAGAGAATACATGGCTATGATGTGTTTTTTAATACTGGAACAGATGAACATGGACTAAAGATATATGAGAAAGCTCTGAGTCAGGGAGAATCAACCCAGTCATTTGTAGATCACTATGCCGAGAAATTTAAAGAATTAAAGGGTATATTGGGTATATCTGAAATACATTTTATAAGGACTACAGATAAGCATCATATAAAAGCTGCACAAGAGTTCTGGAAGAGGTGTAAGGATAATGGATATATATACAAGAAGCTGTATAAAACTAAATATTGTACCGGTTGTGAATTAGAGAAGACTGATACTGAGATAGAGAATGGTAGATGTACGATACATCAAAACATCGATCTTGTAATGATAGAAGAAGAAAACTATTTCTTTAAATTTAGTGAATTTCAAAAACCATTACTTGAACTATATAAGAAAAATCCAAATCTAGTAGCACCAGATTTCAGATTCAATGAGATCAAAGCTTTTGTTGAAAGGGGATTACAGGATTTCAGTATATCTCGTCTGAAAAGTAAGATGCCTTGGGGTGTAGATGTTCCAGATGATAGTGAACATGTTATGTATGTTTGGTTTGATGCTTTGGTAAATTACATATCTACAATTGGATGGCCAGAAGACAAAGAAAGTTTTGATAAGTGGTGGACTAACGCTAGTAATGTAGTTCAGTATTGTGGTAAGGATAACCTCCGACAACAGAGCGCTATGTGGCAGGCAATGTTAATTGCAGCTGGACTACCTAATACCCGCCAAATCATCGTAAATGGCTTTATAACCGCAGATGGAGGGGTAAAGATGAGTAAGTCACTAGGTAATACTATAAACCCATTAGATGTAGTAAATGAATATGGTACTGATGCATTAAGATATTTTTTGCTTAGAGAAGTACAACCTTTTGAAGATAGTCCTTTTACAATGGAAAGATTTAAAGAAGCTTACAATGCACATCTAGCGAATGGTCTTGGAAATTTGGTAAGTAGAGTAATGAAAATGGCTGAGAGTAATTCGGTAACTCTTGATCCGAAAGCTGCACCTGAACTTGATATAAAAAAACATGAGGTACTATACAACTCATTTGAACTAAACAAGGTGTGTGATGATATCTGGTCTAGAATTCAAGATGTAGATAAGTACATACAAGAGAATCAACCATTTAAAACAATAAAGGTTGATGAGGTAAAAGGTAAACAACAAATCTCATTCTGTCTTTCATCTATCTGGCACATAGCAGTAGCACTTGAACCTATACTTCCTGAGACATCACGACTAATACAGCAGGGAATAAAGTCAGGAAAGATGCCAGAGAAGCCTTTGTTTATGAGAAAGTAATATCTTTGTTATTGACACCTGAATTCCTTTTGATAAGATTACATTAATAATGTTTGCGGCCATTGGACTTGCACACCAAGATGGTATAATCGGCATTGTAGCTGGTGGTAGACAGTATAAAGACCCCTCACGGGGTTTTGTGCTTTTTATGCCTCCTCATTACACTAAAAAAGTGTTTTGGACCGTCATTAATCTGTCTAATTACTACAGTAATTTTAATTTGATTGTATTCACCTGAGAACGACCAGAAATTAACCCTTGTTCCGGTCTGTTGATTATGAAGCTTGTTCTTATTAAAATCTTTGAAGTGATTACTGGACTTGAGTATGTCGGGAACATATCTAAGTAAACTTAATCTATCAATTTGTTCATCTATATCTCTTAGTTTCGTACCTTTCCAGATTAGATGACGGAACCCTCTTTTAAGGAAGTATACTTTTTCATTAGTAAAGGCCGGACATTCTACATAATTAATCTTCTTGTATTTTTCATACGCCACTTTTATATAACTTTTATGACTAGAAATATCCATCAATAAACCATAACAAATCAAAATGAAATCCAAATAAAATTCTAATAAAATTTAGCATTACAACATAAAAATATGCTAGTATAAAATAATGAAATACATCGATATTCATTGTCATTTAAACCTAAAAGACTTTGATTTAGATATAGACGAAGTAATTAAACGTGCTCAAGAAAAGGAAGTGGGCATGATTGTTGTAGGAGTGAACAGAGAAAGTTCAGAGAAGGCAGTAAAGATTGCAGAGACAAATGATAATGTTTGGGCAATTATCGGGCTACATCCAGCAGATGATCCAGATGAGGTATTTGATATTGATTTCTATAAACAACTAGCCCTACATCCAAAAGTTGTGGGTATAGGTGAGACCGGTTTTGACTACTATCATAGACCAATCAGTGACAAGGTTCGCCAGCAAGAAATATTTGAAAAACATATTGCAATAGCAAATGAAGTAAAGAAACCATTGATGCTACATCTCAGGAATGGAGTGAAAGGGGAAAGTGCATATGCAGATGCGTTAGATATCCTAAAGAAACATGCAAAAGTTCATGGTGATGTGCATTTTTTTGCAGGTAATACAGAAGAAGCACATGAATTTATGAAATTAGGATTCAAGCTTTCTTTTACGGGTGTAATTACTTTTGCAAGAAACTATGATGAAGTTATAAAAGCTATTCCACTCAATATGATTATGACTGAAACAGATGCACCATTTGTTGCACCAATGCCATATAGGGGCCAGAGGAATGAACCAGTTTTTGTTATTGAAGCTGTAAACAAGATAGCAGAAATTAGAGGGGAAAGTATAGATGTGGTAAGAGAACATGTTTTAAATAACGCCAAAACCCTATTTAAGTTATAGATAAAATCTTGATAAAAATTTCATTTCAATTTTAATTAGATTTTATACGGATTTAATCATGAGTTGATATATTTACACTATGTCCATAGCAGACATTGAATTTTCTCTATCTATGTGATAATCTGCATTTACGTGCAAATTATCAACTAAATATGTGAACAGTCCTGATTCGCACGGATCACGCTTTACCATAGGGTAAATTACTGTCACTATTGCCCAAAAGGCATAAAATATGGAGAAAAACATGAAAGAAGAGAAGATGCAGGTATATGAAATAGGATACATGCTCGTATCTTCAATACCAGAAGAGAAAGTTGCT
>CAYNAH010000042.1:0-5414 GCA_964395365.1 uncultured Candidatus Saccharibacteria bacterium | reverse complement strand
CTCCTTAAAAGGGAGATGCTCTACCGACTGAGCTATAGGCGCATTTCGGAAACTATAACATATTTTACTTAAAGTGGAAGGTCGAAGGCAATAAATCCTGCTCCTGTCACAATTAGACTGATAGAGATAATAAAGAGAATGAAATAGTAGTTAACACCATCAGTAAAGAAAGATTTTGCCAATATTTTCCTCACTAACTTGTAACCTAATATAATTGCAGCAATTAAAGCAACTAACTGAGTAGCAAAGCCAATAAAAAGAGTAGCACCTATAATACCTTCTAATATAGATACTACTTTTTCATTTTTAAACTTCTTTATCGACCAAAATATAAAGACCAAACCCAAGGTAATTCTAAGTAGAAGGGGAGCTAGGCTTGAGAAAGATAATAATGGTGGAAGAATTGAAAACATATTGATATTTGGTTAATTTAATATAGAGTATTGATATGGTATCACAAATTCATCTGCTTCTCCATAATATAAGAAGTACTCATAACGTTGGGGCTATTTTCCGTACAGCTGATGCGGTAGGTGTAAAGAAAATATATATTTCAGGATACACTCCTGCACCAATAGATAGGTTCGGACGAACTAGAAGTGATATATCTAAGGCATCACTAGGAGCAGAGAATACTGTGGAATGGGAAAATATTAGTGATGTTAAGAAGTTGATCAAAAATCTTAAGAAAGAAAAGTTCAGTATAGTTGGGGTAGAGCAAGATAAAAGATCAATTGATTTCAGAAAATCAAAAGTAAAAGGCAATGTACTTTTAATCGTCGGTAATGAAGTCGATGGTATGGACAAAGATACTCTTGATCTATGCGACCATATATTAGAAATACCAATGCTTGGTCAAAAGGAGTCACTTAATGTCTCTGTAGCGACTGGTATAGTACTCTACGCTTTAATCTGATGCACATTACAATAATGTGTACCTCTGCCACCAACAACTATTCTAACTATCATCCCTTTACATCCTTTCTTTAAACATTTTTCCCCCTTACGTCTATATGCCATATGTTTCTCTTGAAATTTTCCTCTTTCACCGTCTATATTTCTATAGTCCGACATAGAATCACCACCAAAATCTATACCCATAGAAAGGGTGGTACGAATAGCTTTGTATAACTCTCGGAGTTTAATATCAGTTAATTTCTTAACCAATGTTTCTGGATGTATACCAGATCTCCACAGGCTTTCATCTGAGTATATATTTCCAATACCAGCTATGAGACTCTGATCAAGTAGAGCTAATTTAATTTTGTACTGAGGTCTAATATTCAATTGTTCCTTGAAAACATTAAAAGTAAATTCTTTCTCAAGTGGTTCAGGACCAATACCTTTCAGATGTACTGTCTCATGCATAGTCTTGCTTGGTAGCAGGGTAACTTTGGCAAACTTTCTAGTATCACACAACTCCATAGTCTTTCCATTTGAAAGATAGAAAATGAGACGGATAAAACGATTAAAAGGATCTTTACGATTGTAATTTCCATACATTACATGACCTGTCATCTTCATATGGATAAGAATAGTGAAGTCATTAGAAAGATGAATGAGTATATTCTTAGCTCTTCTAGTGACACTCTTGATTTTCGCTCCCGTTACGTTCTTCTTAAAGTATTTAAAATACTTAGGATCTTTGATGGTGTCACCACCATGAAAATATGGACTATTATACTCCGTCCAGACATCAGTAATGACCAAACCTCTGATTTTGCGGTCTAGACCTGAAACTGTGGTTTGTACTTCTGGCAATTCTGGCATACAATTCTTATATCATACTTTTACAAAATGAAACACTATAAGTATTTTATAATCGCATTTTTTGCTCTAACCATATTTGGAACACCTTGGCTAATATCAAGATATCCAGCTAGTACACGTTTTGTTGATAATATATTTTCATATGTTGGTAATAACTATACTGCAGTATTTTTTCAACAGGGCATAACTGCAAAACAGTTACAAAAGAAATATGATTCAGTTTCAAAAAGAAATCAGCCCAAGGTGAGGATAATGATAGTGCCTGGACATGAACCAAACTTTGGCGGTGCTTCATATGGTGGAGTGAATGAAAGAGATATAGCACTTGAACTAGCTAATAATCTGAAAGAATTTTTAGAAAATAATTCACATTATGAAGTTGTAATGTCTAGAAATGAGGAAGGATGGAATCCTGAGATTAAAGCATATTTTAATGAGAAAGCTGAAGAAATTAAGGCGTTTGTAGATGCTAATAAGGAACAAATGATTCGCCTAATTAGTAACGGTCTAGTACATAAGGTGGTTGATGGTGTTCCACATTCAAATGCACCTAAGGATGTAGCCTTAAGATTGTTTGGAATTAATAAATGGAATAATGAGAATAAGGTAGATATAGCAATCCATATACATTTCAATGACTATATAAGGAGAAAGCAAAGTACTCCGGGTCAATATTCTGGATTTGCGATATATGTTCCAGAACAACAATATTCAAATAGTAGCACCACAAGAATTATCGCAAACTCAATCTTCAAGAGACTTTCAAAGTATAATGCGGTAAGTAATTTACCAAAGGAAGATGACGGAGTAGTTGAGGAACAGGACTTAATCGCTATAGGTTCATACAATACTTTAGACGTACCAAGTATGTTAATTGAATACGGATATATATATGAACCTCAGTTCCAAGATCCTGAAGTAAGAGAATCAACATTAAAAGATTTAGCTTTCCAAACATACATAGGTATACAAGATTTCTTTGGTAGTGGTAATGATGTATCTCTAGCCTATGACACACTAATGCTACCGCATGCATGGAAGGATGCGGCTTCAAAGGAAAATATGGATAAGGGGGAAGTGTTGGCTCTACAGAGTGCCCTCATGCTTGAGGGTGTATATCCTCCAAAAGATAGGAATATGAATGACTGTCCTAGAACAGGAAGATTTGGTCCATGTACACAAGCAGCATTAAATTATTTTCAGGATAAGTATGGAATTAAGAATGAAACAAATAAGATAGGTGAGGAAACAAAAAAGATATTAAATGACCTATACTCAGTACAGATAAGATAGTTATTTAAGAGCCCTCAATTCTTCACTAGCAATTCTCGAATCACTCCACGGAATCTTAGAACCATTTGGTCCCATAATATATGGATCAGTACCTTTTCCTGTTATAAGTACATTATCTCCAGTTTTTGCCATTTTAATAGCTTCACGAATAGCTTCTCTTCGATCCATTATTATCCTAGGTTTCTTTGTCTGTATACCTTCTGCGACATGATTAATTATTTGCTCTGGATTTTCATCATACGGATCTTCATTGGTTAAAATGATCTCACTACAATATTTATCAGCAATCATACCCATCTCTTTTCTCTTACCCGTATCTCTACCGCCACCAGTACCACCCAAAATACAGATATTTCTAGAGTTTTTAAAGACGTTATAGAACTTCTCTAAGGAGTCTGAAGTATGTGCATAATCTACAACAACGTTAAAATCTTGACCTTCATTTACAAACTGTACACGACCAGGAACATCCTTGAAGTTTGAAATCGCTTTTCTGATTATTTTTTCATCAATACCTAATTCTTTACACAAAGCATATGCACCCGATACATTGTATCGATTGAAATCTCCCAAGAGGGGAGTGGAGATATCATTTCGCATACCAAACTTCACCTTCTTGTCTACATCAAAAGCAAGAAACTTTTCACTCTCTTTATCATCTTCATTTACTACAATAATTCTTGGTCTTTTATTTGAGTGTGAAAGTAGTTTGGCTATCTCCAACTTCGAATCACGATAGTTTTCATATGATCCATGCGATTCTATATGTTCAGGAGATAGATTGGTAAAGACAAGTGCATCAAGATCTATAAATTTATGTCTGTAATTTAATACACCCTGAGATGTCATTTCCAATACCATATATTCACAACCATTATCGACAGCCTCTCTAATGAGTCTTTGAACAAAGCATCTTCCTGGCATAGACATTTTGTACATATTAGGTCTAGAGTTTATACCAACCTTAAATCTAATAGTGTTTGATACAGCAGTCTTAAAGCCAGTTTCCTCCAGTATTGAGTTTATAATCTCAGTTGTAGTACTTTTGCCCTTTGTTCCAGTAACTGCTATAACCTTGATTTTCTTCGATGGAAATCTGTAAAATACTGCACCAAATACTGCGAGGGTATAGTGATACGCAGGGTTAAACATCGTAAATATTTTACTAGGTATAATTCTTTTAATTGTGTTCAATATATTATCAATCATACTATTTTCCCAAAATCTTAAGTGCCTCTCGAACCTTCTCATTCGTCTTTGTAATATTCTTTGGCAACTCTTTCAATGCATCCCTTGCTTCATTTTGACTATATCCAAGTGATTTTAATGCTTCCAATGCATCAGCATCACCACGCATTGAAGATTTAGCTTCTTCAGTATGTGTAAACTTATCAACCTTGTCTTTCAACTCCATAACTATTTTCTCAGCTACCTTCTTACCTATACCAGATACCTTTATGAGACTAGATGTATCATCAGTTTGTACGGCAGTCTGTAATGCTTCCACTGATGCTGAATTAAGTATACCTAGAGCTGTTTTAGGGCCAATACCCGATATTGTAATCAAAAGCTCAAAGAAATTAAGCTCCTGGATTGAAGAAAAGCCGTATAGGTCTAGAGCATTCTCTCTAACCGCTAGATATGTCCAAAGAGTAGTCTCTTCTTTCTCTTTACCTAATTTCATCATTATATCCACAGTAGTATATACCTTGTATCCAACACCCTTTACATCTAGAACTACGTACTTAGGGTCTATATGAGCAATTGTGCCTGTTAATCTGGATATCATACATCTATCATAGCCTGAACCTTGTATTTTTTAAAGGTATATGTTAGTTTTGTTGTACAAACACATATGGCAATTACTTCATCAGCAAAAAAGGCATTAAGAGCAGGGGAGAAGAAAAGAGTATTCAACCTACGTACAAAGGCTGCTATCGACGTTCCACTAAAGAAGTTTAGAAAGTTAATAGTTGAGAAAAAGGCAAAGGAGGCAAAGGAACTAATCCCAGCTCTATACAAAGCCTTGGACAAAGCAGCAAAAAGAAAATTTATTAAGAAAAACACAGCTGCTAGATACAAGTCTAGAATAATGGCGGCAGCAAAGAAACTAGGATAGCAAAAACAAAGAGACCTTGACAGGTCTTTTTTGTTTGGTAATATTTCACCACGCTACACATGCAGTGCATCTCTGGGGAGAACGACACAGCAGGTGTGGATACCGTGGTAGGTAGCCATACCGATCACATGGGGGCTCAGGATCCGCAAGGATACTGAGCTTACTTTTTTGTGCCCCTGGTAGGAATCGAACCTACATCACAACTTCCGCAAAGTTGTGTCCTATCCATTGA
>CAYNAH010000041.1:0-5619 GCA_964395365.1 uncultured Candidatus Saccharibacteria bacterium | reverse complement strand
CCGTTCCTTTGGTTCGATAATAAAGCAGAAGAGGCAGCGAAGTTTTATGTTTCTATATTTAAAAATTCAAAGATTATAAGCACCTCACCAATGCTAACTAAATTCACTCTGGATGGTGTGGAGTATATGGCACTAAACGGTGGCCCTATGTTTAAATTCACAGAAGCAGTTTCTCTGTATATTGATTGTAAGGATCAAAAGGAGGTAGATGAGCTTTGGGAAAAACTTTCAGATGGTGGTAGTAAGGGACATTGTGGTTGGCTAAAGGATAGGTATGGGCTATCATGGCAGGTAATTCCAGGAAGATTACAGGAACTTTTAAATGACGATGATGAAGAGAAGTCAAAAAGGGTTATGGACGAAATGCTTAAAATGGGTAAGATAGATATCGAAGCTCTAGAAAGAGCATATAATCAAAAATAATGGACTATGTAGTTATACTTTTCTATAAATTTATCGATCTGGACAATCCAGCTCTTTTTGCCAATACACATAAGGATAAATGTAGAGAATTAAATATCCTAGGTCGTATGATTGTTGCAGAAGAAGGTATCAATGGTACTTTTGAAGGTAGGAGAGAAGATATTGAGAAGTATAAAGAATTTCTAAGAAGTGATTCTCGCTTTTCTGATATCGTAATTAAGGAAAGTGCCGGTACTGGTAATGCATTCCCTAAACTAAAAGTTAAGGTACGAGATGAAGTTGTGACTTTAGGCGCTGGAAGGTTTAATGTCGCAGAGGAAACAGCAAAGGAACTAGAGGTGAAAGATCTACAAAAATGGTATGAGAATAATGAGGATTTTGTTGTGCTTGATTTGAGAAATGATTATGAAATTGCTAGTGGTAGGTTTGATAGAACTATAGATCCCGGCCTCTCAAACTTCAGAGATTTACCTAATAAGCTGAAAGAACTTGAGGGTTTGAAGAATAAAAAAATTGTTACTGTATGTACTGGAGGTATTCGTTGTGAGAAAGCAACTTGTCTTCTAAAAAGAGAAGGCTTCTCTGACGTATATCAGCTTAAGGATGGTATACATACATATATGAAGGAGTATCCTGGTCAGAATTTTAAAGGCTCACTTTTTGTGTTTGATAATAGAATGATAACGGATGTAGTAGATTTACCAGAAGAGAAAAAGGTTAAGGTTGGTAAATGTATATTCTGTGGAAGCACATCAGAAACCTACTATTCAGATGATCGTGTCAGACCATCAAAAAAAGTTATATGCTGTGATAGCTGCTATCTAGATCACAAAGAACATTTACGTGTTGGAGTGAATGTGTTATGATACAAATATGTCAAACATCAGAACAAACGTACCAAACAAGACTTCAAGATCAAAGAAAACAAAGAAGCGTTTAGCTATAAAGCGTGCTCGCCTTGCTTTGAAGAAGAGATCTAGATAGTTTCTTTAAACAAATTAATGGGAAAAACTATTTTTACAATTATTTTTCTAATTGTTGCGCTTCTGTTAGCAGAAAGGGTAAAAGTTTTTGTCGAAAATAATAAACCTGATAAGCCTGCCGTTAGTGAATATACCGATTTGAGTACAGAACTAGACCAATCAATCGATCCATCTTTGGAATCAACAACTAATTTGGAGTCTATATAACATTGCTTTGTGCCCTCAATAGGATATACTGTACTTGTATTAGAAGTGCAGAACAAGTCGACTTTCACGATACATTTTAGCTAGCATAATTTAAAAAACAATGGCAACAGGAAAAATCAAGACACTTACACCAAAGGGATTCGGATTCATCACTCGCGAGGGTGAGGCGAAGGATCTATTCTTTCACTCAAAAGAGTTGAAGGGTGTAACATATGAAGAATTAAGAGAAGGAGATACTCTTTCTTTCGAAGTTGTAGATGGGGAGAAGGGCCCAGCAGCTGTAGGAGTTACAAGAGTATAGTTTAAATGGAAAAGGAGATGATGAAAATCATCTCCTTTTCTGTTGCATGGTATAATCACATATATGATAAAAGAAATAGCATTTGTAACATATGCAGTCGATAATGTTAAAGCAGCACGTAATTTCTATGAAAAAGTTCTTGAACTTAAACCTTCAAGTGTTTGGGAAGGTGATGGTATGCTTTTTGTTGAATATGAAATAGGCCCTCATACATTAGCCATAGGTAAAGGAGCAGAAAACTTTAAAATAGGCACAAACGGAGCAACAGTGGCTCTAGAAGTTGATGATTTTGATAAAACAATTAAGAAATTGAAGGCAAAAAAGATTAAATTCATAATGAAACCAACTGATACTGGAGGATGTCATATGGCTCTAATTAATGATCCAGATGGTAATCAAATCATGATTCATAAGAGAAAGTCTAAGTAGGTTTTTGCATTTTTTCCCACTTATGCTATAGTATACCCACTATGGTAAATCGAATGAGGGCAAATAGGTCGCATCGCGACAATCGTCGTTCACATCACGCTCTAGATGATGTGAGACTTTCTAAATGTGCTAATTGTGGAGCTATGCATTTAAGACACACTCTATGTGAAAAATGCGGAACTTACAGAGGAAAGAAGATAATGGATATGACAGCAGTAGTAGCAAAGAAGGTGGAGAAAAATAAAAAGAAAGCAGAAGCAGTAAAGTAATAAGTTAAGAGGTAGGGTTCTTCAAAAGAAAAATATGGCAAATCGACATCTATCAAGGTCCGTAGCACTCCAAACACTCTTCGAGTGGGATTTCAGAGGTCAAAATGCTCCTGATATAAAAGCTAGTATTTCTCGTATTGCTGATGAATTTGCCCCAGGAATGGGTGATTCTTCATTCATTGAAGAACTAACTCAGAATGTTCTCTCTAAGCAACAGGATCTGGATAAGATAATTGAAAAAGCTGCACCAGATTGGCCACTAGATAAAATTTCAATAATTGATAGAAATATTTTAAGAATAGGTCTATATGAACTTCTTTTTGCTGATCGTAAAGAAGTTCCAGCAAAAGTAGCGATAAACGAAGCAATTGAGCTTGCTAAAAGTTTTGGTGGAGAGAATAGTGGTAAATTTGTGAATGGAGTACTTGGATCTGTATATAAGGAATTGGGTGAACCTGGTAAGGATTCTGCTCCCAAAAAGAAGAAAAAGATTGAAGATATTCCGTATGAAGAGATGCCAATACAGAACCTCGGTGGTGCTGTAGTTTATGCTCGTGATGGTCAGGATATCTATATGGCATTCGTACACGATATCTTTGGTCATTGGACACTATCAAAAGGAAAGATTCCAACTGGCGATGTTAGAGAAGGTACAGTAGCTAAGGTTAAAGAGGAAATGGGACTTGATGTTGTAATCAAAGAGGATCTTGGAAACAATGAATACATCGCTTCAGATCCTGAGCTCGGTAAGATTCGTAAGCAAGTACACTATTTCCTAGCTGAATCACAGTTTACAGAAATTAAACTCGCAGAAAAGCCAGGTCTTGATGATGGTAAATGGTTTAAGCTTGCTGACATACTAGAACTTAATTTCTATAACGACATTGTTCCAATAGTGACAAAAGCAGTGACAATACTAAGTCAGAATAAATAACATGAGTACACCAGATTTTGAACAGTTTGCTAAAGAAATAAAGGTTGATTTTAACGACATTTCTCTGCTTAAGAGAGCTTGTACTCATCGTTCATATTTAAATGAGAACAAGAAAGCAGGTCTTGAGCATAATGAAAGACTTGAATTTTTAGGTGACGCTGTACTTGAGCTTGTGGTTACCAGCTATCTCTTTAGAAAGTTTCCAAGTAAGAACGAAGGAGATTTAACTTCATATAGATCAGCACTAGTAAATACAAACAGTCTTTCAAAAGTAGCTTTACATATTGGAGTTGATAAATACCTCCTTCTTTCAAAAGGTGAATCAAAGGATACAGGTCGTGCTAGATCTATAATTCATGCTGATACGATTGAAGCTATAATTGGAGCTATATATATTGATCAGGGATACGATGCTGCTGCAAATTTCATTTCTGCTGAGCTTTTAGAAATACTAGATATTGAAGAGATAATTAAGAACAAATCATGGATGGATGCAAAAAGTAGATTCCAAGAAAAAGCACAAGAAATGACAGGACAAACTCCATCATATAAAACAATGAAAGAGACTGGACCAGATCATAGTAAGCTATTCACTCTCGCTGTCTTCATCGGAGATGTACAAGTCGCTATCGGTACAGGATTATCTAAACAAGAGGCAGAACAGAAGGCTGCAGAGAAGGCTCTAGAGGTGAAGGGTTGGTAGTATTTCTTGTAATCTGCGTTGTGTGCTCTCGATTAACAGTATTCTTTGAGATAAAATCTAAATAAAAATTTCATTAGGATTTTATCAAAACTTTATTTGGATTTCATCTGAGTTTGCTAAAGTTAATAGGTGGAATACAAAAAGGATTTTGATAAATGGAGTAAGATAAAACAAAAACTTAACGATTCTAATCGAAAGGTCTATTTTCATGAAAAAGAAATATGGTGGGTGGCGACTGGAATAAATGTAGGTTATGAGCAAGACGGTAAGGGTGATATGTTTGTAAGACCAGTTCTAGTATTTAAAAAGATAAGGAACGATATGTTTATAGGTATTCCGATAACGAGCAGACTTAAACATGATTTAATGCATATGGCTTTTAACTTTGAATATGGTTTACACACAATGCTAATTTTTCAATTTAAATCATTTGATTCTAAGAGAATGACTCAAAAGATTAGTGTTATTTCTGATTATCTTTATGATAAAACAAAAAAGGCAGTAATCCAATTTTTGAATTAACTACCTTTCTTGATGTAAGAGGGTCGCAACCCCCGAGGCTTATCGTTGCCGTATGTATATATATTAGCAACTCCATTCTATAAGTCAACAATGTCTTTAAAATTATTGAGACGTCAGGAATCAAATCTTTTGCTAAAAAGAAAGGCACTGCCGTGTGGGCAGTGCCAATGCTACAGACGCTTCTGTCTGTGCCTACAGAATCCTGGTTTTAGGATTGCGCACCCATTCGCTCGTCTTAACCGTCTAGCAGTGGAGGTTGAGATAATTCTCTTCCTCCTGCGTTCACTCGATTTCACTGTACTGGATGGCTTTTCGATGAATCTCACCATCCTGTGGTACGGTCTTTCGATCAGTTTTGCATTAACGAGCATTATTAGGATTGCAATCACCATTCCCAGGATGAAACCGTAGGTAAAGTCATACGATTCCATGCTGTGTCCTCCTTCCGCATGAGTATATACTGGCATAATAGTTTTGTCATCTCTCTTTTTAAAGAGTATATGCTAAAATATATACATGTATCTAAAGTCCCTAGAGATATCCGGATTCAAATCTTTTGCTAAAAAAGCAGTACTTAATTTTGATTCACCAATATCCGCTATAGTTGGTCCAAATGGTTCAGGAAAATCTAACGTGGCAGAGGGGTTTAGATTTGTACTTGGTGAACAGTCTATAAAAGCGATGAGAGGAAAGCGAGGTGAGGATCTAATATTTAATGGAGGTGGCGAAGGAGCGAGGGTTAACAGGGCTAGTGTAAAGGTTGTTTTTGATAACAGTAAGAAGAATTTTAATATTGATTTTCCTGAAGTTTCATTAGAACGTGTAGTCCATAGGGATAATTCAAATGA
>CAYNAH010000040.1:3815-5841 GCA_964395365.1 uncultured Candidatus Saccharibacteria bacterium | reverse complement strand
AGGACATGGTTATCTAGAGGTTATTAACTTCTGTTCAAATTTTCGAAAGGTGTCTGGAGAGCCTTCTAATGTGCACCAACGCTTGATCTTCTCTCGATGGAACGGATGATTTTTCGCTACCAATACTCATGTAAGTATCTGCTGAAAGATAGTTTTCACCCCAGATAGTAAATGGCATGAGTTCTTTTCCTTTACCTATATCGATCATCTTTTTTGCAGTGTCAATATCCCTTTGGTAGTTTATATCGGCTCTAGCTAAACCAACCATATCAGCTGGAGAAAGGAAAATTAATGATCTAATTCGTTCATCATTCTGTTCTGATACATAATACGCAACCTTTGGTGCACCCAAGCTATGTCCAGATAGGTGGATATTGGTGAATCCTTGTGACTCAACAAAATCGATTGCAGCTTCAATATCAAAGATTGATTCTTCAAATATCTCATAAGAGTTACCAATACGAACCATATTTCGCTTACCATTTTCAATCTTAGTTAAATCTTTCACAAGTTCACAACCTCGGTTATTAAACACAAAGAAAGCAGTATCGTTTCTTGTGAGTGTCTTAGCGATTGCATCTAAAAATTTATTTTCATAGAAGTTACCGCCCATCCCATGAACATGGACCAAAACTTTATCCGCCTTTGTCTCTGGCTCATAGAGGAGTCCTACAAGCTCTAGACTATCTTTTGTGACTATTCTATAAAGAGATGTTTTCATATTCTTTCTTCTATAATTTTCTCTAACTCTTCTTCACTAGTGAACATATGAGATTCGATACCAACACTCTCAGCTGCTTTGAGATTTTTTTCTTGATCATCAAAATATATGCAATCAGCCGAGTTGAGTCCATGTTCTTCTAAAATTGCTGACCATGCTCGAGTATCAGGTTTTACAAAACCTGTCTGCCAAGAGAAATACACCTTATCAACCGCATCGTGAATCCATGGATAGTGACCGTAGTATTCAGCACGTTCCTTAAAATTATTCGAAAGGATGAAGACTTTAATACCCCTTGTTCGAAGTTTCCGTCCAACCTCGACCATACGATCTGATACCTTTTCAGCTTTAAACCAAAAATCCCAAAACTCTTGTTCGGAAATATTAATATTCCAATCTTTCAAAACAGGTTGCCAATATGTAAAAGCTTGATTGGCATTTGGTTGACGCACCTTATCCATTATTTCAGAAAGCTTTGGAAGAAAGTCTGATGCGGGAATAATAAATGTCTGCTCGAATCGATCACTCAACTTCGGGCTTTGCAGGAAGATTCCGTTTAAATCAAATATAGCTGCTTTCATAAAATATAATGATTAGTATTAAATCTTCCAGTAATAGCGTTCATTTTACTACTATCAAGTCCTCTAGTCGAGGTGCTATTTCCAGAAGGTTAATATTCAATTGAATTACATAGTAATATCTAGTATTCTTTAATGATGTCCGACGAGCAAATATTTGAACATTTATTTAATATCGCTACTAAATCTAAAGACCCAAAAGGAGTTGTTTCGGCGTGTATAGTTGAAAATGGAAATATTCTCTTTTCTTCTGCAAGTTCTGATGATGGAGTTCATCATGCGGAAGAACTAGTAATTGATATTGCTCGAAACCATAATATTGATTTGACTTGTGTCACATTATATATAACTCTTGAACCTTGTACTAAGAGAACAAATCCAAGTCAGCTGGATTGTACTGCATTGATTATAAAATCTGGAATCAAATTTGTTGTATACGGAGCTTCTGATCCAGATCATAGTGGTATCAATATAGAAAGATTATCTGCAGCTGGAATAGGTCTACGACAGGTTTCTGATCAGAATATTGTAAATAAGTGTGCAGAGATTTTTAATGCTTCTGTTTCAAGTGAATATATCAATGTTGGTGTTAAATTAAAACCAATTAGATAGCTTCATTTCTGTTATACTATATCTATGACTTCCGAAAATAACTTTCCAAGACTAGGACCTATAATCATTGGTACATCAGATATTGAAAGAGCAAAAAAGTTCTATGAAAGCGTTT
>CAYNAH010000040.1:3122-3805 GCA_964395365.1 uncultured Candidatus Saccharibacteria bacterium | reverse complement strand
GTTCTATACTTCTGTTTTTGGTCTTAAGATAGAAAGTGAAGATAGAAATTATGTCAGTGCTAGGGGTATTGATGGAACACATATCGAGTTAGAAGAAGATTCTAAAGACAGGTTTCCACGTTGGGCAGAAAGAAATATTGGAACATATAAGAATAGTGAATTTCATGTGTCAGATGTTAAATCTTTTTTAGAAAAGGTTGTAAGTAATGGTGGAGAAATAGTTAGTGCACCAACCCCACGACCTTGGGGTGATATTGGAGCAGAGTTCGCTGACCCTGATGGAAATATCTTTCTAATTTGTCAGAAGTAGGTTTTGGAATTCATATCATTTTGAGTTTCATTTAGCAAGGAATTAACTTAAAGTCATTGCCTAATATTTGAATATAATATATTCTGATTTTAGAAACAGTTCAAACCTAAACCAAGCTGAATATGAAAGTCCAAGATATTGGGGATCATAGTTCAGCTTGCTCTGAACTGGATCCCGGAAACGGTAGTGGAGGGAGTCAACCAACTCCAAACGGTCGTGAAGACAAACAACTTGAGATAGTAAAGAGGACAATCATCAGGTGCTGTGGTGGAAAAGAGTATACCTTCCTCTTCATACCCAAAAGGGATGCATTTGAAAGAATGAGGGAGATGATTCAGTGGTCTATGAGCAGGATATGTTCTAGGCTCAATCC
>CAYNAH010000040.1:0-3112 GCA_964395365.1 uncultured Candidatus Saccharibacteria bacterium | reverse complement strand
CAGAAGTCACAGACTCAGATGACGATCTTTTTGGTGAAGATGCAATGGCTTCTTTTGACATGATGATCGCAAATATTGGGGCATCTGTTCAAAGGAAGATGTTCCTCAAGCTTAGAGGAAAAGTCGCAATCAGACTGACTGACGGTAAGCCACTTGTTAGTTATGATCTGAATTTCGGTCAGTTCCAGGATCTCCTAAGATCCTTTGAAAATCCTACCGCACTTGATGCAGAAAAGTGGAGAAAATATCAGGAGGCTATGGAAGAAAGAAGGATTGAAAAGGAGAGGAGAAAGGAACTCATGTCCATTGCTACTGGAAGAAAGCATAAGAAATCAAAAATAGAAGAAAGGAAAACACCGATCTTCTTCAAGATGAAAGCGAAGGTGCCGATGGGGAAATGAGTTAGGCTTCTTTAAAAAGCCACAGACCTACGAAGGAGGAACCTACTTCGTGGGTTCTTCTTTTATTAGATAAGTACTATATATTCTCTTTAATCCAATCGTTAATTACACCTGCTAACTTTATATGAGATTCACTATCTAGATGGTATCCGTCAATCTCACTTGAAGATATATAATCACCGGCATTTATGAATCCACAATTAAGCTTTTGTGCAACATCTTTAAAAAGACCAGGTAAACTCTCAAAAGCTTTTGTACCAGGTATCATTCTAGAATCTAGATCTTTTGTTATTGGAGTGATTACAGGGGGAGGGCAAACCACAAGTATTTTTGGTACAGCATCGTCTTCGTTCACCTTTCTACTAAATTTTATAGTCTGCTGCAGATGGTCAGCTATCTCCTCAGGTGTTAGGTTATAAGTAGTTTTAATATCATTCGTTCCGAGCATTATAATCAACAAATCAATTGGACTAGCACTCTCTAGGATTGATTGTAGACTGCCCATACCTGATCTGTGTGGTTTTTCCGGATCTACAGCAACAAAAGTTCTACCGCAAAGTCCCTCACTAATAACTTCAAACTTATTACCAAGCAGATTTTGTAATGCTCCTGGCCAACGTACATCATGAGGGTAGCGCTCATTTTTTCTCGGAACCGCACCCCATGTATTTGAATCCCCATAGCAAACGATTGTTTTTATTTCCCGAGTATTCTTCATAATATACAATTCTAGCCCGCATAGTTATGGTGTGCAAGATTTTACATCTATTTGACACATGTATGTGAGTATGTTATCTTTTTTACATAAAATTTAATTGCTCTTTGAACGCTATCAGATAATATACTGCATCTCTTAGGATATTTAGGTGTCTTGAGAGATGCAGTATATAAACTCAAAAATGGAGGGAAAATGTCTCTAAATGAAGTTGCAAAGCGACCGTGTCTAGCGGTTTGCGTTGAAAACCGTAGCTACGGTGTGATCGTGCTATCAGATGGTACTCATTCTGAAGAGTTCTACAGTATCACTGATGGTAAAAGAATCCTTGGTGAACTTGTCTCTGCCGACAAGATATCAAAGGATGATTCCGAGCGCATTGAGGATCATTTCAATGCTTCTGATATACCTCGTCACACAGAGCCTCTTTTGGCCATATTCAGGATTCCAACTGCTGAATTCTCAAGTTCACAGCCAGGCATGACACACAGGCATACATGTGGAACATGTGGCCATGTATGGGAACATGGGTCAAAGCACGAGGATAGCGTAAAAGCTCACACATGCGAGATGTGCGGTGATCAGCAGTGGATCATCGGTTGACAATAGGCATGAATCAAGACCCCGCAGTTTCTGCGGGGTCTGACTGTCTTACTTCGTCAATTTCTCCAGATAGGGGTGATGTCGAATTTTCAAAAGAAATAAAAGGAAAGTATCTCGATTTACCTATTCCAATTTATGGTGTAGTATTTAGTAATGAATATCAAAAAAATATTATTTGTTTTTGCAATACTATCAGTATATCTATGTAACCCTAATACTTCAGAAGCTACAGTTGGTGGACCAATATATATCAGTAATATACAAGGTAAAAATGGAAGTACAGAGATTATTTATGAAATTAATAGCTATAGTGGACGTGGTTGTAGACCAACAATTGTTACTCAAGATGCAATAACAGGTATCAAGAAAGAACTTCTTTCTTGTAATGAATCTGAAAAATTAAGTGATAACGATTTTTTGATTGAAGAAGAAGTTCTTCTCTCAGGATATCCTACTGTTCTTGATAGGATTGATTTGAATAAGAATAAGATATCTGCAGTTATTACATCTGCTATTGAGGAAAAATATGATGCTAGTAAAGGAAACTTTGGAGGTACTGATTTTAGTGTAGATATATATCAAGATAGTGTTAAGAAGGCGACTATCACATACAAAGGTTGTAAACCAAATCAACCACAGGTAATTAATGGATATAGAATGCTCAACAATAAGGGAATAGTATTTGTTGTATCTACAATCGGAGACTGTTTTGAAGGTGGATATACAGAACAACGTGTATATATTGTAAACGATATAGCCATCCTTGATTCAAAACCTTTACCAATAGTTAATAATGCTGAAGCTATAGTTGATCATGGTAGTTTAATACCTAGCAGTAAAGAGGTTGTAAAAAATGATGAGAAGGTGGTAACTGAAGTTAAACCTGTTAATAAGGTCGACAATACTTCTTTCTATAAACTAACCATCGTCTTGCTAATTCTTGTAGTTATCGTTCTAACATTCAGTAAGCGTAAGTAAAAATATGAATGACTTTAAATATCCAAGAATTGGTTTGGGAGTAATCATTGTAAATAAAGAAGGTAAAATTCTTGTTGGTAAACGAAAAGGTGGTGTAGCACCAAAGTACTCCATACCTGGTGGTGGTTTGGAGATGGGAGAGACTTTTGAACAAGGAGCGATTAGGGAAATAAAAGAGGAAACTAATCTTGATGTACAGGAGATAAAGGTAATTGCTGTATCAAATAATCTAGAAACCTTTAGACAGGAAGGTAAACACTATATTTCCATTGTACTTCTTGCTACGAAATATTCTGGAGAACTTAAAAATATGGAACCAGATAAGTGTGAAGGATATGAGTGGTGCTATCCTGATAAATTACCTACACCTCACTTTGATGCAAGCTATTTAGGCGTGCAGTGCTATTTGAATAAA
>CAYNAH010000039.1:0-6050 GCA_964395365.1 uncultured Candidatus Saccharibacteria bacterium | reverse complement strand
AAAGGATGTGAATAAATCTATTTGCATTTAAAATAGATTGTGCTATCCTTATAAGTAAGGGTGGTAATCCTGAGGGAATCCGAACTTTCGGAATCCACAAAATTGACGCTTCGGCGTCTTTTTTGTTTCCTGCTATAATATCTACATGCCAGATGCCTTTAAGATAAAAACAGAAGCCTTCGAAGGTCCACTTGATCTTCTTTTAACCCTAGTTGAAAAAAGAAAACTTTTCATAAATGATATTGCATTAGCAAAAGTTACTGATGATTTCATTGAACATATTAAAAGCTTCGAATCATTACCTATGGCAGATGCAGCCCAATTCATTTTAATAGCCTCAACTCTTCTTTTAATTAAATCAAAATCTCTTCTACCATCCCTTAGCCTTACAGAAGAGGAGGAAGAAGGCATACATGACCTAGAGACTAGATTAAAGATATATAAAAGAATTAAAGAGGCGAGCGTGCATGTAAAAGAAAGATTTGGTGTGGAGATAATATTCCCTCAGTCACAATCTAGAGCTATAGAACCGATATTCTCTCCCCATGAATCCATGAATCTGCTATCACTCGCTCAAGCTATAAAGGATATAATTAAAGCATTACCGAAGAAAGAGAATATACCCAAAGCTGTTGTTAAGAAAGTCATATCTCTTGAAGAGATGATTGATAATCTTACAAAACGTATAACTTCAGGACTTAAGATGAAGTTCTCAGACTTTACCAGTCAGCACAAAGAAGAAAAGGTAAATGTAATTGTTAGTTTCCTAGCTATGCTGGAGCTTGTAAAGCAGGGTATAATACACGTATCACAGGAAAATCACTATGGTGATATCCATATGGAAACAAAAGAGGTTGGTGTACCAAGATATAATTAATATATGAAGATAAGTCTTGAATCACAAATTGAAGCATTACTATTCTGGAAAGCAGAAACTCTTTCCATTAAAAAAATAGCATCTATTCTTGAAAAAGATATTGATGAAGTTAAGGAAGGAATCAAGAAATTAAGAGAATCACTAAATGGTAGAGGACTCACTCTAATTGAATGGGAAGATGATGTGACACTTGGTACTGCAAAGGAGGTTTCAGAATTAATTGAGAAATTGAATAAAGAAGAATTGTCTAAGGATTTAGGGAAAGCAGGACTTGAAACTATATCTATAATTCTATACCAAGGTCCGATATCTAGAGCTGATATAGACTATATACGTGGAGTTAATTCTCAATTCATATTAAGAAATCTCTTAATACGTGGGCTCATAGAGAGAGTAGATAACCCTCAAGATCAGAGAAGTTTTTTGTATAAACCAACTCTAGAACTTATGTCATATCTTGGAATCTCTAGAATACAGGATATACCGGAATTCGAAGCAGTTAAAAGAGATATAGAAATATTTAAAACTCAGACAAATGATGAACAAACTAAAGATTGATAAGGTGTATCTCGTATCAGTTGCTCTGCTTGCCATAACAGGCTTTTTTATATTTAGCTCCGCTTCACTAGGACTTCTAGCTCGTAACGGTGCTAGCTTTCAGTCAGTAGCACTCAATCAATCAATAGGATTATTCCTAGGGATAATTGCTTTCTTTGTAATGTCTAGATTACATTATAAAAAGCTAAAGAAATATGCATTCTATATTCTAATTGGTGCAATTTTTATAAACCTTCTTCTCTTTATCCCAGCTTTTGCTTTAAATCACGGAGGGGCTTCAAGATGGATAGATCTAGGATTCATTACATTTCAACCTTCAGAATTTTTAAAGATTGCTTTTATAATATATTTTGCTGCATGGCTCTCTGGTTTAAAAGAAAAGGTGCAGACATTTAAGTTTGGTATCGTACCATACGTAATTATTGTCGGTATTTTGGGAATACTGCTTCTTGCACAATCAGATACTGATACTTTGGTAGTTATAGCTACTACAGGGATGATAATGCTGTATATTGCTGGGGGCAGGTTGAGATATATTGCTCTACTGTGTCTCACCATGCTCGTATTACTAGCCAGTCTCATATATTTCAGACCATATGTGAAGCAGAGAATAATGACATTTGTTAATGGAGCAGTGGATTCCAGAGGTGCTGGATATCAGATTCAACAATCCCTAATTGCCATAGGTTCAGGACAGATAATAGGTAGAGGGTTTGGTCAGAGTATTCAAAAGTTTAATTATTTACCAGAACCAATTGGAGACTCAATCTTTGCCGTCGGTGCAGAGGAATTCGGTTTTATTGGAAGTCTAGTTCTAATAGGGTTATTTCTCCTTTTCTTCATTAGATCTATGAAGATATCTGTGCGGGTACAAGATCCTTTCGGTGGACTTGTTGCGATAGGTATTGCTATACTAATACTAATCGAGTCATTTATGAATATATCATCAATGCTTGGTTTGATACCTCTTTCAGGTATGCCACTATTGTTTGTAAGCCACGGTGGAACCGCTTTAATCATTACACTAGCGGCAGCAGGTATTATCGCAAATATTTCTAAATATCAATCATGAAAATTCTTTTTACAGGTGGAGGAACAGGAGGACATTTCTATCCAATCATAGCTGTTGTACAAGCTCTTAATGAAAAAGTGGCTGAGAAAAAGATTTTGCCGCCTAAATACTATTTCATGTCACCTAATAGGTATAATGCGAGAGCATTGTTTGATAATGAGATTGAATTCATACAAGTGCCAGCTGGAAAAGTAAGAAGATATTTTTCAATACTTAACTTTACTGATATTTTTAAAACAATGTATGGTGTATTTTCTGCAATCACCAAAGTCTACAGCCTATATCCAGATGTAATTTTTGCTAAAGGCGGATATACAAGCTTCCCAGCTCTTTTTGCAGCGAGAATACTTCGTATTCCTGTCATTATACATGAATCGGATAGTTCTCCTGGTAGGGTTAATAAGTGGGCAGCAAAATTTGCTCAGAAAATCGCAATATCATATCCAGAAGTAGCGGAAGCGTTTAAGAAGCAGAAGGAGGAAGGGAAGGTTGCATATACTGGTAATCCAATTAGAAAAGAAATTGTCCTACCACTTTCAAACGGCGCAAGAGAGTTTTTAAATCTTGAAGAAAAAACACCGACAATATTTATTATGGGTGGATCACAAGGCTCACAGATAATAAATGATGTAGTAATTGATAGTGTGGGTGAGTTGGTAAAAAAGTATCAGATCATTCATCAAACTGGTAGAAATAATTTAGAAATAGTAAAAGAGACTACCGGTGTTATTCTAAAAGATTCAGCAACTTCATATAGATACCATCCATTTGATTATCTAAACGACCTATCTATCAGAATGGCTGCTGGCGTTGCTGATATTGTAATCTCACGAGCAGGATCAACTATATTCGAGATTTCTGCATGGGGATTGCCATCAATTATTATCCCCCTCTCGAAAGAAGTGAGTCATGACCAGGTTAAAAATGCATTTGCCTATGCTCATAGTGGTGCTTGTACAGTTATAGAGGAAGAGAACCTAAACTCTCATATATTAGTTTCTGAAATCGATAGAATACTTAGTAATCCGAATATAAGAGAAAGAATGAAGCAGGGGGCAAAGAGCTTTAGTCATACTGATGCAGCTTCAAAAATCGCTGAAGCTATACTTGAGATTAGCTTGAAACACGAGTAGGGGGTGTGGTATAATAACAGTCTCAATATATTTATTAGCTTTAATATTTAATTATAAAAATTATGCAACCAGAAACAAGTGGAATTAGAACATGGCAGTGGGTAGTGACAGTAATTGTTATTATCGTACTTATCCTTCTTGGATACTACATGTTCAAGGGTAATGGAACAACTACAGACATGGATAATGATAATGATGGTACAACATTAAATACTTCAAAGGATATGAATCGAGTGGTCGTCACTGATCAATTCCCAGGAAACGTTGTATACCTATCTTCAGTGCAACTATCAAATCCTGGATTTGTTGTTGTAAAGAAGGATAATGCCGGAACTCCAGGTGATGTTATCGGTTCACAGTATTTTGATAAGGGTATTAATCCAGGCAAGGTTACTCTAAAGACATCAACAGTAGACGGAGGTATGTACTATGCAGTTATATACTCAGACACAGATGGAAACAAGATGTTTGATGCTGCAAAGGATATGCCACTAAAGGATGAGGCTGGAAATGTTATCATGAAGCCTTTCCGAGCAACTTCAACAGTTACAGAAGTTAAGGGTTAATTACATATAACAATAAGTTATGCAGAAAGTACCTTAATCGGTACTTTTTTGCTATAATGCCATTTAATGAACAATAAAATTGTAACAAGGTTTGCACCATCACCAACCGGCTTCCTACATGTAGGAGGTGTTAGGACTGCGCTTTTTGCATACCTATTCGCAAGAAGAAATAACGGTACTTTTGCATTACGAATTGAGGATACGGACAAAGAAAGAAGTAAGGAGGAATGGACTACTGGTCTCATTAATGACCTTGCGTGGTTAGGTCTGAAACATGATGTATTTGTTAAACAATCAGACAAAGTAGAGATACATAAAAGTTATATCAAAAAACTTATTGACTCCGGTCATGCCTACATATCAAAGGAGAAGGTTGTTGAAGTTGGACAAAAGGATGAAGTAATTCGATTTAAAAATCCAAATAAGAAAGTGACTATTACTGATCTTATTCGTGGTGAGGTTGTGGTCGATACTACTGATCTTGGAGATTTTGTAATTGCCAAAAGTGTTGATGAACCACTATATCACCTGGCAGTAGTTATCGATGATTTCGAAATGGGAATTACCCATGTTATAAGGGCGGAAGAACACCTATCCAATACTCCTAGACAAATCCTAATACAGGAGGCTATAGGCGCTCCTAGGCCATTTTATGCCCATTTACCGCTAGTTTTAGCGGAGGATAAGTCAAAGCTTTCAAAGCGTAAGCACGGTGAAACTGTATCTCTTACGTACTATAGAAATAAAGGATATTTGAGAGAGGCAATAATAAATTTCGTAGCGTTAATTGGTTGGAATCCTGGAACCGACCAGGAGTTATTTACATTGGATGAATTAATAAAGGTATTTGATTTGAATAAGGTGCAAAAAGGAGGTGCAGTGTTTAATGTAGAGAAATTAAATTGGTTCAATAAGAAATATATTGAAAAAATGTCGATTGATGAATTTATAAAAAGTGCAGAAGATTTTTTACCAAAAGATATTTCATCAAGTCTCATACCATTAATTAAAGAAAGAATTAATTACTACGGAGAGATAGTAAATATCATAGAAGGGGAGTTGTCATTTATAAAGCCACTTCCTGTATATCAAAAGGAGTCATTGAAATGGAAGCAAGAAAAAGATCTTGTTAATACAAAAGAATATTTAAAAACAATAATTGATCTATTGAACGATCTTTCTGATTTCTCTAAGGATTCAGTTAAAAATACGCTCTGGCCACTCGCAGAATCAAAAGGGAAGGGGAACGTTCTTTGGCCGATGCGCTATGCCCTATCAGGAAAGGACAAATCTCCTGATCCATTCACAATATCTGAAATACTAGGTAAAGAAGAGGTGCTTAAGAGGCTTAAATTTGCACATGATAAACTGTAAAAAAATAACCATATTTTTTATTGCATTTTCCCTTATATTAACCACGACCGTATACGCTGAAACAGTTGAAGAGATTAAGGATAAGATTAACGACAGGAATGATGCAATAAGTAAACTAGAATCAGAGATTAGACAATATCAATCAGATATCGATGCTTTGGGTAAGGAAAAAGACTCACTAAGTAATACAATTAAATCTCTTGATATCTCTAAAAAGAAATTGGAAGCTGATACAAAGATAACAGAGAATAAAATTGCTGCTAAGAATCTAGAAATTAAGGAGTTAACTCTACAGATTGGTGATAAGGGGGACAGAATAAGTGATGGAAAGAGGGTAATTACCAAAGCTCTTACTGATATATACACCATGAACTCCGTCTCAGTCATTGAGAGTATATTGGGCCAGAAGTCATTTTCACAAATGTGGCGTAGTACTGATGAATTGGCAGTACTTCAAGGTAAGATGCAAG
>CAYNAH010000038.1:0-6194 GCA_964395365.1 uncultured Candidatus Saccharibacteria bacterium | reverse complement strand
CCTGGGGTTCTTCCTGATTGCCAAGGGATTTTTCTAAAGGTTTCTCAGATATAAGTTGGGTATTTGAAAATGTTGATAGAGCCATAATCATAGAAGATGATTGCCTACCGAATAACTCCTTCTTTATGTTCTGTCAGAATCTATTAGAAAAGTACAAAGATGATCGGAGAATAATGCATATAAGTGGGCTAAATATGCAAAAGGAAAACATAGATAATCCAAGCTACTATTTCTCAAATATTGCTCAAATATGGGGTTGGGCTACATGGAAGAGAGCATGGGATAAATATGATGTAAATATGAAAGACTGGCCTCAAGTTAAAGCTGATGGAGTATTACTTAAAGTATTGAAAAAACCAGTACTTGTAGACTATTTTGAATACCTATTCAACCGCATGCACAGAAATGAATTAACGACTTGGGATGTAGCATGGACATATACATGTATGAAGGAAGATGGACTATGTATAACACCTAATAAAAACTTAATTAAAAATATTGGATTTGGTAACGGTGCTGCTCATTCAAGAAGAGAGAAGGGACACTTTGATAATATGGAAACTAGTGAGATGAACTTCCCTCTCATTCACCCACAATCAATATTAGTTAATGAACTCGCAGATGATGTAGTTTATAAGAAAGTTTTTGGTATTAATTCAAGAATTGGACAGAAGATATTGTGGTTTTTTAAATCTAATTTCCCAAAAACATACAGTGAGTTACGCCTTGCGTCTAAGAACATAAAGCTTCTCATGAAATAGGTTTGGAATGATGTATTTGAATACACTCTCAAATATTGGTTGAGCTATTCTAGCCAATATAGGTAATGCCCAAAGCTTTGGGATAAAGAGACCGCATGGCTTAGTACATAGAACATCAAAATCTTTTTGTAAAAATTCCATATATTGGTTGTGATTCCAATAATCTTTAGAATATTCCTGGTCTTTTAACTTCAATTTAGTATATATGGAATCTCTTGAAGCCATAGAAACAATAGCTATTCCATCTTTCTTTAGAAACTTTTTTATATAATCAAATTCACGATCAAATATACCTGGACTTAAAAAGCCGATAGCTAGAACAAAATCAAATTCCCCTTGTTCATTTGAATTCTTAATATAGTAATTTATCTTATTATTTTTATTTTTCTCTGAAGCTACTTTTATCATCTCTGGAGAAATATCAGTACCAATATATTTTGAGAAATTATTTGAATATTTAGAATCAATAGTTTCAATAACTATTCCATCAGCACAACCGACTTCAAGTAGCGATAGATTGTTTCTTCCAGAAATGTATTTATGCAATATATCAATAGTAAGTGAGAGTCTTCTCTTAAAAAAGAATTGAATATAGCTATTAGTACCAGACTTGTATCTTCGGTTTGAATATTCACCACTTGCCTTATCGTAAAATGTTGTATTATCGAAATTCATATTATTTCCAAAAGCTATATATATTTTTATCTACCTCATACTTCATATCCTTAGTCTTTCGTTTAGGTTGCTTCATAGCCCATGCAAACATTTCTCTTACGGTTGATTCTATATCTGTTCCATCTTCAAAAGCAAGGTATTTCTTTGCCTTATCATGATTACAGTATGCATCCTTAACTTCATGTCTCTTTTCAAGATAGTCTATACCAGGCTTATATCCAAACTCATTAGCAATTTTCGAAACCAATTTCGCCATATCTTTTATTCTATATTCATGATCTGCACCGATATTAAAGATCTCATGATCACCTTTTTCCATTAATTTCATAAATGGCTTCATATAGAATTTGATATCAGAAAAAGCTCTCTTTTGATTACCATCACCGAAAACTGAAATATTTTCTTTGGCCAATATCTTTCTTATCCATATACCTATTACATTTCTATATCTGTCCCAAATATTTTGATATATACCTATAACATTATGTGGTCTGACTATTGTGTAATTTAATCCGAATTGCTCGTATGCCTGTTTAATATCCATTTCAACAGAGTATTTAGCTATACCATATGGATCTATTGGATTCTGTAATTGATCTTCAGTAAATGGTGGTTGACCTTTTCCGTAAACTGCCATTGATGAGGTATATATTAATTTCTTAACATCATACTTAATACAATTATTAATTATATTAATTGAAGATATTACATTGTTTGTGTAGTTATAGTTTCTAATAAAGGGTGAGAGTCCTTCTGCTGCATATGCTGCAAAATGATATACATAATCTGGCTTATGCTTTTTAAAAATCTTTTGAAGACTTACGCTATCAACTAGGTCTATTTTGTAGAATCTTTTTGCCTTTATTATTCTCTGATCAATATATTCCTTATATCCTCCTGAAAGATTATCGATCCCTATAACCTCATAACCATTATCTAGTAGGTATCTTGAAAAATGTGAACCCAGCAATCCAGCAACTCCGGTAATCAGTACTTTTTTCATATTATATAAATTTATTATAACAAGAAATAATTTTATTTGCGTAATTTTCTAGATTAAATTCTTTTTGTACCCTTTCATATCCGGCTAAACCTAATGTCCGTAGAAGAGAATCATTCTTCAAAACTTCCACCACCTTATTCTCCAATTCATTTGAATGATACGGATTTATTACATAGCCAGTTACACCTTCTTTTACTGCTTCCCTACCACCACCAAAACAAGTAGTGATTACAGGTAACTTCATTGCCATTGCCTCTAGATTAACTGTAGGAAACCAGTCAAAGCATAGGGATGGCGATACTAGCATATTAGAGGCTCCATAAGCCTCTATAAGGGCTTTATTGCTTAGTTTACCGGTAAATACGAGGTAATTATCATTACCTGCAACTTCAGGGGTTTTTTCGCCTACAATGAGGAGTACGGCATTGGGTATTTTACTTAATATGGCAGGCATACTTTTTATCAATACTTCACCCCCTTTTGCCCTACTCAATCTTCCGCAGAAAAGTATTATCTTTTTATTAATCAGATTATATTTTTTCTTAAAATTATTTATTGAATCTGAATCAATTTCCCACTTTTTTATATCTATACCGTTATTAATAACTTCTACATTCATTATTTCATTGTCATTCAATGCCCTTTTTAAAGCTTCACTCACTGCCATGATCTTGTTTGGTTTGCCTAGATAGTATCGGATAACAATATTTCTAAATGGATTGAATCGAATACCAAAATCCTTTAATTGAGTTTTCCAAGAAACTGTATAGCTTTTGGTATCAAAGTGGTATGGATATTGTGGAAAGAGTTTTGAATAGTGGAAAGGCATTGAATCATGTATTGTTACAAAAAGTGCCTTGGAATATTTCTTCGCTACAGACAGAGCATGATATGAAATATGTGAGTGTATATTGTGTGCATGGACTATATCCGCATTCTCTGTTTTTAATATCTTAGATATCTTGGAGATTATGAAAGGATTGTACAAAGATATATATGATCTGAAACGAGGATGGTACTTAGAATATATTTTAATTACTTTAAGTCCATCTATTTTTACCTCACCTACTTCTTTCTTGTTTTCAACTGTAGTAACGACAGTTACATCATAACCTTTTGATACAAGAGTGGTTGCATGAATATGGGCGATGATAGCTGCGCCACCACCACTTTTTGGAGGAAAATCATCTGAAAGAATTACTATTTTCATATTTCTTTTTTAATGCAATCTTTGTATAGCTTCATAAACTTATCCCCGATCTTTTCCCAAGTATGTTCCTTTGCATATTCATATCCAGCATTACCAAGGGATTGTGCATATTCTGGATTATTAAATATTTTCTTTATGGCTTCATATGTAGCTTGTACATCTCCTTCTACAACAACTATTCCTGTCTTATCTGGTACTACAGCATCTAGTGTACCACCAGAATTTGAAGCAATGACTGGTTTACGAGCGGCTCCGGCTTCAAGATATACAATTCCAAAACCTTCAAAATTCCAATTTTTCATAACTGGAGTATGAATGTATACATCACAAAGTTGGAAGTACTTTGTGATATCTGCATCGCTCACTGATCCAGCAAATGTCACGTTATCTTTTAGATCGTTTTCATTAATGATTCTGTGCAAGTTATCCATGTATTCTCCCCTTTCTTCATTGTTTCCAATGATAACGTAGTGGAAATCATTTCTTTCTTTTTTAAGAATAGATAGAGCTTCCAAAACAATATTGTGGCCTTTTCGTGGCTTTAGTGCACCTACTGTTATGAGTACCTTCTTACCAATATACTTTTTCTTTAAATCACTGATATCACTTACAGCTGAAAACCTTTCAAAGTTAGCTGCGCAGTGGATAATTTCAATTGGAACTTTTGTACCAGAGAATTTCTTGACCATATCTGCTGTAAATTTACTTATAGCTGTAAGTCTCTTTGATTGATTGTATGCTTTCTTTAGGAAGAAATTATCAGGAAAATACAATAGAGGTTTGACAGCATATGTTCCAGCTAATCCAATTAACAGCGGCTTGTTATTATCCCTCGCAATCTTTGCAGCAATCATGGCATACGGAAACTCAAAAACAGAATGTACTAAATCTGAATCAGTTTTATATTTAAAAAACAAATACTTTAGGAATCTAGGAGTTCTGGTGCTAAAAATATATTTAGGCAATATATATTCAACTGGATATGTTGCATATTCATATCTTGTTTCATCTTCTGGTAGAAGTAGAGTGAAATCCACCTTACCTTTTAAATACATGCATAATTCATGAGTGAGATTTCCCCCACCACTTTTAATGTTATTTGTAAGTGAAATTAAAAGTATTTTCATTTCTTTCTTGCAACCATATAGTATCCACTGGCAAGTGCACCATCCTCAGTATTTTTCCTTGCTATATCACCGTATTCTTCTTTAATTAACCAATTCATATGAGTGAGTATCTTTGCAATCATAAAAAGTACAAGTTTTGCAGGTTTGTTACAAAACAACTTTGTCTGATATCCCATTCTTTGAAGCAAGATTGCTAGTGTCGTAAAGTTAGTTGTTTCTGATTCCAATGATTCTATTTCAAAATCTTTAAATAGTTCTCTGAGACCATACTTTGTAAAACGCCAAAAATCATTTGGTGAGTCATGGATCGGAAAGATGAATCTAGTAGCAAAGATTACTTTTCCTCCCTTTTTTAAAACTCTTTTCATTTCTGAAACAGCTTTAACTGGATCCTTTAGATGTTCAAATACGTCAGTTGATAGTATGGCTTCGACTTCACCATCTTTAAATGGAAGATTATGAGCGTCACCCAAAACATCTGGTTTACGATTAGGATCAATATCAACAGAAATACGGTTAGGAAAGAAACGGTTATATGATGAATTACCAGAACCGATATCAACTATCCTTGCATCACTTGCATGTTTCTTAAGGAATTCATCGAGATTTCTCCTAGTTATTTTGCCTGTTATCATAGATTTAATTCATTGTATCAAGCATAGTTTTATAATACAATCATTTCATGGCTATACATAAGAGTATTAAGGAAAAAGCAAATACAACATTTGATATATGTATAATTGGCTCTGGACCAGCTGGTATGACCCTGGCATCTGAACTTAGTAGTTCTAACAAGAAGATTTGTGTAGTAGAAAGTGGAGGTATATCCAAAAACCAGAATGTCGACAAACTAAAGGAAGTTGTAAGTACTGGTGATGTTAAAATACGTGAATCATCTAGAGAAAGAATATTTGGCGGTACATCTACAACTTGGTCTGGGCTATCTTCCCCACTAGATGATATTGATTTACATACTTGGCCAATTACGAAAAGTGAGATTTATGAATACTATAAAAGATCTGTAAATTATGGATTCGCTAATTTAAACGAATTTAGCGAAGCTGGTATATCTGAAGCAAGAAAGAATGCTGACTTCACTCTACAATCTAAGAATATCAAAGAGAAGATTTTTATAGCAAAGGATCCTGTATGGAATTTTGCAAAAGAACTTAAACATATATTTGAGAAGGATAATGTTGATATTTTCCTCAATTCTACAGTTGTAGATATTAAGAAGAATGGTAATGATATTCAAGAAATCTCAATTAAAAGTGAAGGAGATACATACAGTATTAAATCAAAAATATTCATAATTGCCGCAGGAGGTATTGAGAGCACAAGAATGCTTTTAACTTCAAATATTGGTAATGAGAATGATCTGGTTGGAAGATATATCACAAACCATCCAAAGAATAACT
>CAYNAH010000037.1:0-6376 GCA_964395365.1 uncultured Candidatus Saccharibacteria bacterium | reverse complement strand
GAATGGTGTGGAGCTTTCATGGAATGATCAAAGTTATGATCCTTATTTCTATCTATGTAACTACATTAAATTAACTGGATTTGCCAATGTCGTTGGTTACGTTCAGTATCCTTCCAAAGACAATTCAGGTTTCTATTACAGAGAAGATTTTGAAGGTGTGGACGCTGCGGAAAAATATTTTAATGAAGAACTGAAGGGTACTAATGGAGTTAAGTTGGTAGAGGTTAATGCATTAGGAAAGGTACAGTCACATAATATCATCGAACCACCTGAAGAAGGTAAAAATATATATCTTTCAATAGATTCTAGAATACAATCTGAGATGTACAGAGCTATAAAAGATATTGCAGAAAAAGTGGGCTTTGCTGGTGGTGCGGGTGTGATGATGGACGTAAATACTGGTGAAATAATAGCCATGACCAGCTATCCAGAGTTTGATCCGGATATAATGTCATCAAAAAGTGATATGGATAAAGTTAGATCATATCTAAAGAGTTCAAATAAGCCATTTCTAAATAGGGCAGTGGATGGACTATATACTCCTGGATCTATTGTTAAGCCATATATGGCTCTTGCAGCTTTAAATGAGAACATCATAGACCCAAGCAAAAAGATCTTAAGTACAGGATCGATATCAATTCAAAATCAGTACTATCCTGAACTACAAACAGTATTCAAAGATTGGAAGGCACATGGTTTGGTGGATATGAGAACAGCGATAGCGGTATCGTCCGATGTGTATTTTTATGAAGTTGGGGGTGGATACAAAGATCAAAAGGGTTTGGGTATAGCTAGAATAGAGAAATATATGAAACAATTCGGCTTTGGAGAAAAGATTGAGAATTCATTCTTCTCTGGTCCTGATGGTACGGTTCCAAATCCTGAGTGGAAGAAAAAATACTTTGAAGGTGAAGCTTGGAATCTAGGTAATACCTACCACACATCTATAGGACAATATGGATTTCAGGTATCAGTTATCCAAATCGTTCGAGCAGTTGCATCAATTGTCAAAGATGGTCTATTGCGTAATCCAAGTATCGTAAAGGATCAGTTTGGTGAGATTGTGCATCAGATCGATATACCAAAAGAGGATTTTACCGTGATTAAAGAAGGGATGAGACAGGGTGTTTTGAAGGGTACTGGAGTGTCACTTAACGTTCCATACGTAGAGGTTGCATCAAAGTCTGGTACTGCTGAACTCGGTGCGACAAAAGACAAGGTAAACTCCTGGATGACAGGGTATTTCCCATATAAAAACCCTAGGTATGCTTTTGCTATGATGATGGAGAATGGTTCAGTACACAACCTCATTGGAGCTGGTGCTGCTATGCGAGAAACTTTAGATTGGATGAGTATAAATACACCAGAATACTTTAAATAGGTTTATTTTACTTTTCCTTAAGATTGGGGTATTATATAGGTCTTATAACTTATTTATATTTTTTAACCTACTACTATGAGCGAAGAAAAACAGTATCTGACAAGTGAGAAACTACAGGAATTCAAGAAAGAGTTAGTATACCTTAAAACAGAGAAAAGAAAACAGGTTGCAGAGAATCTAGAGTATACAAAGAAACTAGGTGACTTGTCTGAAAATGCTGAATACCATGATGCACGCCAGATACAGGGTGAAGTTGAGGATAGAATCAATCACTTAGAAAATCTTTTAAAGAGAGCTGTAGTGCTAGATGAAAAAGGATTGGGTGCAAAAGAAGGTGTGGTCATAGGTTCATCTGTTAAAGTTCTAAAAGAAGGTGATAAGGATGCCCGTGATTACAAGATTGTTGGTTCAGAAGAAGCAGATATGGCTCAGGGAAAAGTTTCAAATCTTTCACCATTAGGCGCAGCACTGATTGGTAAGAAGAAGGGTGATAAGGTTACTGTTCAAACACCAAAAGGTAAAATTGTTTATACACTTATTTCTTTTTAAATTAAATAAATGGCTTCATTAGAAGAGTTAAGAGCTACAAGATTAGAAAAACTAGAACTATTAAAAAAAGCTGGAATTAATCCTTTTCCAAGTAAAATTTCTAGAACTTTTTCTCTATCAACTGCTAGAGATAAGTATGATGAGTATAAAGATAAGGAGATTTCACTAGCCGGAAGAATAATGGCAATACGAGGACAGGGAGCAATTCTCTTCGTTGTTCTTTATGATGGTACAGGAAAGTTTCAGGCAGTGTTTAAGAAGGATGAAATTGATGAAAAAATATTTAAACTCTTTACAGATGCTATAGATATCGGTGACTTCATATCTGTTACAGGTGGCCTCTTTACTACAGAGAGAGGAGAGAAGAGTCTTCTAGTTAAGAACTGGAATATAGCTACAAAGACTCTGCTACCTCTACCAGAAAAATGGCATGGTATTAAGGATGACGATGAAAGATATAGAAAGAGATATCTTGATATTCTAATGAATGAGGAACTGAGAGACCTATTCATCAAAAAATCTAAATTCTGGGATGTAACACGATCATTTTTGAAGGAAAAAGGCTTTTTGGAAGTTGAAACACCAACTCTTGAGGTTACAACTGGTGGAGCAGAAGCGACGCCTTTTAAAACACATCATAACGATTACGATTTAGATGTGTATTTAAGAATTTCTGTTGGTGAATTATGGCAGAAGAGATTAATGGCTGCAGGATTCCCTAAAACATTTGAGATAGGTAGAGTATATAGAAATGAAGGATCAAGTCCAGATCATTTGCAGGAATTTACAGGGCTTGAATTCTATTGGTCATTTGCTGACTTTGAAGATGGTGTATCTATGACAGAGGATATGATTAAAACCGTTGTTAAACAAGTATTTGGCAAAATGGATTTTTCTACAAGAGGGCATAATTTTAGTCTAGAAGGAAATTGGCCAAGAATTAATTATGTTGAGACAGTTGAGAAAATGACCGGAATTAATGTTCTAACAGCTTCAGAAAAGGAAATGATGAATAGGTTGAAAGAACTTAATGTTAAATATGATGGGGAAAACAAAGAAAGACTCACTGATACTCTTTGGAAATATTGCAGAAAGCAAATCTCAGGTCCAGCTTGGCTTGTAAATCATCCAAAGCTTGTCTCGCCATTATCAAAAATTCATCCTGATAATCCAGAGCTTACTTTAAGAGCGCAGTTAATCCTAGCTGGTGCAGAAGTTACTAATGGTTTCGCAGAATTAAATGATCCAATCGATCAGAAGAATCGATTTAGTGTACAGGAAGAATTGATTAAAAGTGGAGATGATGAGGCAATGATGCCAGATGATGAATTTGTTGAGATGCTCGAGTATGGAATGCCTCCAACATTCGGTTTTGCTTATGGAGATAGACTCTTTGCTTTCCTGGCAGACAAACCACTACGCGAATTACAAATGTTCCCATTGATGAGACCAAAAGAGTAGAGTAAATAAAAAATAAATTGTTTTAACAAAGATATCCACAATTAAGTGGATATTTTTGTTTGCAAATATACATATAGTGGGATAAAATGGTATTTAAGTGGGATGAAGTAGGAAATTATCAGTATTTTGTTTTTATGATTCGACCGTAGAAACAAAATATTAAATAATTTCTTAATTTAAATCTCACAAAAAAATAATATGCTGATCGGAGAACATCTGCACACGATTGATGATAAAAGCAGAGTCTCACTTCCATCTAAGTTTAGAAAGGAAATGGGGAACACTGTTGTTATCGCTCCCGGGATAGATAACTGTCTCTTCATATTTACGCTGAAGGGATGGAAAGAATTCGCAGAGAGATTGTCTCGTCCAGATTCTTCATCAGTATTGCAGTCAGATAATCGAAACTTTAATCGTATTATCTTCGGTCGAGCTACAGAAGTTGATGTAGACTCAATCGGAAGAATTTTGATTCCAACGCATCTTTGTGAACATGCAGGAATATCAAGTAAGGTTGCGATTATCGGTGTTTTGAATCGAGTTGAGATCTGGGATGAAAAGGTTTGGTCATCATATCGTACAGCTGTTGAGAAGAAAACTGATGCCCTAGCAGAAAAATTAGGATCAGTAGGCATACTATGATGATACATAAAACAGTTCTTTTAAAGGAATCGGTAGAGGGCTTAAATATACAGCCAAATGATATATATCTTGATGGCACATTAGGTAGTGCAGGACACGCAAAATATGCTTTAGAGATAAATAATGGAGGAATTAAAGTAATTGGTTTAGATAGGGATGTAGAGGCTCTAGAAAGATCAAAACAAAGGCTTCTGAAGTATGAGAATGTTACTTTGGTTGAGTCGAGTTATGGTGATCTAGATAAGGTATTGGATACTCTAAACATAAAGAAGATTAATCGTATCATGCTCGATCTAGGTCTATCATCTGATCAGTTTGAAACATCTGGTAGGGGTTTTACTTTCAAGAATGATGAACCTCTACTCATGACTTTTAAAAAAGAACAAAAGGAAGGAGATTTGACTGCCTACGAGATAGTAAATAATTGGGAGGAAGAAAACTTGGCAGATATCATTTTTGGTTACGGTGAGGAGAAATATTCAAGAAGGATAGCACGCGCGATTGTCAGTTATAGAGAAAAAAAGAAAATTGAGAGTACTGGTGAGCTTGTTGAGATAATATCTGGTTCAGTACCCATGTTCTACAGAAGAGGAAGGTTACATCCTGCAACTAGAACATTTCAGGCATTAAGAATAACAGTTAATGATGAGTTAAATACCCTTAAAAAGGGATTAGAAAGAGGATTTGAAAGGCTAGAAGCAAATGGAAGAATCGCAGTTATATCATTCCATAGTCTAGAAGATAGAATCGTTAAAAATTTTAATAAAGAAAAAGAGGAATTAGGTTTAGCAAGAATAATTACAAAAAAGCCAATTGTCCCGTCGGAGAGTGAGGTAGAAGATAATCCACGATCAAGAAGCGCAAAATTAAGAATTTTAGAAAAAATATGACTCAACTATTAGTAGATAATATAAATGGGGTTTTCAAATACAGAGAAAAGATATTCACATTTCTTGTTATCGCTATATTTGCTATGACGGGTGCATACATTTACCTTCTCCATAGTGCGATTGCTAATGTTGTGGCTAGAGAGGAGCTAGTGAAGGAGAGTAGAACAATACTTACAAGAGTCAGTGAATTAGAAGCAAAGTATTTCCTGGTTAAGAATACTATCAATGCTGAATTGGCACATGAAAAAGGTTTTAAGGACTCAGATACAGTTTCATTCATATCTGGTCAGTCTTTAACTGCAATGGCCAATCATAATGAACTATAATCATACTCTAAGGATACGTATAATACTCGGTTGTGTTTTTTTTGTTGCTTTAGCAATAGTTTCAAAACTCTTTTTTGTACAGATCATAAAAGGTAATGAGTATAGTGATAGGGCTGATAGGCAATATGTTAAACCTGTAGTTACTAATTTTGATAGAGGATCCATCTTCTTTACATCAAAGGATGGAATAAAGATTGCTGCAGCTACAGTGAAGGATGGATATAATCTTTCAATAAATCCTAAATTAATTAAGGATCCTAATCAGGTATATATGGCCATATCTTCGTATATGAATCTAGATAAGGATTCCTTTTTGGAAAAGGCCTCACATACAGATGATTCGTACAAAGAGATAGAAAAGAGAATGGATACTTCCATAGGGCAGTCATTAGCATCACTTAGAATACCGGGAGTATATTCACAAAAGGAAAGCTGGAGAATTTATCCTGGAGATTCGCTCGCTGCAGACACGATAGGGATAATTGGATTGGACAAGAATAACAAATTGGAAGGAAGGTATGGAATAGAAAGCTTCTATGAAAGTACATTATCAAGAAATCAGTCAAATTCAAATATAAACTTTTTTGCTGAGCTATTTTCCGGCATTAAGAAAACAGTATTTACAAGCTCGGTAAAAGAAGGAGATGTTATAACCTCAATCGAACCTACAGTTGAAAATTATCTAGAGACAATTCTTAGAGATACAAAGAATAAGTGGAGATCAGATTCGATTGGAGGTATTATAATGGATCCAAAGACAGGTCAGATATATGCAATGGCAGAACTGCCAACTTTTAATCCGAACGATCTTTCGAAAATCGATAGTCCAAAAGTGCTTTCAAACTCTCTAGTAGAAAATGTTTATGAAATGGGATCAATCATGAAGCCATTAACTATGGCTGCAGGAATTGATTCTGGTGTTATAACAGCAAAATCTACATACAAGGATGACGGCTTTCTTCTTTTGAATGGGAGAAAAATTTCTAACTATGACGGAAAAGCTAGAGGTGTAATACCTATGCAAGAAGTGCTTAGTCAGTCGCTTAACGTAGGTGCTGCATACATCTCTCTTAAGATGGGTTTACAAACATTCTCTAAATACTTTTTAAGCTTCGGATTGGGAGAAA
>CAYNAH010000036.1:0-6504 GCA_964395365.1 uncultured Candidatus Saccharibacteria bacterium | reverse complement strand
AGTTCATTTTAGAAAGCCATTCGGAATTAAACTTAAGTTGTGCTTTATTAGGTCCAGTAAAAGATATTGCTTTTGATGCCTGATCTTGATACTCCTTACAGTTAGCCATAACCTCTTCTCTAGTTAATTTCTTTCTAGTAGAACTTTTGCCGGTAGGATCACCGATCATTGCTGTAAAGTCTCCTATCAGAAAATATATCTGATGACCAAGTTTTTGGAATTCAGATAACTTTTTAATTGTAATCAAATGACCTAAATGAAGAGTTGGGCCAGTTGGGTCGATTCCTGCATACAATGTTAGCCTCTCCCCCTTCATCATCTTACTCTTAAGGAAATCTTTATTCGGGAAAATTGCCTCTACGCCTTTTGATAATACTTTATCTATAGCTTGTGGGTCTGTATTTACCTCTACTTTTTTATTAAATCCAAACATATTTGTTATATTATTTACTATGTAATGTAACATATTTATGATAAAATTTCTAAATGAGTAAAAGTCGTAGTTTTTTTAATTCTTGGAAGTGGAAGTTAATTAAACCATTAATAATCCTCTGTGCCTCGTTTTTCTTCATAATATCAAGCTTTGCTATTATCTGGTTTGCTAGCCTTAAAATACCTGATTTGAGTGTTTTTGAAGAGAGAAAGGTGGCTCAATCAACGAAGATATTTGATCGAACGGGTCAAATACTTCTTTATGATGTTCATACTGATGCAAAGAGAACTGTTGTGACTTATGAAGATATCTCACAGAAGATCAAAGACGCTACAATTGCTATTGAGGATGCTGAGTTCTACAAACATAAAGGTATCAAGCCTACTGCTATATTGAGAGCAATATTAGCCAACCTAACTCCTGGATCAGGCACAACTCAAGGTGGTTCTACTATTACACAGCAGGTTATTAAAAACTCCATTCTTACAAAGGACAAAACTTTAACTAGAAAATTAAAGGAATGGATACTAGCTGTAAAGCTTGAGAAGGTCCTTACAAAGGATCAAATCCTTAATACATACCTTAACGAAAACCCTTATGGTGGAAGTATATATGGAGTTGAGGAGGCTAGTAAAACATTTTTTGGTAAGTCAGCTAAAGATGTGACCCTGGCAGAAGCAGCGTATGTCGCAGCTATTCCCCAAGCACCTACTTTCTATTCACCATATGGTCCAAACAAGGCAAAACTGGATTCAAGAAAAAATCTTGTATTACAGCAGATGCTTAATAATAATTTTATTAATAAGGCAGATTATGATCTTGCTATTAAAGAAAATGTTCACTTCCTTGAGAAAAACACTACTGGTATAAGAGCTCCTCACTTTGCCCTATACGTTAAAGACTATTTGGTAAGTAAGTATGGTGACAGTATGGTAGAAGAAGGTGGTCTAAAAGTTATTACTACTCTTGATTTTAAGATGCAAGAAAAAGCTGAGAAAGTAATAAGTAACTTTGCTCCTACTCTAGAAAAATCATTCAATGCAAGTAATACAGCTATGGTTGCTATAGATCCTAAGACTGGTGACATATTGACGATGGTCGGATCACGTAACTATTTTGAGAAAGGATATGGTAACTTCAACATAACCACTGCATTTAGACAGCCAGGATCTACATTTAAACCTTTCGTTTATGCAACTGCTTTCATGAAGGGATACACTCCAGAGACTATGCTTTTTGATGTTAAAACTGAATTCTCAGCTAGATGTACTCCTGAAGGAAAACCTATAAATCCTAAAGATGATATTAAGGTCTGCTACTCCCCTGAAAACTATGATGGTCTTTTTGAGGGTCCTGAACCTATACGAAAAGCCTTGGCTCATTCAAGAAATATACCTGCAGTTAAGGCTTTGTATTTAGCTGGTATATCTGACTCTATAAAAACTGCAGAAGCGATGGGTATCACTAGTTTAACTGATCCAGATAGATATGGACTAACACTTGTACTTGGAGGTGGAGAGGTTTCTCTTCTAGAGTTAACTAGTGCATATGGTGTATTTGCTAATGATGGATTAAGAAATCCATATAGATCAATATTGAAGGTTGAGGATAGCAATGGAAATGTACTTGAAGAAGCTGGTTTCAATCAAACTCAAGCTATCCCGGCTCAAGTTGCTAGACAAATAACTGATATTCTATCAGACCCTTCAGTTAGACTTGATACTATTACATCTGCAGTGGAGAATCTACACAGACAAGTTGCAACAAAGACTGGTACAACTAATGATTTTAGAGATGTATGGATTGAGGGATATACACCGAACCTGGTTGTTGGTGCTTGGGCAGGAAAAAATGACAATAGTGCAATGGACAAGAAGGTTGCTGGCCTTATCATAACTCCGGTCTGGGGAGCGTTTATGGCAGAAATTAATGCTGATCTACCAAAAGAAACATTTAAGAAGCCTGAACCAACACCTGACGATATAAAGCCTGTTCTAAGAGGAATTTGGCAAGGTGGAGTGTCTTACAAACGCGACAAAATATCTGGCAAGTTAGCAACTGATCTTACCCCACCAGAAACAAGAGAGGATGTTGTTGAACCTAGTGTTCACAGCATACTTCATTGGCTTGATAAGGATAATCCTAATGGTGATGCCCCTAAAGATCCGAGTAGTGATTCTCAGTATGAGAACTGGGAGTTTGGGGTTAGGGCATGGTTTGAAACATGGAAAAAGAGTAATCCTTCATTTAGCGAAAACACTGTGATACAACCACCAAAGGACAAGGATGATGTTCACACTGAAGAAAATCTTCCTAAAGTTACCCTTTCCCTATCTCAAGAAACACCTTATGAAAAGAATGCTAGAGTGACTGTTTCTGTAAATAATTCTAGTAAATATCCTATAAAGAAATCTGAACTATATGTAAATGGTAAATTTATTTCCTCAAACGAACAGAATCCGAAGTCTTTGTCTTTCACCCCACAAGATATTGAAGGTATTGAGAGAAATAATATTATAAAAGTTATAGTCTATGATTCCGTATACAATAGAGGTGAGGCTAGTATTGATTTAGTAGTTAGTCGTTAATTACTTTATATCCTTAATCTTTATACCTTCCTTATTAAGAAGACTTATAATCTGTTGTTTTTTCATATATATCTCACTCTTTAGAAGTTGGTTTCCTTTTATAGCCAGAATTCCCTCTTTAAGGTTTATATCTGCATAATTAATTTTTTGTTTTGTAAGTTTCTGTATTATTGAGGATATTTTGTCTCTTTTATTAAGCTCTTTTAAAGCTAGGTTATTAAACTTGTCGAAGAATCCTGAAACTTCTTTCATTTGATTTGTACTTAACGGTTCATTGGCATCACAATATATCTAAATGTTGTATCTGATACTGGTGATATGATTACTGGTTTATTTAATCCGTTAAATGTAAGACTTAGACTATCTGAATCTATAGACTGAAGACAATCAGCAATATATTTATAGTTGAAGTTTATATCTACAGCCTCCCCTGTTATTGCAGAGTCTAGCATGGTTGTATTTTCTCCAACATCGTTATTTTTAGTTCTAATCTGAGTTTTCTTTGTAGATGGGTCTACTTTAATATTTATTTGATTGAATTTATCAGAAAAGACATTTGAGAGTTTAAGAGTATTAACAAAGTCTTGCTTAAGAACAACCACATCTGTAGTGCTAGTTTTTGGGATAATCTGTTTATAGTCTGGGAATGTACCGTCTATAACCCTAGAAATTAGGTATACGCCCTTATAGCTGAATGATATTTGATTCTTATCCAAACAAACCTCAACATCATCATTGATCGACTCCAGTATCTTTATTATCTCAGGGATATTTTTGTATGGTAGCAATATTTGACCAAACTCCTTACTTTTCTTAACCTTTATCTTCTTTTCAGCAAGTCTAAATGAGTCTGTGGCTACGAATACAACAAAGTCTCCATCACAGTATATATACACACTTGATAGTTCAGGCTTTATACTCGAAACTGACGAGCTATACCACACTGATTTTAATCCCTTAACAAAATCGTTTGAATTAAGAACAAAAACTTCGCTACTAGATATCCTAGGAATACTTGGGAAGTCATCGTGTGGCATCATCTTAATTAAGCCAGAATTGTGCGTAGTGTTGATTTTTAGATTACCTTGTGTGGTTTCTAGCACAACCCCCTTTTCATCTGCTGCAGCGTTGATTAGGAAGGAATTGATGGTACTACTTGGTACAGCAACCACACCTTCCTCTATTGTTTTAACTGATGCATTGATTTCAATACCTAAATCTAAGTTAGTTGCTCTAACAGTTAGCTGATTCTTCTTAGATGCATCAAGAAGGAGACATGAAAGTACTGGCAGGGTTGCATGCTTGCTAGATATTCTAGATGCTTGTTCTATAATTTCTTTAAGTTTTAGTTGTGAACACTCTATTTTCATTTTCGTCTTTATATTATATTTAAATACTTATTGTTATTATTAGTCCTGTGGATATGGTGATAAGTCATTTTAAGTCTTATTTGTGGCCATATTTTCTCTGACCAAACTGTTGATAAGATTCTAATAACTCTTGATAACTTATCCTCTCTTCCCTAATATATACCTTTTTCAAAAAATATCCACAGAAATCTCAATCTTATCCACAGGATATTTTTACATCATTGCTCGTATCTGACTTATCTCATCGATTAGGGTTGCGTCAGACTTAAGGTCCTCTTTGACCTTATCACATGAGTGTATGACTGTTGTATGGTCTCTACCTCCCATTTTCTCCCCTATCGATGGGAATGATACGTTGAAATCCTCTCTCAATATATACATTATCACCTGTCGAGGCTTAACAACCTCCTTCTTTCTCGTTTTGTCATACACACTAGCCTCACTTACGTTGTAGAAGTTAGAGATTAGTTTGATTACATCCTTAACCGAGATGTTCTTCTTCGGTTTTGTGTTGTTTTTGATTAGGTTTTTTATCTCTAACAAAGACAAAGGTCTGTTTTTGAGTTGTGTTTGGCATACAATCACATTAACTATACCCTCAAGTTCACGTACATTACTATCTATACTAGCAGCAAGAAAATCCAAGACCTCTGGTTTAAGTTCAATGTTACTGATTAAGCTTTTAGCTCTAATTATAGCCATTCTGGACTCATGATCAGGAGGTGGAATATCGATTATCATTCCCTGATTAAAGCGTGACTTCAGTCTATCTTCTAGACCAGGTATGAAATTGGGGTGTTTATCTGAAGAAAATACTAGTTGTCTGTTAGTTTGGTAGAAGGTTTCGAAGAGATGGAACAGTTCTTCCTGGAATTTCTCCTTATTAGCAAAGAATTGTATATCATCCATTATGATAACATCATATTTTCGATATTTATCTTTAAATTTTTGAGTTGTATTAGTCTGCAGCGATGAAAAATATTCAGAACCAAATCTTTCTGATGTTAAATAGAAGACTCTCTTCTGTGGAAAATCTTTTTTAATATGATTCCCTATCGCTTGGATCATATGAGTTTTACCATGCCCTGTATTTCCATATATGAAGAGAGGGTTGTATGTAGATCCCGGATTTTTAATTACAGCTTTTGATGCGGCATGCGCCAGTTCATTAAAAGGTCCTACGATAAAAGAATCGAAAACATATCTAGGATTGAGATTATCCTCCTTGTTTATATAGAAATCATTCAGAGGCATAGTGATTGTAGGGCTAACTTGAGGCTTCTTTTTGTCTACCTCCTTTCTCTTATCACTATCTTTAACAATCACATACTCAAGACCTCGTACTTGTTCATCAAGTTGTCTTAAAGATTTGAGAATCACATTGTGAAATTTCTTGTACAGCCATTCTTGTATGAAAGGATTAGGCACACCGAGATGTATAACTCCCTCATCGTCTTTAATTATGTAGGTATCATTAAACCAAGTAGAAAAATTTGCTTTAGATACAGCTTGTTCTATATCAACTAATGCTCTATTCCATAGTTCAATGTAATCTTTCATAACAATAGTATATACTTGTTTGAAAAATATAGAACTTGCGCAAAGTTGAGAAACCTGTTGATAAGTTGTGGATTATAATATATACTACTTTCACTATGTCATTTACATACAAACCAAAGAAAAGAAAGCGCGCAAAGACACACGGATTCCTAGTACGATCAAAATCAGCTACTGGAAGAAGAGTTCTAAAGCGAAGACGAACAAAGGGACGAAAAAAGATAGCCGTATAGTATTATAAAATTACATTTCTATATGTTGCCAAAGTCAAAGAGACAATCAACCGAGGCATTTACAGAGATTATTGAAAAAGGACGATCATTTCATGGTCCTTTTTTGATTTTAAGGGTACTTCCCCACGCTGGTGATAGTAAGTTCTCTGTATCTGTTCCCAAGAAGGTGGCAAAACTTGCCACAGATAGAAATAAAAGAAGAAGACAGGTATATTCAGCAATTTCAAAATTGGAATATAAACCAAACTTTAGAGTAATAGTAATATTAAAAGCAGAGTCTAAAAACCTAACTTTTTCTGACCTACAAAATGAGATAAAGAAGG
>CAYNAH010000035.1:0-6663 GCA_964395365.1 uncultured Candidatus Saccharibacteria bacterium | reverse complement strand
TTGCAGGTCAAGCTATCGGAGAACCAGGAACACAGCTAACAATGCGTACATTCCATGCTGGAGGTACAGCATCAGTAGGTGGAGACATTACTCAAGGTCTACCTAGAGTTGAGGAAATCTTTGAAAAGAGAAGACCAAAGAATCCTGCTGTAGTTGCTACAGTAACAGGTACAGTATCTGAGGTTAAGGATCTTGGAAAAGAGAGATCAATAAAGATCATGCCTGACCTTGAAGACCGAGCAAAGGGAAAGAAGATTAGTGAAGTTGAATATACATTCAATATCAAGCGTGTACCTTTCGTAAAAGTTGGTGATAAGGTAAATAAGGGAGATATCATAACTGATGGATCAGCTGACATTGATGAAGTATTTGAATTCGGTGGTCCAGAAAAAGCAAAGAACTATGTTATTTCAGAAGTTGGAAAGATTTACGAACTTCAGGGAGAAACTGTAGCTCGAAAGCATATCGAAATCATTGTAAAGCAGATGTTCTCAAGAAGAAAGGTTACAAATGCAGGAGATACAAATCTTTCAGAGGGTACAATTACAGATGATCTACAACTACAAGAAGAGAATGCAGCTGTAAAAACTACAGGCGGTACACCAGCAAAGGCAGAGCCAGTAGTAATGGGTATTACAGAGGTATCACTATCAAGAAAGTCATTCCTATCAGCAGCTTCATTCCAGCATACTACTCGAGTACTTATAAACTCAGCAGTACGTGGTAGTGAAGATGATCTAGTGGGTCTAATGGAAAACGTTATAATCGGTCGTCTAATACCTGCTGGATCTGGATTCGCAGGAAGTCCAAAGCAGAGAATGATCGAAAGTGTTCAACCAGAGGAGGGGGAGGATATGTATTAAGATTAAAAGATGTAAAACAAAAAGAGCCTCATAGGCTCTTTTTGTTTTTGACTCACAAATTGATACATGATACATTGCTAATGTACTATTTTGTGGGAAAAAATCTAACACCGAAAGGATAAAGTATGAAACTAGTGGTTGGCGGATGCATTTATGCGTTTGTTACTCAATCTGTCTTTGATTCAGTCAGAGAATTTGTTAGGGGAGAAGGTGATAAGGGTGATGATCGTGTACTTGAATTTGTAGGTAAATACATAGATGATAAGATGTGCATTAACTTAACTAGAATAAGATACGATAATGAAAATAATCAAGATGAAGAAGGTATCAAATTTCTAGGTAAACTCACAGCACTTCTTGCGTCGATACTATTTTCAAATGAAGAGGCAGACTTCGAAAATGTGGTAATAGTTTTCCTGGAATCTGTCGGTGATTAGGTGACGGTACCTGCCTACAAATCGCTTCACTGCGCTTTTCGTAGGCAGTCTTTGTATTAAATATTCATATAATATTACGAGTAGTATTAATTACCTCAAATACGTAATATCTCTAGGATAGAATAAGTTTATAGTCCATTCATGCATAATCTCGAATCTCTTTCTCCAAGAAAGGAAATTGAAGAGGTATATTGTTCTCCATATCCACCACATAATCTTCCCTTTAAAAGTAAAACCAAAGAAGTTACCAATTGCAAACCATTGACCGATAGATATAAGTAATCCTTTCTGACTAAAAGTGAATTCCGACATTTCCTGTTTGTTTACCAAAGCGTAAATATTTTTTGCTACTACCTTCGCTTGCTGAACAGCTACTTGTGCTAACATTGGATCCTTACCAGCACTATCACCGAGTGCAAAAACCTCAGCGTTATTTGTTTGTAAATATTTATTTATCTCCAATCTACCTTCTTTTCCTGCAGTAACACCTGCAACCCAGATTATAGTATGGGTTTTAATGACATCACCGTTCTTTAGAGTAAGCAGATTAGGCTCAACCTTAGTTACGATAGCATTACTGACTATCTCAATACTTCTCTTATATATTTCCTTAGCTGCTACTTCACGCATTTTTTGAGGAAACTGGGATATGAGATCTGATGTTGCAGTAATAAGTTTAACCTTGATGTCTTCTTTGTTAAAACCAGAATTTTTATAGTATATACACAATGTATGTTGCATGTATTCCTGTATTTCTGCTGCTAACTCTACACCAGTTGGACCAGCACCAATAACGGAGGTAACTAAAAGGTCTTTGTTTCTAGTTTGAACCGCTTTTTCACAAGTTTCTATTAGGTGGTTTCTAAGTGCTATAGCATCACTTAGGTTTTTGAGATTAAAGCTGTGTTCTACAGCACCAGGAGTGTTGAAGTAGTTAGTTTCAGATCCAGTTGCTATGACTAAAAAGTCATAATTAAAGATTGAAGATGTAGTTTTAACCTGTTTAGTTGTCTTATCGATATTTATTACCGTATCTTCCACAAAGGTTACAGATCCACCTCGTAAAACCTCTCTTATTGGCTCTACAATACTATCAGGTGTTAATCCACCAGTAGCTACTTCGTGCAATAGGGGGGTAAAGAGGAAATAGTTATTTTTATTAATTAAAACTATCTCCGCTTTTTCACTCGTAAAAAGCTTGTCTAGATGTCTAGCTGTATATATTCCACCAAATCCACCACCGACTATGACAATTTTAGTTTTATTCATATATTAATAATCCACTCTACTATATCAATAAATACTGAAACACTAAAGTGTGATTATCTTGAGAAAGTAGAAGAAGCCATCATCATCGGACCTGGCATTATTCGTATTAATTTTGCTGTAATCTGCCCTTGGTTATTTGGAGTACCTAATACTGTTATATATTGATCCGATGTTAATTTATTTACCGATGAGTCCTTCCTTCCTTCTCTGACTTCTGTTTTACTGTCAGTGACTATAACCTTTTCGATGTTGTCTGAACCTAATACAACCAAAGTTGGTAGTTCAACTTTAACTATCTTTCCAACAGCTCCATGACCACCAGAGAATTCATCTCTAAACATACCACCATTCATCATCATTCCACCTCTTTCACCAAAAGTTCTGTAGAAGTTATCACCTGACTTAAAGAGGAATGAGGCTTTATGAAAGCCTACGAATACACCAGCTTGAAATATGAATGATGCTAAGGCTAGGAATACTACTATCGCAAGTACAACTTTAAAAGAAGTGGAGCTAACAAGTTTTTTAATATCTAATATCATAAATTTATATTACTGCAGTTTTAAATACCTGCAATTTAATTGTTGTTAATGTTGACCAGAAAAACATTGCTAAAGCACCTAAGACAAATGCTAGACTAAGGAAGGGTACAGTTTCAGCTATAGTCATAGCTAACTCTCTCCAATACGTAATCATACTTATATCACTAAATATTAATGATATATATTCATATGTTCCTGATAATGAAAATGCCTGCTTTAGGTCGAGAGCTAATCTGATAGTACCGATCAGAGAAGATATTGAAACAAGACTAAAGATAGTCTGTTTAACTAATATATTTCTTTTCTCTATCTTCTTGATTTTACTTATAATATCTTGCTCAAGTCCTGGCAAAATCTGATTATATTCTTTAATCATAATAGTTATACGTATGTCGTCATGATTTTGGTGCATTCATGGACTCAATGTATTTTTTGAGCGAAAGTAATGATCTTCTGTACTGACTTTTAACCGTATTCATTGGTCGATTAACAACATTTGCAATTTCCTCAAAGGTCATGTCTTCGCCATCATGTAGAAGTACAATAGTCCTGCTTTCTGGTGAAATGGTGTCTAATGCTTTCTCGATTAATTCCACATTCTCTTGTTTTTCGAATAGTTCGTATTGAAGAGGTTCTGTGTCTGGAATATTTTGATCAAAATTTTCCTCTTCACTATCAAGGGTAGAAAAGGTAGTATCCTTCCTTTTTCTTAAAAGATCCAAGGTGGTGTTGTTTGCTATAATAAATATCCAGGTCTTAAAGTTCTTGCTATTGTCGAATTCCTTGATATTTTTCCAGACCTTAATGAAAGTATCTTGTACAATGTCATGAGCAATATCTCTATTCTTTACCATCTTAAATACGAAGCGATATATTACTTGGGCATATCTATTTACAATACCCTCAAAGGCTCTAGGATTGCCTTCTCTATACAATGTTATTAGCTGAGCATCAGTTATATTTTCCATTACTTTTAATTATATAGCATTTAACTTATAATAGTATTATGAAAAAAATACGAGTTGCAATAAATGGTTTCGGAAGAATCGGACGTGCTTTTTATAAATTATCAAAAGAACATAAAGAAATTGAGGTTGTTGCCGTTAATGATCTAACTTCCATTGAGAATGTTGAGTATCTTTTAAAATATGATTCAGTATACGGTAAGAGTGATGTAACTCTAGAGGGAGTTAAATACGTTAGTGAAAAGGATCCTACAAAGCTTCCTTGGAAAGATTTAAATATTGATGTGGTTGTAGAATCCACAGGACTATTCACTTCTAGTGAAAAGGCACAAGCTCATATTGTTGCTGGTGCTAAAAGAGTTGTAGTAACTGCTCCGATAAAGGATGAACCAGGTTCTCTAGTAAAGGGTGAGACTATCCTTATGTCTATGAATGAGGACAAGCTTGGTACATGTCAGATATCTTCAAATGCTTCTTGCACCACAAACGCTGGCAGTCCACTTCTAGCCATACTAGATGCAACTCTAGGTGTTGAGAAAGCACTTCTAAACACAGTACATGCATATACAGCAAGTCAGGCAATAGTTGATGGTCCTAGTAAAAAGGATGCTCGTGAGGGTCGTGCAGCAGCACAGAATATAGTACCTTCATCAACAGGTGCTGCTATAGCTGTTACAAAGGTTATGACAGGTCTTAAAGGGCTATTTGACGGTATATCAATACGTGTACCAGTAGTTGCTGGATCTATAGTTGATATAACTTTCATTTCAAAGAAGAATACAACTGCAGAGGAAGTTAATAGTATTCTAAAGAAGGCAGCAGCAGAGGATAGATGGAAGGGAATATTTACAGTTACAGAAGAGGATTTAGTTTCTTCAGATATAAAGGGTAATCCACATGCTTCAATTGCAGATCTTGCATTTACAAGAGTGGTGGGAGGAAATTTGGTTAAGGTATTAGCTTGGTATGATAATGAAATGGGGTATACGAATACTCTCGTAAGACACGTCATTGAAGCCGGAAAACTGATATAATTAAACTCATGAATAAAATCTGGTTTAAAAAAGTACTTACGAATAGAAATATAATTCCTTGCTCGGTCGAAGGTTGGATTTGGATTTTACTAGTAGCTGGTGTTGCTTACTACTTTGGTTCAAATCTTAAAAATGGCGTTCCCTACATTATTGGTTTTATACTAACTATTGTAATCGGAATTACAATTGTGGAGATAAAGACCAAGTAGCGTGGTACGATAACGATATAGGGTATACGAATACTTTGGTGAGACATGTGATTGAAGTGGGGAAGTTTATTAAATAATTTATAAATATGAAAAAAATTACTTGTATAGGTGGTTCTATAATAATTGCAATCACACTTAGTTCTCTGTCTGCGTATCTCGGATTGATTTTGGCATTCAGTGGTGCTGGTGGAATCCTGACCCAACTCCTCTGGTATATTTTTCCACCATTTATTTTAATTATTTCAATTTATTTTGGATATAAGAATTCAAAATTAGAAAATCCATCAAGAGTATTTAGTTGGACCGTTAGAATTTGTTCAATAATTATTCTTGGCTATCTAGTATGGTTGATCAGTTCTTTTATGAGAAGTAACAACTATTCCAATCAAATGATGGAATCAGATATCGTTCTGCCAAAAATATAATATTCAATATCATTGAATATACCGACACTTTACACTATAATTTGAATGATGTTTGATAGTGATAGATTGTTTATTTTTTAAATAGCACCCAATCACAGCTATTGAAGTATTTACAAATTGAACCGTTAAAAATTATGAAAAAAACAGATATTATTGTTGGAGTTACCTCAATCATTGCGATAATAGCAACGATATTCTATTTAATAGACTCAAAACTACTTTTTACTGCCAGTAAGGAATCCATGTATGCTGCAGGTATCCTACTCCTCTTTAGCGTTTTTGTTGTATTTCAACATTATATTGTTATAGGCCTAATCCTCAGGGGAAGAGTTAAGGCTTTTAATAATTTAGCAAATAAATATTCTCTCAAACATTCACATATAAATAAGATTTTCTTCATTCCATATGGAAAATTAAATACCTTAACTGGAAATATAAATGGTCATGCTATTGAAATTACTGACGATTCTTTTTTACCCGATACGAGAAAAACAGTGAAATACGTTATAATAAATCAAATTTTTTCAGGATATACACTCAGAAAATCATTAAACATGGATACTAAGATATATATAGATGGTCAAAATGTTACTCCAGATTATCCACAGAGTTGGATATTGTGGCGAAACCCATTTATGAAGATGAAGTTTTTAGAGAAATATCTAGCTGAAAGTATCTCTAAATAGACACTAGATTTGATGATGTATGATTGATTACCCCTTGCTTTTTTAATGGATATGTGATATGGTGCAGACTGGCAACAACGCCATAAACGCAACATTAGCACCTCTGTTTCCATGAAAAACATCGTTAGTATTCTCGTTCTCCTCACCGCCATCCTCGGCCTCAACCTCACCTCCTTCGCCAGCGACCGCATGCAGGAGGAAGGCAAGGGCGTCAAGGCCTTTAAGCCCCGTGG
>CAYNAH010000034.1:2140-6765 GCA_964395365.1 uncultured Candidatus Saccharibacteria bacterium | reverse complement strand
GGTTCATATTTCCTGTTTGGTCCTGAAGGAAAGAAGCATCGTAAACAGACTAAAGAGTGGATGGATAATATGAAGAATGAGGTAATGGAAAGAGTCGGTGATATGAAAGATATCTCTGAAGATACTTTTCATAATATTATCGATACAATTGTATTTGCATATATGGCAACAGGTGAAGCGACACATCCTGAATTACAAGAATTTGCAGAAAGTCTAAAGAAGCAATGGAAAAATATTGCAAAGTTACCTGCAAAAAACAATAAGAAATCTTCTAAAAAGAAAGCTTAGTATATATTACCACCTGGATATCTAGTTCCTCGCTTGAGGAAATTTGATTCCACATCTTTCAAACCAAACTTTTCCTTAAAATACTGGATAATGTATCCCCCATCCATACCGTTCTTGCATGTATATACATCCGCACTAACAAACCCTCTCTTTGGAAAAGTGTGGATACTAATGTGACTTTCCTCTATAACCACCATACCAGTCCAGCCACCTGGATCCTTGGTGTCATTTCCCTTTGCAAAATACACAACTGGTGTAGATAGTTTTTTCATACCTAAAAGCCCCGGAAGATCGTTTAAACAAGAAGTTACTACACTTTCGCTATTTAACAAACTTTCATCACCACCATAACCATCGACTGTAACATGTTCTCCAAAATGCATATTTTTTATTGTTAGTATAATATACCATTATCTTATCACATATTATTCTTAAAGATGTTAGAATGTATGCATGAAGGAGAGCATTGCAATCATTGCATCAATTCTAGCTATTATAGGGAATGTTCCATATCTAATGGATATTGTAAAAGGAAGAGTTAAACCACATCCATATACTTGGTTTGTTTGGTCAATTGTCTCTTGTATTATCTTCTTCGGTCAAATAGCGAAGGGTGCAGGTATCGGTGCCCTACCAACAGCAGCTTCAGAAATTTTTACAATATTAATTTTCTTTTTTTCGATACGATACGGTTTTAAAGATATTAAAAAAATAGATACAGTTTTCTTAATCATATCTCTAGTCGGATTAATACCATGGATAATTACAAAAGATCCGACCATATCTGTGATAATCGCAGTAAGTGTTGATATATTAGCCTTCATACCATCACTTAGAAAAACATGGCATGAACCAAGTACAGAAACCCCTATCCTGTACAGCATGAATGTATTTAGACATATCTTAATGCTTGCATCTCTACAAGCATACAACATAGCAACAATGCTTCATTCAATTGTAATGATTACATCAAATACATTGATGACCTTCTTGATATTAAGAAAGAAGAAACTATAGTACCGGGTTTTTAGCCTTACCGATTTCCAAGAAACTAATAATATTCTCTGCTGCCATTCTAGACATTTCATTTCTTGCAGACTCTCGTGCAGAAGCAATATGTGGTGTGAGAATTACATTTGATAGCTTTGTGAGGCCCCTAGTAATCTTTGGTTCAAATTCAAACACATCGAGACCAGCACCAGCGATCACTCCATTTTGAAGTGCTTTAACCAAAGCAACTTCGTCGATAACAGGACCTCTTGAAGTGTTTATGAGGATTGCTGTTTTTTTCATAATCTTTAATCTTTCTTCATTAATTAAATGGAATGTAGAGTCTAGAAGTGGTACCTGGAGAGAGACTATATCGCTTTGCTTTAGAACTTCTTCGATTGAAGGTATGAAACTAGCTATACCCTGCTTTTCTAAGTTTTCATTTCTTCGAATATCATAATATACAACCTTCATTTCAAAGCCCTTTGCTGCTTGGTATGCCAATCTTTCACCAATATGTCCTGTACCGATAATACCAAGAGTGCTACCCTTTAGGTCTGTACCTATGAAATTTGTAGGTGACCATCCCTTGTACTTACCCCTTCTTACATAGTCATTTGCCTCTACAATGCGCGTAGTGAGGCCTAATATCAAAGCCATGGCATGTTCTGCAATACAGTATCCAAAGTCCCCTGGAGTGTTAGTCACTACAACCCCTCTTTCCTTTGCATCCTTTAAGTTAAAGTTATTAAAACCCATTGCATAGTTTGCAAATATTTTTGCTGTAGGGACAGCATCAAATACCTTAGCATCAACAATATCAGTTAGAAGTGTGAGTACTGCATCATACGGCTTCTTTTTCAAAAACTTAATTAAATCCTTTTGTGTTAGTGGTTCACTCTTTCCAGAGATATCAATCTCATACCCCTTTTCTCTTAGCATGGTAATAGCTGGACCTGGTATTTCTCTTGTGATGAATATTTTTTTAGGCATGGATAAATTTTAACATAGAAAAAGGCGGGGGTGTGAGACCCCTCGCCCTGTATTTGACACTCAATCTACTTGGCGGCTCCTTCGAGACGCCCAATGATTTCTTCCAATTGCGTACGAGCATTTTTTGCATACTCGAGCAATTTGCAAAGTTCTGGCTTGCTGTGTATTGCCAGACTTCTGAAAGAGCCTTCGGTAATTTGATTGATGGAAAGCGCATCACTCAGGATGCGCGGGACGGCAACCTTCAGACGGCTCGATCCATCAGAAGGCTTGTATTTCCTTCTGGCTCTGACAGTGACGTCAGACTGCTGAGATATCAAACGCTTTGTCTCGAGGACTTGCAGTCGAGCGCTTGTTATATCCTTCACAGCTGTATAAATCTCCTTTTGCTTTTCTCGACGAACAGTCGAAAGGAGACGTGCAACCGTAAGACTGAGCCGCTCGTTTTTCGGTAGTGCTGGATCAAGCAGGTTGAGTAGTTCAGGTTCCAGACGGTCGAGGATCAGATGTGAACTTATCCACGCCTGTGACTTACCACATCCTGCTGCGATATCTGCAGTAGTCATCCCGGCGTCATGGTATCGCTTCAATGCACGCATGGTGTCAACTGGCACATATGGCTCACGATTGAAGTCAGTTACGAAGCATCTAAAACTTTGCACAAGTTTGCCTGAAACTACTTCCTCATCCACAACAACTGCCTTGAGCTTTTTGAGACCGATTCGCTTAGCAGCACGCCAACGCCGTTCACCCTTCACCAACTCAAAATCAGCGTTAGGATCGCCGATAATGCGGATGACCTCGATTGCTTCATGCTGACCATATTTCATCATACTGTCAGCAATCTCCTTGATCGACCCGGGCCTAAAGGTTTTGCGTGGTTGATCAGGGTTTGGACGAATGCGTGATGTCGGTATCAAGTGAACTGTCACCGTAGGTACAAGCGGCTCTAGAACGAGCTCACCTTGAACATGTTTACCGTTCTCTTGAACATCTGGTACAGGTGGAGCAGGCTTTTTCTCCTCCTCCTTTTTCGTAGATGGAGTTGGTATGGGTGGTGGTGAATCGGCAATCTGTGGTATAGGCTGGCCTCTCCTCACACAAACGAATCTCCAGACCTTGAGGCTCTGTCCGGATGCCTCAACTGTAATGAGTCCCTTTGGGTCAGGTTGGCTAACTACAGAGATCACACAGGAATCGATCGTGCTTGTTCGCCTACCTTCACCACGTACACCAATGATTTTTGCATCTTGTCCAACGTCGATTTTCTGGTTTGATTCCAGACGAACCTCATTATTTGAAGCAACGTTGGCGGATATCCCGCCTTGGTTCTTCTTCAATGATTCGAACACACCTGCCTGCTGAATGACGCTAATCGCACGTGTATCAGCATCGGTAGACTGCTCTGATCTGCTTGAACCGACTACTGAAGCAACGAGAAGGACGGCTTTTGGTTCCCCTCGTCGCGGACTTAGACTTTCCATGTGCTGTTCCTCCTGTCTTCAAGGGCTTAATAGCCCAAGGAAACCTTTGGTTTCTGCATAGAAAAATATCACGACAAACAATACATTACAAGTCACTGTTATTTCCTATTTCCCCAATACATCCTTCTTGTAGTGTTTGAGATATGCAACAATTATGAAACTGATAATCACCATAAGAAACCAGGATGTAATCTTGTTTGTAGATACAACAGTCCAGGTGTGAACTTGGTCAGGATATTTCCATGCTCCTAAGTATGTCGAAATATTTTCAGCAATCCATATAAAGAAGGCAATGAGAATGAATGAGAAATTTAAATACATTGATCGCACCTTGTTTGTAACTGTGAAATATACTTTTGTTTTAATGAAAAGGATGAATACTGCTATGATTAAAAAGATTCTAAAGTCATAGATATAGTGATTGGTAAAAAAGTTAATGTATATGAGGATACATAGTATTACACTCAAAATATATCTGTTGTAGTTTACTAGTTCAATCTTAAATATTTTCCATGCCTGACTTATATAACTACCCACTGCTGCATACATGAATCCGCTATATAGCGGTACGGTGTATATTTTAAAGAAAGCCTCCTCTGGATAGCTCCATGATCCAATCATTGGACTTGTTTTGTACAGCTCTAATACAAGACCTATTATATGAAAGAGGAAGATAACTTTAACCTCATCTTTCGTTTCTAGTTTGGTTAGATATAGGACGATTTGAATGAGTACAGCAGCTATGAAAAGGAAGTCATATCGTGCTAATCCAAAGAGAGGTATGTGATTTGAAATGAATAGAATTACAAAAAATGAACCAGCGAAGATAGAGGCTCTTGCTTCCTTTAGACCAAATATTAGGAATTCTTT
>CAYNAH010000034.1:0-2040 GCA_964395365.1 uncultured Candidatus Saccharibacteria bacterium | reverse complement strand
TGATCATTCCAGGTTAACAGGAAGTATTTACCATTCTCCTCTTCAACTATTGTTATCCCAGTATTTTTAGGAATGAAGAACTTTATATATCTTGTATAGTCATTTGCACTAAAACTATCACCTAGTGACATAATACCGATCATAGATACCAATACGTGACCATGTGTCACAACTAGAATATTTTCTTCTTTTAATGATCTTAGATATTCTAGAGCCTTTCGACATCTTGTAGCTAAATCATAGAAATTCTCTTCATCTGAATGATGCCATTCCTTATTATCATAATTCTTTTTTATCTCATCCATTATTGCTCTAACCTCTGGATCAGTCTTTGATTTACCACGTACGGCAGTCGGCCTGAGTATTTCTCTAAATAGCGGATTATGTGATGCATCCATATTTAATACTTTTGATATAGCGGCAGCAGTTTGTGACGCCCTATCCATATCACTAGATATTAAAATATCTATAGGTATTTTTCTAAACCTTTCAGCAACAAACTGAGCTTGTTTTAAACCAATATCAGAAAGAGGTATATCTGTATGTTGAAAGTGATTCTTCTCATTTCCACAAGTGGCTCCATGACGAACAAAGTATATTCTTTTCATATATTGATATTAGCATTGATGGATTTGGTTTGACAACCAGTTGCATGAAATATAATACGGGTGTAATATATTGGATAAATAAGCCCCCTTAAGGGCTGAAAAGTGGCTCGCAAGAGCTGCCAAAACCGAGCCGGAGCGTTTCCATCTTCACGTCATGCGTTGACTATGGGAACCCCGGCTTTTTTCTTTGTATACTAAGCAAAGAAACTAGCCAATATTGCAACAAGAATGATGGTGACTAGATTAGAAGCAATATCAGAAAAGAACTTCTTCCACGCAATAGTTCTATCGCAATTACCCCACAATATTCCAGAACCAATCGTTGGTACTACGAAGCATAGCCAGTTCATAACTACAAATCCCAATGCAAGCCAGAAAGACTGACCATTCTCCATTGTCATTGTTATGATAAACACCACAGCAAATGCAGTAATGAAAGAAAGTATCATTTGAGCACCATATATCTTTGGCATACCAGGTTTAGCTTCCTCAATCTTCTGTTTCTGTTCTTCTGGAGATAGCTTGTCGAATCCTAGATACTTCATGTGGATTCTTCCCATTGGAGTTTTATCAGAATACCAGAAAGTACCGACGACAGCTGCTATGATAGCACCAACTATAGATAGGATAATTATTGTAAACATAAATGTATTATTATTTAATAATGGAACTTTAGGTATTATATCATATACCCTATTCTCTCTTCATAAAGTCATCAAAACTAGGTTTTGTCTTCAATTCAGGTTTTAAATCTGTTTCTACACCAGTATGGACATACTTACAGAATAAATGGATTCGGAACATCAAATGTATTATTAATCATCTTTCCCTTCTTTTTCGCTACATCAATCGGTCCATGTCCATATTTTTCTTTATACAAAGTCCCTGGAGCGCAGAATCTTGCCTTACTCCAATCAAAACCTAGTTTCTCTGAAACCTTCTTAACCTCTTTCTCTGACTTCCCTTCGATTTCAATGATAGTCCCTAGAAAAGGCCAGGTATCGATAGTTATTTCCACATTATTCATACTCCATAATTCTCTGAGAGTTTCTTCATATACCTGCGGAATACAACCAATTGTTTTTAATATGGAGACAGTGGAATCGAAATCATTTACAGTTACCATTGTCTCCTTCTGATCAGATATTTTGTCTCCATTAATGATTTTTACCGTTAATGTGACTTTATCTCCCTCATCTCTAACTCTCACAAATCCACCATAAATATCGTTCCCTTTCGGAAATTCAAAGACAACTCTCTTTTGCTTAAACTCCTTTTTAACCATCTTTGCACTACCAACTTTTAATATCTTTCTTAGTTGTAATTTTGTATATCCTGTAAATTTAGCTTCGTATTCGATTTTCATAAAAGATGATCATTGTGATTTAGATATCTTAATTTGCTGCCAGACTTGGAATCGAACCAAAATTCT
>CAYNAH010000033.1:0-6875 GCA_964395365.1 uncultured Candidatus Saccharibacteria bacterium | reverse complement strand
ATTAAATTTATCTCCTTTCTTTTCAATATCCAAAATGACAGCAAGTCCTTCCATTGTAGCTTTTGAGAAATATTGATCAAATACAAAATTACCTAGAGAGTAGTATATTTTTTTATCTCTATACATCTCAATAGTACCAACAATATGAGGATGGGCACCTATAACAACATCGGCACCTTGATCAATGAACTGGTGTGCCCAGTTAACCATTTCAACAGTCGGATTCTTTTGATATTCAATACCCCAGTGTGGAGAAACTATGATGATATCTACTTCACTACGCAGTCTAGCGATTTCTGACATAACCTTATCGAAATTAGAGTAATAGAATTCATGAAAGCCTATAAAAGCAACTCTAATTCCATTCTTAGTTATAACTGTACTAATCTCATCTTTGTTGAAAGGATCACCGTAATACATCATTCCTGCACTACCTATGTATCTTCTTGTACTCTCAAGACCTGTCATACCAAAGTTATATGAGTGGTTATTAGCTAAACCCATAATATCGAAACCAAGATCAGCAAGAGCAGAGGAAAGTGCTGGGTCAAAAGTGAATTTCAATTCTTTGCTAACCAAACTTGCCGTAACAGACGGATTAGTTGTAAAAGTTCCCTCAAGATTGGCTACAGCAATATCTGGACTGGCTACCATATCTTTTACTCCAGCAAAAAACTTATCGAATCCAATCTTGTTAATTATATTTCTAACATTACGATCAAGCATTACATCTCCGACAACAAGAACAGAGATGGAAGTTGTCTTTTCTTCATGAGCAACGTATGAAGAAAAATTCATACCGCGTGGTTTGTAGTATCCAAATGCAATGGCAAGGAAAATGACAAAAGCAGAGATAATCAGAGTTGACCAATTAATTCTTCCTTTGTTTATTTCTCCATTCATCTATTAGTTTATGATTACCAGAAAGAAGTACTTTTGGAACCTTATACTTCTTACCTTTATATTCTACTACGTCCGGGCGAGTATATACATCAGGTGAAGCGATGCGGTTTTCCTCAAGTGATACATGATCTCCAAGCACACCCTCAATTTGCCTTGATATTGAATCTATTAGAATCATAGCTGGTAGCTCACCTCCAGTGAGAACAAAAGGACCAACTGATACTTCATCAACCTTAAATGCCTTTTTAACCCTTGCATCAATGCCTTCATATCTACCACAGACAAAAATGATATCTGTATACTTTTTAGAATATTCTTTTGCAATACTAGTATCAAACTGACGTCCTGATGGAGTGAACCATACAATCTTTACCTTCTTACTTTTACCTTTAGCATGAGCTATGGCTTTAATGACGGGTAGTGCTTCTATGACCATTCCTGGACCACCTCCATATGGCTTATCATCAACTCTACGATCTGCATAGCTTGTACCCTTGGTGTAGTCACGAGGGTTATAGAATTTAATTTTAATTAGCTTGTCTTCCTTGGCACGCTTTAAAATGGATTCATTTAGATATGAATCGAGAGATTGTGGAAAAAGTGAAATGATGTGGTAGTTCATATACGAAAAAAGCGTGGTCATACTTTACCACACTTTGTTCGTTTTGACTAGATATTCAAATCTGCCATCGCTTCATCAACCGTCTTCATGGTTGATCCAGACTTTACCCCACCCTCTGGTTCATTAATCTTTAGATTTACTCTTGAGTTATTCTTCATACCTACAACTCTAAGAAGTGTTCTTATGGCCTTTGCAGTATTTCCTGATCTACCAATTACCTTACCCATATCAGCTGCATTTACTTCAAGTGTCATTAGTACTCCCATCTCATCTACCGTTCTGGTTATCTTTACATCATTTGGATTATCAACTAATCCCTTAACAACATATTCCAAAAACTGCTGATCAATATTTTGCATTTCTATTTTCTTAAAATCTTATAATCGTGTCAGTATTATTGTACCTTGATACAGAGAGTATTCAAAGGAGGTTTTACACAGTTGCTGGAGCTGGTGCTGCTGGAGCCTCTTTCTTTGCTTCACCTTCTACTTCCTTCTTAATTGGACTCTTCTTAGGTAGTACATTCTTCTTCTTTCCAGTTATAGCCTTCTTTGTTACTAGGAAATTGTGAACTGTATCAGATAGCTTAGCACCATTTGCAATATGAGCCTTTATTTTCTCAATATTAAACTGCTCTAGCTTGTTTTCCTGTCTAGGATCGTATGAGCCCAATACCTCAATATATTTGCCACTTTTTGTACTGTTCTTAGAATCAGTCAAAACAAGACGAAATACTGGTTCGTGCTTTCTTCCTACTCTTTGTAGTCGTATCATTAACATGTGGGGATATACTAACAGAGCTAGTGAAAAAAGGCAATATGCGCTATAGTATTTGAATGAAAAAGGACGAAATCTTGCAGGGCACTATAATAACTACACGTAAAGGTATTGGCTTCCTAAAACACCCAGATAGACCAGATAATGATGTGGTAATAGAGGTTGGAAATCTAAATACAGCTCTTAATGGGGACATTGTAGAAGTTAAATTAGGCAAAATTAATCAATACAAACAGCAGACTGGTATTGTGACTAAAGTGATCAAAAGAGCACGTGATCATTTTGTCTGCCAAATAGATTCTAAAGAAGGAATACTTACAGCATACCCTGATGACAAGAAAGCATATGCTTCAATACGACTAAGTCCGAGTGATATAGCAAAGGTATCCATAGGGGACAAAGTATATGTAAGGATGAAAGAATGGACTGATCCTAAAGTTAATCCAGAAGGAGATATTGTTCGTATTCTTGGTCGAAAAGGAAACAACAATGTGGAAATGGAATCTATAGTTCTTGAAAAAGGATTTGAAATTAACTTCCCTGCTCAAGTAGAAAAGGAAGCTGATCTAATTGAGAAGAACAAGGATAGTGATATAGCAAACGAAATACCGAAGAGAACAGATTTTAGAAAAGCTCTCACTTTTACTATCGACCCATTCGATGCAAAGGACTTTGATGATGCAATATCATACAAAGATTTAGGAAATGGTAAATATGAAATCGGTGTACACATAGCTGATGTATCACACTATGTTGAGATCGGATCTGCACTTGATATAGAAGCTCTAAAGCGTGGATGTTCGATATATCTAGTTGATCGCACAATACCCATGCTACCTGAGGTACTTTCAAATGACGTATGTAGTCTAAACCCACATGAGGACAAGCTAACATTCTCTGCTTGGTTTGTAATGAATGATAGTGGTGAAGTACTAGAGAGACATTTTGGAAAAACGATAATTAATTCTGATCATAGATTCACATATGAGGACGCTCAAGATGTTCTAAATGCAAAATCAGGACAATACTATCCTGAATTGAACAAGCTGAATGAAATAGCTAAAAAACTACAGAAACAGAAGTTTGATAATGGAGCTATAGAATTTGAGCAGGAAGAAATAAAGTTTAAGCTGGACGAAAATGGTAAACCAATTGGTGTATACAAGAAAGAGAGACTGGATACACACAAACTAGTTGAGGAGTACATGCTTTTAGCTAATAGAGAAGTAGCTAAGTTTATCTTTGATGCAATAAAGAGTAAGGGTAAAAGAGATACTGGTTCTCTTTACCGAATACACGATATTCCTGATCAAGAAAGAATGATGGAATTGGCTACCTTTGTAAAAGCATTGGGCTATGATCTACATACAAAGGATGGAAAAGTTACTGCACATGATATAAAGAAACTACTGAAGCAGATACAAGGTACACCACATGAGACTTTGATAAGTACAGCAATGATACGTTCTATGCAGAAAGCGGTATATTCAACTAAAAACATTGGACACTTCGGTCTAGCATTTGAATTCTATACCCACTTCACTTCCCCAATCCGTAGATATCCAGATCTACTCATACAGAGAATACTACAGAGACACCTTATGCATAGTCCTTTTGGTGATAAAGAGATTATAGAATTCCAGCATATTGCAGAAACCTCTACAGCTAGAGAAATTGATGCTGCAGGTGCAGAAAGAGAATCAAAGAAGCTAAAGCAAGTTGAGTATATGTCAGACAAGATTGGTCAGGTATTTGATGGAACTATATCTGGTGTATCTGAATATGGAATATATGTAGAAGAAAAGGAAACAAAGTCAGAAGGAATGATAAATATACGAAATATTGGAAATGATTTCTATGAATTTGATAAAAAGACGTATTCAATACTAGGTCAGAAAACAAAAAAGAGATTTACTTTGGGTGATCCTATAAAATTCAAAGTACTAGCAGCTGATCTTGATAAGAAGACTTTGGATTTTGTGATGGTTAATTAAACCCAATCTTACCTTTTGGTTTGATAGGTGTGTTTAATAGTTTTTTAACCATCTCATCTATTGCTGATATTTTATCATCCTGTTTTTCCTGTCTTTTCTCTATTTCATCAACTTTTAAAACTAAATCCTTATGATTCTCTAGTAGTTCTCTCATTTTTATAAACGCACGAATAATAAATATATTCATCTGCACTGCTCTCTCACTATTCAATACTGAAGAAAGCATAGCCACACCATGTTCGGTAAAGGCATAGGGTAATGCATAAGAGAATCTTAGATTTGATAGGTGGTCACAATTTGTGACCACCTCCAACTTCTCATCTTCGGTCAATCTAAACATGAAGTCATCTGGAAAACGACTTGTATTACGTTTTATTGCTTGATTGAGCACTTTCGTGCTTACATCATAAAGTATGGCCAGGTCAGCATCCAGCATTACCCTTTTATTTCTGATTATGAATATCCTTTGTCTTATTACTTTTTCAGCTTGTAGCTCCTCATTTTGTAATTTATTTCCTTCCATTTTCTTTATCATTAAATAATAATATTTGATTATACAAAATCGAGATGAAATTCTAATAAAATTTTTACATTAAAACACTTGAAATTGTGTAGTTTTCAACAAGATATACATTGACACATAACACAAAACCCCGCGCGCCGAATTGCGCGAGGGGTAGAAACTTCCCTTACTCATCAGCGATAGTTAGTCCCTACTTCGCCACCTGCACAGCCTGCTCAAACTGGATAGAAAGTAGTTTAGAAGCACCGTCACTACCCATAGTTACACCGTATAGAACTCCAGCACGAGACATAGTCTCACGGTTATGAGTTATCAAAATAAGTTGAGAGTACTGTGAAAGGTTTGAGATCATATCTCCATATTTACGAGAATTAGCTTCATCAAGTGCAGCGTCAGTTTCATCTAGGATAATAAAAGGAGGTGGGTTAACAGAAGAGATAGCAAAAAGGAGAGCAATGGATGTTAATGCTCTTTCTCCTCCAGATAGCATCATAAGTCCTTTAACTTTCTTACGCGGAAGATTTACACTAATATCAATTCCCTCTTCTCCTTCTTCCTCTTCAAAATTTTCTTCTTCATCAGTAAGTACAGCAGATAGGTCAGTATCTGATTTCTTCTTTCTCTTCTTCTCTCGTATAACACTTAATCCTGCAGTACCACCACCAAACATAAGGGCAAAATAGTTTTGGAATTGTGAGTTTATCTTCAATATTCCCTCTTTAAACTCAATATCAATACGTGCATCAAGTTCAGCTATGAGATCATGAAGATTCTTTTTTGAATTCTCTAGATCGACAAGTTCCTTTGCTAGGAAATTATCCCTATCCTCAACTTCTTTGTATTCTTTCAATATATCTAAGCTGTTTCCAGCACCGGAATCTTCAATTCTGATCTTAATCTTTTCAATACTCTTCAATCTTTCGTACTGTTGTGATCTAGGTTCATCAACTAGTATCAGATTTTCATTGTCCATAGCCTCACGACCGACCATAGAATATGCTTGTTGCATTTCAGATTTATATGCACCCTCTTCAATATTTAATTTATCCTCTCTAGTCTTTATACCATTAAGCACACCCCTGACTTCATTCTGTCTAGCGATAATTCTAAAGACATTCTTCTCTGCATCACGGTTTGAGTCTTTCTCTCTTTCAATCTTTTGTCTAAGAGTATTGTATTCAAGTGTATGTATCTTCTCCTGCTCATCAAGCTTTTTCAGTGAAATATCATGCTCGTCCTTTTTCTGGCGTAATACATTCAAATCTTTCTCAATCTCTGCAATGAGACTTGAGTCTGTTTTTTCACGATGAGATGATATGAATCCGAAGAGAAGTTTTTTAATTTCCTCAATGGTATTTAAAAGATCAATCTTCTTTGCAACTTCCTCCACATCCCTTAAATATACAGTTTTAAATTCATCCCTTGTTTGTTTCTCTTTTTCTTTAGCTATAGATCGTAAGCCGGCGGAGATTTCTCCTTCAATCTGACCAATTTCACGCATGACTATATCCTTATCAACCCTGACTTTATGTAGTTTTGATTCAAGACCGATGAGCTCATCACTTTTAGCATCACGGTTTTTAGACTCCTCAAGAGTTCTACGCGCCTCGGCAATTTCCCTATCAAGCTCAGCTAACTCTTTTACCAATGGATTCTTAATACCATCAATATTTGCTCTTTCTGATTTAATATATGTCTCCTCTCTTTTAAAATATTCCTTGTACAGCTTTTTAAGCTCTTCCCTAAGTTCAGCCACCTTTTCTACCTTCTCAACTTGCTTCATTAAAAACTTTAGGTGTGGAGCAATTTCTCTACGTAGAGATTCAACAGATTTCATATTCTCATCTGTCTTAAGAAGTTTCCTTTCACTTTCAATTTTCTTGTATTGATATGTCTTTAATCCCAATGCATCTTCAATCATTTCCCTCCTTTCCTTGATGTTTGCATTCAATATACGATCAGCCTCACCCTGTGAGATTATATGATGACCAGAAGCACCTATGTGAGCATTGGAAAGAAGCTCTACGATATCCTTTAATCTAACGGAGGAACCATT
>CAYNAH010000032.1:594-7087 GCA_964395365.1 uncultured Candidatus Saccharibacteria bacterium | reverse complement strand
AGGAACTGCCCCAATCTTCTTTCTTGGAGTCATTTCACCATCCCATGTAGGAGTAGTGTTATCAGTACCTATATCTACACCGAGATATAGTGGTTGATTGAAATCAACACCATTTAGAGTAGATATACTACCTAGCATTACGGAGAATAGTCCATCAGTTACAGACACTCTACTGTTTGTACCAGTACCATCGCAAGTACTACCTGAATCAGGAGACTTACACCATGTTTCAGACCATATAGGTGTTGCACCATCAGCAGACGTATACAACTTGAATCTCATATTATAATATCCATCACTTACAGGATCACCAGCACTATCAAATAGTTTACCTTGATAGTTAATCTCTTTATTAATAGCAGCCTTTGCAACAGAGAAATATATACCTGTACCGAGAGCTATTAACAACATTAGAGAAGCTAGAGCAGTTTTCTTCTTCTTTAGGATAGCTGCAAGGATTAAGATTAGGAGAAGTATGAAAGATATAGACAATATCAGTATATTGATACTTATATTATTAAAGTATGAAAGTATCTTAGCTCCTTCAAATACAACAGCTCTTAAATCACCATTTAAACGCTTCAATCCCTGATTCTTATAGTCTAGGATTATGATATTTAGCTTATAGTCTCCACTCTTAAGTAGTGGACCGATAGTTGCAGTGTATGCTGTCTTATCTTTATTAACTCTCAAAAGGAATGTGAAGACCTTAGTATCATCTTCAGGATCGAATAGGCTTACAGCAATTGTCTTAAGTATTTCTGGAACTTTACCATATGCAAGACTGATAGTTAGATCCTTACCACCATTTATAGGAATAGTCTTATCTGCATGTGCAATCAACTTACCGTCTTGTATAAAATCAAAATCTGCTAAAGTTAGTTCCCTAATAACCTTATCGACGTTCTGCGCATCAAGTATGTTCTCAAATGGATCCTTAGATATATTACTTGGTTCTTCACCGACTACAGGGATTCGAGCTTGTGCCAATACTCCAGATGAATATTCTCCATTAATATTCTTGGCGAAGAGTGCGTAGTAGTATGTAACACCAGGTACAACATCGTAATCTATTGCACCTATACTACTACCCTCAAATATAGTCTCTCCATCAGTCATGTTTGTTGGATAGAATTTATCTGATCTAACAATCTTTACAGATTCAATATTTGAAACAGCAGGATATGACCAGTTTAGTGAGATTGACTTCTCAAGTGGAACAGCGAAGAATTCCACAACGTTGACCACACTTCCGTATGAACCAGCACCTGAAGCACTACTTGAATGTGTATCACTTTGAACCGCAATAACATCTGCCTGCTGATATCCAGCTCTATTTTTGTAGCTTGTACTATTTGAATTACCACTTCCGACTTCACCAATAGTATCTTCAGTTATATATGAAGCAGATGATGAACGATTACCTCCAAAGTTCAAACTATCACTTTCTAGTCTGTACTGAGTACTATGCATGACCTCAGCAAATACCATTGCATTAGGAACTAGAACATATAACAACATAGATATCACAACAGCTATTGTTGGGATTCTCTTTGTATTCAATATTGTTCTAATAAATGATTTCATGTTTTTAATTTACAGTTGGCACAAGAACATAAATATAATTATCCTTTGATGCTTTCTTAAATACCGGAGTGATAATTCCAGCAGTACCACTTGCATCTGGATGTACCTCAACCTCATCAGAGAAAGAATCTCGAATTCTCTGTTTAGAGATTTCATCTATACTTTCTGAACCAGATGATGGAGCGACTGCAATTCCATTGAACTCGGTATCACTAACAGGTTCGACCTCTTCAACCTTTACATAAGCTCCATTTCCCTTTCCAAGATATGCTAAAACTTTGTTTGAAATATTTTCGAACAGATTTTGAACGTAAGAAATCATCTTCTTTGTATTTTCATTTGAAATTGTTTCAGTTGCCGCTGCGATACTTACATGTGGAATATTAATTTTTGAAAGCATTGATGGGAAGAAAGTTTTTTGCATGAAGCCTAGATTAAGAACGATTACAAGAATTAAGAAAGATGCTGCGAGTGAATCTCTAGAAAATATTTCCTTGAATGAATTTACTGAAACTGATGAACTATTTGAAAATGCTTTCTTGGAATATGTAGATAGAGAGTCTGAAGCAACACCTGACATTGCACCAGCAAGTGAGAATGCAGGCATTGTCATAAAGACCTTGTGATTGGAAACTACGGATTCAGTATGGATTGGTGATATCACATCTTTAACCGCTTCTTCAACAACTACAGGTGCTGGAAGTGCGATAATTGGAGCCACCTTGACAGCACTGACATTTTCTGGTTTTTTAGAAGCATGAAGTTTGTGGTCAAGTATTGATTCTTCAGAAATAAACCATGAGCGACCAACCATTCTAGATACGACTTTACCTTCACGACACAACTGACTAACATAATCACGAGTATAAGATACTAACTTAGAAGCTCGTTTAGCCGAGATATACTTTTTACCTTCAAAAATAAGATCATCTTTCATATTTACTTACTAATAATTATACCCTATCTCGGATCAAAAACGCATAAAAAAATGTGGATAAAGTAACAAATTCAAAGAAAATAAAAAATTAATAAAATAAAAAATCAGTACAAAAATTACTCAGGAATCTACGAGTAAGCAGATAATTTTGATTTATTAACTACAAGTTGACCGTCTTAGATGAATTTCAGCATTAAAATGAGATTCTGTTAGATTATTTAAAACTAGACAGTCACCATGAGCCCCATTACACCCATTAACCCTATTAGAAAGACTAAATCCAAACCATACTATATATATGTAACTCGATCAGCCGAGATCGCCTTATTTTAAGTCATATCTCGGGTCAATCAGTTGCAGGAATTCAATCACAATAATCTATACTACCATTAGCACTGATTAGATCAGTGAGATACTACTCAAATAGATCCCGCATATCATTTAAATAGTCTGAGTAGAGCGTTAATGTCTGCTATAAGGCCACAAATACATACTATATAGTACATGAAGCTATGCAGCATACTATTAATGGGAATTTGAATTGTATTTTGAGTTAAAATAAAAAAATATTAACTAGGTAGTGTTATTAACTGACTTATTTGTTTAATAAATTTGGTACTTAGTAAACATTCATACTTATGATTAATGCATGATACTTTTACTCTATTATATTGCATAGTTTATCAATGTTTATGTAACATTATGGATATGCTTTTTTGGGAGAGTTTTTGTGCCCCTGGCCAGAATCGAACTGACATCAGGCCCTTAGGACGGGTCCGTTCTATCCATTGAACTACGGGGGCAAAGCCTACTCGTGTAGGCTATTAAATTTAGTTTATACCTAGCTTACTTGCAAGCTCTTCCTCATCAAACCCGACCATCACACTACCATCTATATCTATAACTGGAACACCTAATTGACCACTTTTATCTACCATTATTTTCCTTTGTTCTAGGTCACTAGCAACATTGTGCTCGGTGTAAGTAAGATTATGCTTTTTAAAATACTCCTTTGCTAAACCGCAATAATGACACGTTGGTGTCGAATAAATTATTATATTTTTCATACTGCCATTGTATCAAACTATTGTGGCCAGTGGAATACTTTATAAAGTAAACTTTTAGAAGTAGCTGTGCTCGTTGCATCAGCTACAGATGCTTTATTTTCGACTATCACAACCACCTTCTCCCCTTCTTTTATTGCCCTAAACTTAGTTCTAATCTCATTCTCTACACCCTGTTCGGTTTTAAGAAAATCTATAAATGAAGTTAAAGTCCTTTCTCTTTCAGTTAACCTTCCTATCTCTTTTTTCTCTCTTTCTAGGTTTTCATGACTTACTTTAGATTTCTGATACACACCCCATACCCCACTTACGAGAATAGATAGTACGATAAAAAGCGCAAGTAGAGTGACTGGCGAATATAGTATCTTTCTTATCTTTTTTCTATTTTGAAAGTCGTGCATTGAATTTTTCTTACATATAGTATACTATATTTAAATCATGTTATTCCACCAAAACACAAAGAAGGCACTACGAGTAGTAATGTTCATAGTTGGTATTCTAATTATTGTCAGTATGGTAATTCTTTACCTACCTAATATTAGATAGTCCCCTACCGTTAGTCTGACCTCATCATTTTAATAAATACCTCTTGAGGTATAGTTACGTTTCCACGTCCGAGCTCTTTCATTTTCTTTTTTCCTTCCTTTTGCTTCTCCCACAACTTCATCTTTCTGGTTCTATCTCCACCATACATATGTTGTGTCACATTCTTCTGCATACCAGTTAGAGTTTCTGATGCTATAATCCTGCCCTGAGCTTTTCCCTGTATCTTAACGGTAAACATCTGTCTTGGTAAAACCTTGTGTAGTTTTTCAACTGAAGCCTTTGCTTCTTCCTCGAGTCTTCTTCTTGATACAACACGAGTAAATGCAATGACTGGTTCATCAGCAACTAGTATATCTAGTCTAGCAACATCCGCTTCTCTCATCTCCCCTACCTCATAGGATATAGATGCAAATCCCGAAGAAGCACTCTTAATTTCATCAAAAAAGTTCCTCATTAGTTCTCGTAGGGGCATGACCAAAGTTACAGCATTTCTGTTATCGCCGAAGTTTTCAGTAGAAGATACCTCTCCTTCATGATTAAATATGCTCTGCATAATCACACCAAGATAGTCTGGTGGAGTTATAATCTTCATCTTAACTAGAGGTTCGTAAACCTTCTTAACCTCATGATCATCTGGGAAAAGTGCTGGTGAGTATATGGTAATAGTTTTACCATTCTTTAGCTCTACATTGTATGTAATACTAGGTGTAGTAACTACAAGGTTGAGATTGAATTCTCTTCTTAATCTTTCAGTAATAATCTCAAGATGGAGCATTCCCAAGAAACCACATCTAAAACCTCTACCTAAAGTACCTGAAGATTCTTCTTCATGAGTGAATGATGAGTCAGATAGTCTTAATCTTCCTAAAGCCATACGTAGCGCATTAAAATCATCTTGGCTTTCTGGATATACTGATGCCCATACAACAGGTCTAGGTGACATATATCCATGTAGAGGTGCTGTAGTATCTTTAACAGAAGCAACTGTATCTCCCACTGAAGCGATACCGGGCTGCTTTATACCTGTCACTATATACCCTATTTCACCAACACTAAGACTTTCAGTTGGAGTATCATCTGGAGCAAAAATACCAACTTCTAATGACTGAAATTTCTCATCTGAAATCTTGAAGAGTAGCTGGTCATGTCTTTTAACAGTACCATTCATTACTCTAATATACACAATTACTCCCTTATGATTTGAATACTGAAAATCGAATACCAATGATCGGAATTGATCAGTCTGATTATCATCAGGAATCTTAGGCTCAGGAACTCTCTTTATTATTTCATCTAACAGATTAGTAACACCCTCCCCTGTCTTACCAGATACCTTTAAAACATCTTTCTCTTCACAATCAAGAAGCTCACAAACTTCATGTGTTACTTCAGATATACGTGCAAGTGGTGAGTCTATCTTTGATATGACAGGAATTATAGTTAGACCAGATTCTCGTGCCATATTTAGAGTGGTGAGTGTTTGAGCCTGAACACCCTGAGTTGCATCGACTAGAAGGATAGAACCTTCTACAGCTTTAAGTGCCCTCGATACCTCGTATGAAAAGTCTATATGTCCTGGAGTATCAATTAGGTTAAAAATATGATCTTTCCACTTCATTCTAACTGGCTGCATTTTTATAGTTATACCACGCTCCCTTTCAAGCTCCATACTATCTAGAACCTGCTCCTGCATCTTCCTCTTTTCAATGGTATTGGTAAGTTCAAGCATGCGGTCAGCCAGAGTGGACTTACCGTGGTCAATGTGAGCTATTATCGAAAAGTTACGTATATTCCTTGGATTCATGTACTTGACTCTATCATATAATTATATATACTTAAAGCATTAGTGGCTACGGCCTCCGAGATTACCCCGAAAGGGGTTTTCGTTTTTTATGTGATTAATTATAACTTTTTGAATTTCAACAAAATCAAATTCACTTATCACGCTCATTTTTCTCAATAGTCTTTTGGAACTAATTGTCTTAATTTGACTAGTAATTATTGAACCAAAACCATCATTAGCACTCAATCTATAATAAAATAAGGATTCCTTAGGACTAGAGGTGATTGGCAAGCACCATATCATATCGGCATTAAAAACTTTTAGGATCAGTATCGGTCTTTCAAAAAGAGTATTTTTACCATTTGATTCAACCCCCACATTCAATCCCAGTGAACACCACCATATTTCTCTTTCATGGAAATACAAATCTTTATCGATAACTTTCTTATCTATCTTCTTTTTTAAACTATTCCACGAATCGAAGTCTTTATCCATTTTGTAAATAATAATAGACATGTAAATAAAAACAATAGCAAAATACACAAAAATTTTATCAAAATTTCATTACACTTTATA
>CAYNAH010000032.1:0-584 GCA_964395365.1 uncultured Candidatus Saccharibacteria bacterium | reverse complement strand
ATAACTAGAAAATCCTAGTTCAGCACAGAATGTGCAGGATAACTGTACTTTAAATATAGGAGATCTAGTACCTCACCCACCTCCTTTGTACTAAATTACAAAACTTCTGATGTTAGATTTTCAACAGTCTCTGGAGCTGGTTCAGGTTCTTTAACTTCTTCTACTGGTTTTTCTTCATCCACCTTTACTGGTTCAGGTTCTTTTACTTCCTCTTCCTTCTCCTCTTCTACTGGTTTAGACACCGGTTGCTCTTCTACTATCTGTGTAGTTGTTGATGTATTTGAATCAACCTCTTCTTCTATATCATCTGACTCCACCACCTCTTCAGTTGTAGTTGACTGATCGTTTTTATTCGAAGAACTCTCAATAGTTGTACTAGCATTTTCTTTAATTGTAGGTTTTAATGCCTTAATATTTTGTGTATCAAGAAGTTCCTTTAATTCATCTTCGGTTATACATGTCTTACCGACACATAACTTTTCAGTAACTAATTCTTTTGTCTCAACTTTTTCAGCAAAGAGTGCTTTAATATCGACAGCAATCTTCTCCACCTTTCCATTAAGGTCTTTAATAGCGGTAACAAG
>CAYNAH010000031.1:0-7946 GCA_964395365.1 uncultured Candidatus Saccharibacteria bacterium | reverse complement strand
ACTTACAGACTCTGTAAACTCCTTTCCATCAATCTTAAGTGTGATTGAACCAGTAACTAGATCTACATCTGCAGCACCTGTTACTGTAAGTGTAATTGGAAGTTCATCAACCAATAGGTCTGATGTACCTTCTACCTTGATCTTACCAACCAAGAGTGTAACATCGTCTGTATTGTCTGTGTCATCAACTACTACTATACCAGCGTCTGGTCTTGAAGAATCTGTAGAAATCTTCAACTCTGTGTTTGAAGCAGATGAGAAGCTTACGAAATCAACAGGAACATTAAATAGATCACCGCCGAATTCTGCTTCGTCAAGTGTTGTAACAACACCTGATCCATCCTCAAATCTGATATTGTCGATATCAACTGACCATGAGTCAGAATCAATATCTCCAGAATCAAAATGATTTACTGCGTCTACAGTAATGTAGAACTTCTCAGTCTTATCTGCCTTAACAACAACTCCACTACTTAGTGTGATTGTCTTTGTGTAGATATCTGAGCTATTTCCCTTACTGAAGTCGTTAACATCTGCTGAACCAATCTTCTTGTCTCCCATCCAAACTGAGACTGAGTCGACATAGTCATCTAGATGATCAGAATCACTTGAGTTGTTTCCTGCTGGATCGAACGCAAGCTTAACTGACTTCAACATAACATCTCCGTCGTTTGAAGCTTCTACCTCAAATCCAACAACCTTTACATCATTCTCACCTTCTCCGATTTCTTCGTTGTTGTATTGTGATAGTTCGTTAACATTGTCGATGTTTCCATCAGTACCTGCTAGACCTGTTGTACCAACAACTGCTGGCTTTGTACCAGCAACTGCCTTACACTCGTATCCAACTGGGCAGTTAACTACTGCTGGTGTTGAAGGAGCACTTGTTCCGTTCAATACACCTCTTGTCAATGGACCTACGAATCCTGTATTTGGAAGTCCTACACTAGCTTGGTAAAGCTTTACTGCTGCTTGTGTCTGAGAACCAAAGTAACCTGGCTGTGCTGCTCCTGAACTAATTGAAGGAATAGCAAAACCCTTACTAATCAACCATGACTGAAGAGCAGATACATCTGCACCAGTACTACCTACTGTAAGGTTAGTATTGAATGCTGCATTTGCTGTTGCACCTACAGCTGCCATTGCCAAAGCAACGATAGCTATTTTTAAAGATCTTTTCATAATAATATTTATAATTTTAAACATCCTCTTCTCGGTTATTAATAATTTTGAGAGAAGACATTTAACAAACTGAACTGATAAACTTAACTGATAAACTATTCACCATTTCCCCCTCTCTTGTATTCGACACAAGAAAGGAAGATGAGGCTATAAGGATTCAAAACTGATTTTCTATCTTTAACTAACCATGTAGGAAAAAGGATATTCAGAATATGACGTGACAGGGGTATTATTTTGTCAAAGACCGTTGCAGACTATTATATCTTGTACGACTCCTAATCTGCAAACTATATGTGGATAACTGGGCCTAAATTGACCCAGTACCAACAAAAACATACTACACAAAATGGGTCCAAAAGTCAATAAAATAGACCTCGGTTTTCTAGTTGTTTAACGAGTAGGTACTCCACCTTCGCTCACCAATTCTCTTAACAACACCACTCTTAACTAGTGCGATCAATTCGCGCTGAATTGTCTTTTCGCTACAGTCCTTTATAACACTAGTAAAGTCCTTTATTGTTAGGTTAGAATTTTGCTTCAAAAGGGCCAATATTCTATCTTTTCTTATTACCTGCTTTTCGACTATTGTTCTCGTAGAGGAAACTTGAGTAGGGGATGTGCCATTAGTATTTTTATCATTTTCCAGAACCTTACCATTCTGTCCGTTAGTGTCTTTTATATCCCCGTCTGTAGAAAAAAAACTTTCTGAAAGAATATAGCCTGGTAATGCATGTTCGCTACCATCTTTCAAAAGTAATCTTGATTGTGATTCCAATTCAGCAATGATAATTGATGCATTGGCTCTTGAGATAAGAGAAATGTTTGAGCATATATTTATTAGCGAAATAATTTTATCTGCCGATGCTTTTAAAAGACTTCTAGCATGATTCTGATCGAGTGAATACGCTGAATTAATCAGCATTGCACTTGATACAAGCGCAACACTTTCTTCTCTTATTTCCCACTTAATAGCATCACTGTCTTTTATATGATCAGTAACAAGATAAAGCGCAGAAACGATTTTTTGGATTTTCTGAATTATTGATTTTTCCATTGACTTTTCTAGTCTTTTTCGTGTCTTTTATACGTCTTTTACACGAATATTTCTCTGTCTGTTATTTGTCTATTATATAAAGGACGTTATTTAATTGCAAAGTTTTTTATCGTTATGACACGCTATAAATATTAAAACAATAGTGTGATATGATTACTGTATAAAAAAATATTATGGCAACTAGAAAAAAGATAAAGGATGATGCAAAAAAGCAGAAGGAAGTTGTAGTCGGTAAAGAAACTATGCAGGCAGTATACGCGATAATTTTCTTTTTGATTGCATTGTTGTTTGTACTTGCTCCATTTCATTTGGCTGATCCATTTGGCCAGTACGCATATGAGTTTCTTCGCACATGGTTTGGTCTTGGATACTTCCTTTTACCAATATCCTTTGTAATGATTGCCATATCTTTTCTTAAGGGTATTGAAGCTGAGTTTAAAATATCTAAATTTCTTGGTGTTGCACTATTCTTCCTTTCAGGACTTGGCTTAATGCGTCTTCTTGCAGATGAAGGTGGTCATGTAGGTCGCTGGATTACCCTGCCATTCATTAAATTCTTTGGTGTATATGCTACACCCCTAATACTTATCGCTGGTATTGCTATATCGATACTAATAACATTTGAAATTCATTTTACAGTTGAGCATTTAAAGTTCTGGAAATGGTTTAGTACGGATGATGAAGAGGAGGATGAGGAAGTAAATTCAGAGACACAGATTGATAAGGCGGTAAATGAAGTTGAGAACAAACTACAAAAGGAACAGCTGAAGATAGCTGAGCAAAACCAGAATAAAGGCAAAGTTGAAAAGATTCAGAAGGAGGAAGAGGGTGACATTAAACTTGTTTCTGCGTACAGCTTGAAGCCCTTTGTTCCGCCTCCACTTTCATTACTAGAAAAAGACCGTGGCAAGCCTGAAACTGGAGATATCAAGGCAAATGCAAATATAATTAAAAGGACTCTAGCTAATTTCGGTATTGATGTTGAAATGGATGAGATTTCTATTGGACCATCAGTTACAAGATACGCATTAAAACCAGCCGAGGGAGTTAAGCTATCAAAAATAGTTGCCTTGAATAATGATCTCGCACTAGCACTAGCGGCACACCCTATTCGTATTGAAGCCCCAATCCCAGGTAAATCATTGGTCGGTATTGAGATCCCAAACACAACAAAGACTACAGTAGGTCTTGCAACACTACTTGGTTCAGAGGAATATCAGAATTCAGAGAAACCTCTTCTTATCTCACTTGGAAAAGGTATATCCGGAAAATCATACTTCTCAAATCTTGCGAAAGCTCCTCACATGCTAATTGCCGGGGCAACTGGATCAGGTAAATCAGTTACCATACATGCGATTATCACCTCCCTACTTTTCAGAAATTCACCTGAGAATCTTAAATTTATCATGATCGATCCTAAACGTGTGGAGCTAACACTCTACAACAAGATTCCTCACCTTCTAACACCAGTTATAACTGATGCAAAGAAAGCGATTTTGGCGCTTAAATGGGCAGCTAAAGAAATGAGTAGAAGATACGACACACTAGAGAAATGTACAGTACGTGATATTGATTCATACCACAAGACAGTGCTATCACCGGCAATAGAAAGACATAAGAAAAATAAGGATGAAGTTATGCCTGAGAGTATGCCTTATATTGTTATCGTACTAGATGAATTGGCAGATATTATGCAGACATATCCACGTGAACTTGAATCTGCAATCGTTAGACTCGCACAGATGAGTCGTGCTGTTGGAATACACTTAATACTTTCAACACAGAGACCAAGTGTTAATGTTATTACCGGTTTAATTAAGGCTAACGTGCCTACAAGAGTTGCCTTGCAAGTATCTGCACAAATCGACTCACGTACAATACTTGATACTGGAGGTGCAGAAAAACTACTCGGTGCTGGAGATATGCTATACCTTGGCGGTGAAATGTCTAAACCACAAAGACTTCAGTCAGCATATATAACTGAAACGGAAGTGAAGAAAGTTGTGTCTCATTTAGCGGATGCATACAAAGATGAGATAATGGGAGAGATTAATCTTGCTGTACCAGAAGCTGGTAAGGACTCAATATTCGAAGCTAGCTTTGATTCTGATAGCGCTGATTTGGGCGATGAAGATGAGTTGCTTGGACAAGCAAGAGATATAGTGATTGAGAGTGGTAAGGCTTCTACATCATGGCTACAGAGAAAACTTGGTATCGGATATTCAAGAGCAGCTAAATTAATTGATCTATTAGAATCAAAAGGTGTAGTCGGACCAGCAAATGGCTCAAAGGCTCGTGAAGTGTATGGATCACAGGCACCAAGTGGTGACGATATGCCTACCGCCAACCAAACTGAAACAATAGCCGAAGGTAATGATCAATAGAGACGGAGTACAGAAAATTATAAAGATTGGTCTTTTTGTATTTATAATACTAGTAGTTTTAATATATTCTATTATCTCTTTCAAAGACTACGTCGATGGTCCACAGATTAATGTACAAGAACCAATAAATGGCAGTGTAATAGCGAGTTCTACCGTCTTACTTAAAGGCCAAGTGAGAAGAATACAAGACGTCAGTATAAACAATAGACCACTACTGATCGACACTCAAGGTAACTTTACATACAACCTCCTACTTCTAGATGGCTACAATATATTCGTGATTTCAGCAAAAGATAAGTTTGGAAGAATTGCTGAATATAAATTAGAACTTGTCCACTGAAATTATTGAGAGAATATTGATATAATATTATGAGTACCCACTCATTATTACTTAACATATAACCGCATGACAAAAAAGATTAAAAGTACAAAACATAAAGAAGAAGAAATTGAAGAAAAGATCGAGGAAGTGGACGACGAAGGAGTTGTCAAAAACAAGAAACCAGTAAAAGAAGTTAAGAGTATCGACCCTACATTGAGTATTGGCTCTACCCTAGACGCAATTAGATCAAAATTTGGTGATGAATCCATAATGAAGCTTGGTGATAAGCCTAAGGTAAATGTTAATGCCATACCTACCGGTTCTATAGGTCTAGATGCTGCCTTAGGTATCGGTGGTATGCCACGTGGAAGAATCGTTGAAATATTTGGTCCTGAATCATCAGGTAAAACTACCCTGTCACTCCACATCATTGCTGAAGCGCAAAAGATTGGTGGTATTTGCGCATTCATAGATGCAGAACATGCCATGGATCCAGAATACGCGAAGCGACTGGGAGTTAAGACTGAAGAACTACTCATCTCACAACCAGAATCAGGAGAACAAGCACTTGGAATCGTAGAGAGTCTTGTTCACTCTGGTAAAATGGATGTCATAGTTATCGACTCTGTTGCCGCATTAACTCCAAAAGACGAGATTGAGGGTGATATGGGGGCACACCATGTTGGAAAACAGGCTCGATTAATGTCTCAAGCTCTGAGAAAATTAACTAGTATAGTAGCAAAATCAAAAACTATAGTTATATTTATAAACCAGATCCGTATGCAGATAGGAGTAATGTTCGGTAATCCAGAAACAACTCCAGGAGGAAAGGCTCTTAAATTCTACACATCAGTACGTCTTGATATACGCCGCATAGCTCAAATCAAAAAAGGTGAGGAAATTATGGGTGGACGTGTAAGAGTAAAGGTGGTTAAGAACAAGGTTGCTGCCCCATTCCGTCAGACTGAGTTTGATCTTATGTACAACGAAGGTATATCGCAAGAAGGAGAAATTATAGCATTGGGTGAAAAGATGAATATAATATCTAAATCAGGAACTTCATATGCATATGGTGATATTAAACTTGGAAGAGGTTATGATGCAACACGCCAATTCCTAAAGGAAAATGAATCTATAAGATCAGAGATACTAGCCAAAATAAGGACTCAGCTTGCAGAAGTAAAATAATTGTGTAAGATAAGACCATTATGTCAATGTTAGAATACAATGAAATAGTTGAGCGAAAGTACATTGTACTTGATGGTCAACCTTATGAAGTGGTTAGTTCACATGTTTTCCGTAAACAACAGAGAAAGCCTGTTAATGCGACAAAACTAAAGAATCTTGTAACAGGAAAGGTTACTGAGTACTCATTCCATGTTTCTGAGAAGGTTGAGGAAGCAGAGATTGATAAGAGAGAGATTAAATATCTTTATGAAAATAAAGGAAAAGGGGAATATTGGTTCTGTTTACCTTCTGATCCTAGTAAGAGATTCAGTTTCAATCAAGAACAGGTTGGTGAATCAATTAAATTCATAAAACCTAATACAGTCATTACTCAGCTACTCTTCGGTGAAGTATCTACTGGTTTTAAAGTTCCAAACATCGTTGAACTTAAGGTCACAGAAGCTCCACCAAACGTTAAGGGTGATAGTGCGACTGGTGGAAGCAAGGTGATAGTCCTAGAGACCGGTGCAACAATCAATGCTCCCCTATTCGTAAACGAAGGAGACGTGATAAAGGTAAATACTGAGACTGGAGAATACAGAGAAAGAGTTGGAAAATAGACAAAAGAAAAACCAGTAGTTGATACTACTGGTTTTTCTTTTTACTTATTTTGCTACGTAAGGCAATAGACCCATGAAACGAGCTCTCTTTACTGCTATAGAAAGCTGTCTCTGACTCTTTGCACACACACCTGACTTCTTACGACTAATCATACGAGCATGAGGATTAAGGAACTTCTTTAGAATTTCTGTATCCTTATAGTCTATATGTCGTATATTGTTTTGTAGGAAATAACACTGTTTATTCATATTTTTATATTAGTTATTAATTAAAACGGTATATCATCTGGATTAATCTCTTCTTCTGGATAGTCTATTGTGTCTACTGGTGGAACATCCTTTCCTGATGGCTCTTCTGATGTAGGTTTTGATGAGCTTCCTGCTGTTCCACTAGTTGGTCTATTACCGAACTGTACCCTGTCAGCTACGATTTCTGTTCGATACTTCTTTTGACCGTCTGCTGCATCCCATGAGCGAGTCTGCATTCTTCCCTCAACGAGAACTCCAGATCCTTTCTTTAGATACTGTCCTGCAGTTTCTGCCTGACGACCGAATACCACGATATTGTGATAGTCAGCTGATTCTTGCTTTACACCATTTTTATCTTTCCAAACTCGATTTGTTGCGACTGAAAATGAGCAAACTTTTGAACCACCTGGTAATGCTTTGATTTCTGGATCTCTTGTTAGATTACCTATGACCATTGCTTTGTTTAAATACATATTTTTGAGTATTAAACTAATAAGACCTAAATAACTTACGCCTCTTTGACCATAGCATCAATACTTTTATCCATATCCTCAACTGAAGCAACTACTGGTTCTCCGGCTAATTCTACACCAGGTTCAACTGGTACGTCTGTAGGAACTTCAGACATAGGTACAGGAGATTTCTTACCAAGGTATGTATTCTCTCTTATAGTTGTTATAAGTAGCATACGAAGCATGTTTGGATTCTCCTCAAATGCTTTCTTGATACCCTCTATCTCCTTTGCAGGAAGTTCGAACTTAAACCAACCGAAATAACCCTTATCGAATCGGTGATTAGTAGGACCAATCTTCTTAACCATGGTATATGCCAAAGTTCTTAATTCTGGTGCCTCCTCACCTATAAAATCTGCTCCTTTCTTAGAAAGGATTTCCTTTAGAGTAGCTACTTCTGAAGCAACTTTCTCTTCTGGTATTGAAGATACGAGCATGTATCCTATTTCATATACC
>CAYNAH010000030.1:0-7991 GCA_964395365.1 uncultured Candidatus Saccharibacteria bacterium | reverse complement strand
GTCTCACTCATAGAAAAAGGTTGAGTACTATTCCCTACTCTTACATAGAAATCCTCCTTCTTATCTCCACTTATAAGATACGCGGGCTTATGACCTTCGCGTACAGTAATCATACAGATATCTTTGTCCTCGATACTTTCGAATCTAAGACTGACATACTTAGCAAAAGATAGACCAATCATAGTTTTAACAAGAAGATTAAAATGATTCTCAAAACCATCCCTGTTCTTCTTTGGTAGTGTCTTGTAATCGTTATCAAGACCAGTAATCTTTCCATCATCGTTTACACCTATAATCAAAGTACCACCATCAGCATTCAGAAAACCTACAACAGTTTTCATAACCATCTTTTCCATTTCCTTACTAATCTCACCTTTTCTAGCATCGTATCTAAGTGTCTCTTTAAACTCCAGAAAAAAGCCTTCGCCCTTCCCAATTAAAACCTTAGGATCAGCGGTTAGAACACGTCCAGAAGCACTATGTGCCATTTGTTTAATGATATGTACATATTCATCAAAACCAGCGACATTTTTAATCTTCGTTAACCTACCGTTGTTATGCTCGAGGATAATAGTTGCATGATTCATCATTCTACCTAAAGGTGACTGGTATATTTCAACCGAAGCGACCTCATACATACTTACTGATTTTCTTCTTCGAAACATAAGTCCAGTCTTTTTAATTATCTCCTTCTCAAGAATCTCATAGTGGGAGAAGTACCAGTTAAGGAAGAGAATTGAAATATATGTTAATTGGAAAAGTGAAGATCCAACTATTGCAAAGATATCGTAGCGAATATAGTTTGATATGCTTAAAGACTTGTATAGTAGCTCATAGTTAGCGATGAAAGAGGCTAGGAAAAATATTATGGTCGCTAGTATTTCCATAACCAAAACATCTCGGAGAAACACAATAGGTCCTTCTTTTACAACGATTTTCCTCATACTGTATATATTAACACAGTCTAAATCATATACCCATTTACCCTGTTTCTCTTAATTGAGTACGCAAAAGCAGGTATACTTATATCCTGTCCAATTCTATTAGCTAATGACCTCATATATGTTCCTGATGAACAAGCTACCTTGATCTTCACCACAACAAATCTAGTTTTAGCATACTTAATACCAAAATCACGCCATGCATCTGATATCTCACTTTGTCTGAAATCACCATTAACTTTTTTAATATTCTCGAGAATATTTGAGGAAATCTTTTCACCAGACAATATACTAGAACCAATTTGCTCGATATTATAGATTTCAACTTCTTTTGTAGGCATATCGTCTGGTATTTCTTTCATAGCTATAACCTTAGAAGAATATCTGGGATATTCTTGCACAAACTTACCTTTATATTTCCCAAAGTCTATAGCATCAATATCCTCTTTTTTTATTTCAGTAATCAAACCTAATTGATCATAACTGTCAGTGGATACACCAAAAAGAACTTCTAATTCATACTCCTTATCCATCCTTAAATACTTCTCCTTGTCCTTACAATCTTCACCAACGAGTATAATGAGTAGTCCTTCTGCCATAGGGTCTAGCCTCCCAGCATATGTCATGGGGATATTTGCTGGCTTACCATACTCAAGACGAACCCTTTCTAGACATTCAAGTGGTGTCTCTCCTAGTTTTTTGTAAGTTAAATACATATTTGTTACAATGTACCCTATGAGCAAAAACTTATCAACCGATCCATACAAGGGTGTCCGTGATTTCTATCCAGAAGATATGGCAGTGCAGAATCAAATATTTGATATTTGGCGTTCTGTTGCTAATAAATATGGGTATCAGGAGTATAACGCTTCTGTACTTGAACCAGCTGATCTGTACCGAGCTAAGACTGGTGAGGAGATACTTGAGAGACAATCATATCTTTTTAAAGATAGAGGTGATAGAGAGGTAATGCTACGTCCAGAAATGACACCAACAGTTGCACGAATGGTAGCAGGAAAGAAAAGAGAGTTAGCATATCCTCTTCGTTGGTTCTCTATGCCAAACTTCTTTAGATACGAACAACCACAAAAAGGACGTTTGCGTGAATTTTGGCAGCTTAATGTAGATATATTTGGTGTAGATTCAATTCAGGCTGAAATTGAATGTATATCTATGGCATATGAGATTACCAAAGGATACGGTCTTAAGGATACAGATTTCGAAATACGAATTGGAAACAGAAAAATACTTAACTATATTACATCAGATATCTTTGGTTTGGATTTTGAAAAGTCACAAAAACTACTAAAACTTATCGATCAAAAAAGAAAGATACCTGCTGATGTCTTTACTGCTACAGCAGAAGATATACTTTCAGATGGTCCTAAAGGCGAGAAGATATCACGATTCATAACTCTTATGAACTCTGAGAATTTTGAAGAATTCACTACTCATTTAAATCAGTCTAAAGAGGAACATGTTGGACTAAAGGAAGTACGTGATGTATTAGCTGGTCTTGAGAAGCTTGGGATAACAAATGCGCGCTTCGATCAGACAATAACTCGAGGTATGGATTACTATACAGGTATCATATTTGAAGTTTTTGACAAGAATCCTGAAAACAGGAGATCTGTATTTGGTGGTGGACGATATGATGATCTTCTTTCCCTCTTTGGAAGTGAAAAGGTTACGGCATTTGGTTTTGGAGCTGGAGATGTAGTCGCAAGAGACTTGATGGAAACATATGGAGGTATTAAGAAAAGTGATGATATATACCCTGCAGATGTATATATTTGTTTGATGGACAGAAATGTTGCCGATTACGGTCAAGAAGTGGCGCAAGCGCTAAGATCACGAGGTATTCGTACTTCAATCGACTATTCTTTTAGAAAGATTGGTGACCAGATAAAGAATGCTGATAAGGTACATATACCATACGTAATATGTATAGGAGAAGAAGAAGTTAAGACAGGTAATTTAAAGTTGAAGAATCTAAAAACAGGCGAGGAGAAAGTATATACAGTTGATAATTTATCTATATAATGAGAAAAATTACATTTGATGTAGAAACTAGAAACCTTTTTGCTGATGTAAATTCAAATGAATCTACTGCCTTAGATATTTCTGTGGTTTGTATACATGATTCACAGACAGATACATATTCAAGCTATCTTCAAGAGGATTTCCCTAAGCTTTGGCCGATACTTGAGCAGGCAGATATGCTAATTACCTTCAATGGTGATCATTTCGATATTCCACTTCTTAACAAATACTATTCCGGGGATCTAACCAAGATGAAAAGTTTAGACCTTCTTGTTGAGGTACGCAATTCACTAGGTAGAAGAATTAAACTAGATACTATTGCAGAAGCTACTTTAGGGGTGCGTAAAAGTGGTCATGGACTAGAAGCAGTAGAATGGTGGAAAAATGGCGAGGTTGAAAAGATAATTAAGTATTGTATTGAAGATGTGAAGATAACAAAGCAGCTATATGACTACGCCCTTAAAAACGGAATATTGAAATACAAAGATTTAGGTATTGGTGGAGCTATAAGAGATATAAAGTTAAAGACTGATCACTGGGAATCAAAAGCTCCTAGTGCTATGACTTTCACGCTTCCCTTTTAATGATATAATTTAAGTATGAATGAAAACAAACCACAAGCTACACTAAACATACCAACTGCAATAGTGATAGCTGGAGCGATAATAGCTATGGCAGTCATCTGGAACAAGTCACCAGCACCAGTTTCAAAGACAAACACCGCAGCGGTTAATGACTCCTTTGAAGAGAATGTAAAAAAGATTACCTCACAGGATCATATCTTGGGTAATCCTAATGCTAAGATTAGAGTAATTGAATATTCTGATACTTCTTGTCCTTTCTGTAAGATATTTCACAATACAATGAGACAGGTTATGAATAGCTATGGAGTTGCTGGCAATGTAGCATGGGTATATAGACACTATCCACTTGATAAACCAAAGGCTGATGGAACAATTCTTCATCCAAATGCAGGACGTGAGGCACAGGCTCTTGAATGTGCATATGATCAAGGTGGAAATGATGGATTCTGGAAGTATACAAACAGACTCTATGAAATTACCCCTGCTGTAACTCCTAATTCTCCTACTGGACTTGATCAAAAGCAATTACCAGTTATCGCCCACGATGTAGGACTTGATGTTGAAAAATTTAATAACTGTCTGGCAACTGGTAAGTACAAGGATAAAATTGATGCTCAGTTTACAGATGGTGTGAATATAGGAATACAAGGAACACCTTCAAGCATTATAGTTCTTGATAAAGCATTTTCAGTTGCAACTAAAGAGAAATTGATGGCAATATATGAACCTTACAAGGATTCAAATACTGGTGAGTATCCTATACGCTTAAGTAGTGATATGAAGATGGTAATGCTAGGTGGTGCTATGCCGATAGAGGTGATGAAGGCTACAATTGATCTATTGTTTACGTATTAATCTTCCTCAACCCACACCATTCACATTTGGAATCATTGCAAGAACCTTTAGCAATCTCGCTACTCCACACACTTTCAATTAGTGTTCCAATCTCTTCATTTACTTTTTTAATATCATCTGATGTTACTGGCAGTGTAACTATCGGGCATCTACCTTTATCATCTGGACTAACAAATACTAGAGATGTGACAATTCTTTTATTTTTAAATCTTGGTTCAGAAGACAAGAGGAGGTGATAGAAAACTAACTGTCTAAAGTACCCACCATCACTATCCTTAGTCTCACCTTTAATTGCTGCCTCTGACATAGCCTTACGAGTCTTGTAATCAAAGACATAGACTTCATTTCCGTTATCAACTATTGCATCAAGTTTTCCATGTATTGGAATCTTAACCATCTGATCCTTGTATTTATACGAGAAAGTAGATTCAACCCAGTGTTCTGTGTATGTAGTTCCTTTCATTGAGAAATGTGATAGCAATGAATTAGCAACATCCAGTGCAGATTCAATTAATTCATCCCTAACTCTATCCTTCTCCTTTGATTCTAGATACGAATCATTTAAGTATGCATTTACTCTTTCCTTTATGACCTCCTCAATCTTGTCTTTATTCTTCTCTTCGATCATCCAGACTTTTGATAGAGCATCGTGCATAGCATTTCCCTTTTCAGATGAAGTTGTAAGTGGTTGAGGAAGTTTTAAAATACTTTGGTATATAAATGTACTAGGACATTCAAGGAAATGATTGAGGGCTGTGACTGAAAGTCCTTTTTCAATTAAAACTGTCTTAGCAACTTCAACGATCCTATTATCTCCATTATTACTCTTTAATGTCTTCTCCAGAAGTTTCTTACCATTTGATCTCTCTAGACTCACTTGCTCTATGTGTTCACTTGGTAATTCATTAATGAAACGAAGTGGAGTTAATATCTTTCCATCTGATTCTTCATTAGCACCCAATATAGTTACCTTATTTCTTGCACGAGTAATAGCTACATAGAAAAGTCTACGTATATCCTTTACATCATTAAAACTAGTATTTTTCTTTGGCAAAACAAATGATGAGCCACGATTTCTCCCTATCCAACTCTCTTCATTTGCATATGGTATGAAAACATAATCAAATTCCAATCCCTTACTACCATGTGCTGTCATAGCATATGTTGGTATATCAGGTGCTCCAACAGTCACCTTAACCATTCTCTCCTCTGCTGAGGTTCTATATACCAAAAGACTTTTAATTAATTCAATGGGTGAATGTATATTACTATCATCAACCAGTGATTCTGCTAGTGAGACAATTCCTTTCCATACATGTATATATGAAGGATCTTTTGTAACTATATCTACGAATCCAGAATGTGTGGCAGTATTTATGAGGAAGTTTATAGAGCTATCACTAAGCATCTCTGATCTAATATGAGTCATACCAGGAAGTAGTTTCTCTATATTCTCCACCTTATTACTCCTTACATCCTTAATTATATTAATAGCTCTATCAAAAGGTATATTCCACATACCAGCGACTATGGTTTTTGATAGCATATCTATACGTGTTGGATCTGCAATGTATTCGAGTAAATCAAAATACAATATACCAATTGGATGATGGAATATATCAACACTTCTTTCAGATGATATCGGTATTTCTGCTTGTTCAAATATACGAATGACCTTATCCAATTCTCTATTTCTCCTTGTAATTATCGCTATTGTAGACTCCTTATCATTCTTCCGTATTTCCTTTACTTCATTTATCAAATATTCTTCTATCGAAGACACATCATCTCCATTCACTACTACCACACTACTCTTCTCTTCCTTCTTCATACCACCCTTAAGAGATATTCTTAAATCAGAATTCTCATCTCCTTCATAGTTATTCTCAATCATTCCAAAACTAGCATCGAGTATTTTTTGAGTTGAGCGATAGTTTGTATCGAGTTTAATAGTCTTCATTGCTGGCCACTTCTTTTGTAGAAGCAAGAAGTTCTCCACTGATGCACCTTGGAAACGGTATATAGCCTGTTTTTCATCTCCAACAATGAATATATTTGGTGTATCAAAGAATTCAGCAATCATAGCTACAATGAAGTTCTGTGAGTCATTTGTATCCTGATGTTCATCTACATGGATATATAGGTATTGTTCTTGTATGAGACGTAAAAGAAGTTCATTACTTCTAAAAGCTAGAAGTATATTAATTATCAAATCGTTAAAGTCCATTCTCTTCTCTTTCTCTTTTACAATCTCATATTGTTCATAGACCTTAGAGAAAAGTATGGTCTTTTTACATTTCTCTATAGCGTCTATAGCATCTGCTTTTAGCTTACCTTTAGACGCCCCTCTTGTTGATATTGAGTCCTCATCATCCTCTATTCTCTTCATCTCTTTTTCTGCATATGCCCTTACCATTTCAGGACTTAGTGCATCTCTCTTTGCTTCATCAATTGCTGAAATTATTGAGCGAACATATGCATCAGGTTTTCCAAGAGGTCTAAGATCAGAGAATCCTTTAGCATCGATTATTTTTTTAATAACTAACTCCTGCTCAATATCAGTCATTTGTTTCATCTCCTGTAGATGAATGAAGTGATCTGGATGTTCATTGATTATTGATGCAGCAAAACTATGGAACGTATGTATTTTAACTTCATATGCTCTTTCACCTATTATACCCACAAGCTTCTCTCGCATAGCCTTAACTCCTGCATCTGTGTATGTAATAGCTAGAATGCCGTTAGGGGGTGTATCTGTTTTCTTAAGTATATTCGCAATACGTAAAGTAAGTATGGTTGTCTTACCAGTACCAGGGCCTGCTATTACCATTACAGGGCCATCTACAGTGTCTACAGCCTCTTTCTGGGCTTTATTGAGGGTTTTATATCGTGTGGTGAAAGTGTCTTGCATGGCTTTTTATATAATGATATCATATAACCATAAATGGCTTCGGCCCTCCCCATAAGGGGTCAAAAGAAAAAACGTATTACTCTAGAAATGAGATAATGCGTTTTTTCATTTCAAGAAAGTCAGTTTCATTTACATTACCTATATGATATCTCAATCTCTTACTATCAATAAGCTTAAATTGTGAGAGTATTGATGTAGTACACCTATCTTTCTTGTAGGTCAATTGGAAATAATGCTTTCCGCTTTTATTTTTCGTAGTAGTCGATATTCCCCAAAAAATTTCATTATTAAATTTTTTAATTACGATAACGGGTCTCAAAAATTCTTCTCCATTGCCATTCTGTTCAAACCCAATATTAATACCAGAGGAGGCAAACCAAATCTCCCTCTCATGGAAGAATGGTCTGAGTTTACTCATATGTATATTCTTCTTCTGATTATTCCATTCATCGAAGTCTTTAATCATTAAATGATTCTAACAATTCGATCTATCTTGTCTAGAGCTTTCTAGGAGAAAAATTTTATCAAAATTTGATAACTTTTACGACGTAACTTGTTTAGTAATTCTTCAACTGATTGATCTTCTCATGCTGACGGATCTTCTCATGTGCCTTAGCTTCAATCTGTCGTATACGCTCGCGAGTGACACCAAATTCC
>CAYNAH010000029.1:0-8206 GCA_964395365.1 uncultured Candidatus Saccharibacteria bacterium | reverse complement strand
AGTTGCATTAACTTTAGCATTAGAAATGTATGGAGTACCTATAGTTGTATCCTTACCATTATCAACAAGCAGAACTTTATCAAAAACGACCTTGTCGCCTTCCTTATGGTCACCTAGGATCTTCTCAATCTTGATTTCATCCCCTACTTTGACCTTATATTGCTTTCCACCTGTTTGTATTACTGCAAATTCCATAGTGGAGTTATATTACACTATCTCGTCTGGATGGTCAATCACCCCCACCTCAATACCTGGGGTTTCTCCAGTTATACGTAAAATATCCTTGTCGACCTTCCTCAATTCTTTACCAGAATGGTTGTAGTGATTAACGACTGTTGATAGCGATGTACCAAGCTTAACATGATACTCTTCATACTTCTTTAAATGAGTTCCTAGCTCATCTACACGCTTAATAATGTCTTTTGCAGTCTCCTCTATCTGCAATGCTTTAAGGCCCTGTAAAACAGTTTGAAGATATGCCAAGAATGATGTGGGAGATATGATTATAACCTTGTACTTGTTAGCAGCCCTCTGTATTAAGTTATCAGTCTCCTCTGTTAACGCACCAACCTTGTTGATTAGAAGATCGTAGTATATGGCTTCATGAGGAATGAACATAAATGCAAAGTCCATAGTCCCTTCATTAGGTCGTATATACTTTGCAGTCTCTTGAATACGGAGTTTTAAATCATTAACAAAAGCCTTTTCTAGTTTTTCTTTCTCAACCGGATCTCTTTCTTCTGAAAGTTTGTTGTAGTTCTCCAAAGAAAACTTTGAATCAACTGGAATTATCTTGTCTTTAACAAAAACAGCCGCGTCTACTATCTCACCATTAGCAAACATGTACTGCATCTTAAATTGATTTGGTGCCAATACATTACTTAAGAGTGTTTCTAGATAGTATTCACCAAGAATACCTCTATGCTTAGGATTCTTTAGAATATCCTGAAGATTCTGTAATTGATCAGCAAAAGAAACCACTTGCCTGTTGGTCTCATCTAGCTTTGTAAGACCTGCAGTTACTTCACGAATCATTCTAGTAGATTCTGAAAGCTGAACTTGCATAGATTCACGCATATCTCTATGTCCCCTACCAATCTTTTCATCAACTGTACGATTAAGCTCATTAATCTGTTCTAGAATTAACTTAAGACCAATATCATCCTTCGAACCAGAGGAACGACGATAGTTAAGAACCATAATGAATATGGCGATTGCTACAAGGATAATGAGGATGATGATAAGGGTATTCATGTATGCTATTATATCAACATTATGACAATACACGAAACAATTAAAAAACAAATCGTAGATGCAATGCGCGCCAAGGATTCTATAAAGCTAGATACATTAAGAGGTCTAACTGCCCTTTTCTCTAATGAATTAATAGCGAAAGGTAATCCTAATCCATATATAGATGATGAAGGAGCTTTAACTCTGATTAAAAGAAGTGTAAAGCAACACAAAGATTCAATTGAACAATTTGAAAAAGGAGGAAGAAATGATCTAGCTGAGAAAGAAAAAGCTGAATTAAAAATACTTGAAGTATTTCTGCCCCAGATGATGAGCAAAGATGAGATAAAGAAAATAGTAGAAGCAAAATTAGAAAAAGAAGGAAAGCCTGATGCAAAGAAATTAGGGGCGTTTATAGGAGGCTTAATGAAAGAGTTAAAAGGAAAAGCTGATGGAGCAGATGTAAAAGAGGTTGTTGAGGGGATGGTTAAGTAAAAGGTATTCTTGCGTTATTGACCTGTGAGGTGTAGATTTTGGTAAACAATAGCACACAGGACATGTATGAAAGAGTATCGTATCGTTGCTGAGGTTAACAAAGCGAGTATCAGGTTTGCAAAAGAGGAAAGTTCTGAAATAACTATCCATTTGGTGAATGTCGTGTCAGATGGTAGCGGAGTATATATTCCCATTGGAGGAGAGACTGAGTTCAGGATAACCATCACCCAATACTATGAACGTGATGGTAAACTGATCTTCAACGGTGATATGTCATGGTTGAGCAGACCATACCAGGCAATTCTCGAGGAGGGCATGTGTGGTAAACTCAAAACATACGGAACACTGAATATTCTGTTATCATGACCGCCCCAAACGATGACAATCGCCTTCGGGCGGTTTTCATTTGACTTTTAGCCCTTTTTTATGCTTTAATAGGATCTCATATTTAATATTTAATAACCTTTATGGATATACGAAACATAGCAATCATAGCCCACGTGGATCACGGCAAGACCACACTAACAGATGCCATAATGACTCAATGCGGTCATGGTGATGATGGAACTATGGACTCTAATGCCCTAGAACAAGAGCGAGGTATTACTATTTACGCAAAGAACACATCTATCGAGTACAAGGGTACAAAGATAAACATAGTGGACACTCCAGGACACGCTGACTTCGGTTCAGAAGTGGAAAGAGTGCTACGCTCTATCGATACTGTTCTCCTCGTAGTTGATGCTCAGGAAGGCCCTATGCCACAGACTCGTTTCGTATTGAAGAAGTCACTTGAACTAGGTCTAAAACCTATCGTTATCATCAACAAGATTGATAAGCCAGCTGCTAATCCTGATCACTGTCATGAAATGGTTCTAGAACTATTCATGGAGCTTGGAGCTAACGATGCTCAACTAGACTTCCCTACAATATATGCCATTGGACGTGATGGAGTTGCTATGAGAAAGCTGACTGACGAAAGAAAGGATCTAACTCCTCTTCTTGATATGATTCTTGAGCATGTTCCACCAGCAAACAAAAATCATAGTTCAACTGCTCCACTAACAGTTCAAACTTTTAACCTTGGATATGATAACTTCCTAGGAAGACTAGCTATTGGACGTATATATGATGGAACTATAAAGATGGGTCAGACAGTTTATGAAAAAAAGATTGATGGAACAGTAAACCAAGGACGTGTTACTAAGCTATTTACATTCGAAGGAAAGAAAAGAATTGAAATTCAGGAAGCTACAGCTGGAGACATTGTAACTATCGCAGGATTCCCACAGATATATATTGGAGAGACTTTGACTGATACCGAGGCAACACCAGCTCTACCAGCAATCAAGATTGATGAACCTACAATCTCCCTAAACTTCCTTGTTAACTCTTCCCCATTTGCAGGACGAGAAGGAAAATTCGTAACAGGTAGACAGATCCGAGAAAGACTAGAGAAGGAATTGGAAATTAACGTTGGATTGAGAGTAGATTTCTCATCAAATGAATACTTTAGAGTATTTGGACGAGGTGAACTACATATTGCAGTTCTACTTGAAAACATGAGACGTGAAGGATATGAACTACAAGTATCACAACCACAGGTTATTATAAAGGATATTGATGGTGTAAAAAGTGAGCCTTTTGAAGAACTCACAATCGATACTCCTGATGAATTTACAGGTAATATTATTGAAAAGCTTGGTAAGAGAAAGGCTACCATGATCGACATGAAGACAAAGGATGGTATTACTCGTATGCTATTTGAAATACCAACTAGAGGACTCCTTGGATACCGTGGTGCCTTCGTTATCGACACAAAAGGTAATGGTATTCTAGCTAGTCGTTTTATAGACTTCAAACCATATGCTGGAGAGATTGAGAAGAGATCAACAGGATCAATGACTTCTATGATGACTGGAAAGGCTCTTGCATTTGCACTATGGAATCTACAAGAAAGAGGACGTATATTCATTGACCCTACAACTGAGGTATATGAGGGAATGGTGGTTGGAGACACATCAAAGGGTGATGATATGGATGTAAATCCATGTAAAGGTAAGCAGCTGACAAATATGAGATCATCTGGAAACGATGAGCACATTATGCTCACACCAGCATGGAAGCTGGATATAGAAAGAGGTTTGGAAACTATGCGTGAAGATGAATATCTAGAAATCACTCCGCTTTCAGTACGTTTGAGAAAGAAGTTTTTGACTGATACCGACAGAGCGAAAGCAAGAAGAAAGGATTAGGTAAGTTTTCTAGGTCGATAACTAAACTAGAACTGACTTTCGTCTAAGTTCATGCAGTATTCTGCAAGGCTCTACAATGCGTGGATCCACTATCTTATAATATACATTTAATCCATGACGGCGTGGGAGTATAAGGCCATTATGACGCAGCAGTGCTAGATGTTGTGATAGATTTGCCTTTGGTAACTTTGTAATCGATAGAATATCCTCTACAGAGGTCTCTTTAACCTTCAGTATATTTAAAATCTCTAGTCGCTTAGAATTTGCTAGTATCTTATATACGACCGCATTTTTATTGTAAGCTTCTTTAGGAAGTGGTGATTTCATAGTTTCGTAATTATATACAATAGAGTAAATAATTTCAATGTGAAAAGAAAGCTTCAGTATATATCACATCTTCAGCAATACCAGCAGAACGTAAGCTTTTCCAAATATCACCTACAAACGATATTGATCCACAGATTAAAAATTCATTATCTTGTGAATCATCATTTTTAATATTTTTAATAATACTATCAATACCAATTCTGCCTTTTGATATTTCAATATCGGATGTTGATTCTCTAGTGAGAAAATAATGAGCTTGAAAGTTGCCATGATCTATGGCTAATTTATCCAATTGCTTTTTAAACACTAAATCTTTATAAATTCTAGAACTATAGAACAGTGTGATCTTCCTAGATGAATTTTGCAAAATTGAATCATATATCATGCTTCTAAATGGTGTAATACCTATGCCACCCGCTATCATTATCAATTTACTTTCCTTTGATTCGCTATAGAAGTATCCATAAGGCAAGGATCCATTAAAAGCATCACCTACATTGAGCCTTGAGAGCTTTTTAGAAAATTCACCTATGATTCTCACAGTGATCATTAGTGCACTTTCTTGTGGAGAGCTCGATATACTGTACGCCTTCCCTTCCGGAGTACCCAATTCTGGAAAATAAATATTTATAAACTGTCCAGAGTTGTACGTAGGTATCTCACCGTCCTTAAGCTTGATTTTCAATGAGAAAATTGAGTCGGATTCATATATCTTCTCTGTAACTATGTAGGTGCAGGCGCTCCCTGTTTTTGTTTTACAAAGATTCTTCATAATCATTTATTGCTTCTCGTAAAGCTGTGTGACCAAGGACTGAACAATGATATTTCCGATCGGGTAGACCGCCTAAGCGTTCTATAATGGCCTCTGGTGTCATTCGTTTTGCTCGAGCTAATGTCATACCACCTTTCTCAGTAGCCATTACAGACATCATCGAAGTTGATGCAATAGCAGATGCACAGCCGAATGTTCGCCATTTACACTCCCTAATACATTTAGTTTTTGAGTCTATTTTTATCCAGACAGCCATCATATCTCCACAAGCAGGGCTTCCCACGACGCCTACTCCATCAGCTATATAGTCAATCTCGTTTAATAAGATATTACGCGGATTAAAGAAATGATCCTTCACAATATCACTGTATAGCCAATTTATACCATCACAAATATTTGGCATTTCAGAGCTATATTTTCTCTCTATTTGTTTAGATTTTATATTATCTTTTTTCATGATTTTGTAATTGTTAAGGCTGACATGCTTAATAAATATGAGACAATCGGTGGAAATACAGACAGAACATAATCAAGATCATTCTTTTTTGTTTCTCTACCTAAGGAAAAACGTATGCTGCCATGCGCCAGTTCTGGTTCTAATCCAATGGCAGTAAGTACATGTGAGGGTCTGAGATCTAGTGCTGAGCAAGCTGAACCAGTGGAAGCTTCTATACCAACTCTATCAAGCATTAATAATATGGACTCACCTTCTATATATGGTATAGAGATATGCACATTATTAGGTAAGCGATTAACCCTATGTCCATTAACAATTACACTTGGGACTCTGTCAATTAGCTGCTTTATAAAATAATCACGTAGCTCTGTCAGTCGTGCATTCTCTTTATTTCTCAAAACCTCTGCTTTTTTCAGTGCCTCAGCAAAACCGAAGATAAGAGGTAGGCTTTCTGTGCCAGCCCTCAATGATTGCTCCTGCTCACCTCCGGTAATTATTGGTACTATCTTTATCTCCTTACGTTTGTACAATGCACCAATGCCCTTTGGACCATATATCTTTGAACCATTAAGTGACATGAGATCAACACCAAGTTTATTAACATCAAGCGAGAGAGCTCCTGCAGCCTGACACGCATCTGTATGCAGAATGGGAAATTGGCTATTATTGTGTGAACTCCTCCAATCATTTATTGCATCCACTAATTCACCAATCGGTTGTACAGTACCTATTTCATTATTTGCATACATGATAGAAATTAATATTGTTTTATCAGTGATTAGATCTATACATGAAGAAATATCTATAACCCCTTTGTTATCTACTGGCGCAATACTAATACTGAAGCCCTCTTTTTCAAGTTGCTTAGCTGACTCAATGACTGCCTTATGCTCGATTGGGGAGATAATAATATGATTACCATAATCACGATTTGCTCGAGCTGCGCCTTTTAATGCCAAATTATCGGATTCTGTGCCTGAGCCAGTGAATATAACCTCATCTGGTCTAGAACATATTATTTCTGCCACAGTCTTGCGTGCAGTAGCGATAATACTTGCTGAGCGTCTTCCGCTCAAATACATCGAGGAAGCATTTCCGTACTCTGGTCCAAAGTATTTAAGCATCTTACCTAGGATTTGCGGATCTAGTGCAGTAGTAGCTGCATGATCAAGGTATATTATTTTATTATCGTATTCCGCAGTATTTGACATATCTTTTCATTATTTCTTGAAAACCTAATAATTCTTCATCGTTGTATGTTACCTTTTTCTTGAATTGAGGGTTTAGAATCTTTGTTGGGATAAATTTTTGTAGATAATAGCGTTTTGCTCCCATAATTTCACTACCAATTACTTCGATATCTTCAGGTTTAACTAAGGCTTTAATTATTGTAGTTCTGAATTCATAATCAATATTTGATTTAATGATAAACTCAATGCTTTTTTTTATATTTTCAATATCAACTGGTCTTGCTACAGTTTCGCTATACTTTGATAGGGGTGACTTTATATCCATCGCTATATAGTCAACTATACCCTCTTCAACTGCCTTAATTAATACTGATGGCCTAGTTCCATTTGAATCAAGCTTAACTAGAAATCCCAGTTTTTTGACTTTCCTAATAAAATCCAGAAGATCGTCATGTAGAGTTGGTTCACCTCCGGTAATGACAATACCATCGAGCATACCCTTACGTGACTCAAGAAATGATATGATCTCCCTTTCGGTAATTTTCGTATCTACAGTCTCATCTACCAATTCAGGATTATGACAATATGGGCAACGAAAGTTACATCCAATCGTATAGACCATACAAGCAACTTTACCTGGATAATCTATTAGGGTAAATTTTTCTAATCCGCCAAAGATCATGTTTTGGACTAGGAACAGATTGGGGCAAGATCATCGACCTTTAGTTCTAATTGTGGTTTATATGTCTCCCTCTGTGAATATTCTGATTGCTTGCCAGCATTCCACTGGCTAACTGGACGTAGATATCCAACTACACGAGAATATACTTCACAATCCATATTACATGTAGGACAATGATGCTTTTCACCAGTAATATATCCATGTGAACTACATACACTGAATGTGGGAGTTAACGTGAAGTATGGTAGACGATAGTTCTGGCAAATCTTTCTTACAAGTGACGGTACAGAAGAAGGATCTGCAATTCTCTCTCCGAGAAATAGGTGAATGACTGTACCTCCGGTATATTTTGTCTGAAGATTATCCTGAATATCAAGGGTTTCGATAATGTCATCAGTATAGTTTACTGGTAGATGTGAGGAGTTGGTATAGAATGGCTGCGCACCTTTCTTAAACTCAGACTCATTAGCGACGATAATATTCGGGAATAATTTCTTGTCTTTTAGCGCTAGTCGATATGCCGTACCTTCAGCCGGTGTAGCTTCAAGGTTATATAGATTACCAGTTTCCTTTTGATATTGAACCAATCTCTTTCTCATAAAATCTAGTGTGTCAGATGCGAATTTTTGTCCCTCATCAGTACCTATATCTTTTCCAAGGAGATTGACTGATGCTTCATTTAAGCCAACGAGGCCGATGGTGGAGAAATGATTCTTCCAATACTCACCATATGCATTCTTGATCTTTCTCAAATAGAATTTAGTATATGGGTATAGATTTGCATCAGTGAAACGC
>CAYNAH010000028.1:0-8452 GCA_964395365.1 uncultured Candidatus Saccharibacteria bacterium | reverse complement strand
CAGATGCTGGTAACTTGTATGGAGCTATTGAATTCTATAAAACTGCAAAGAAGAAGGGTATTAAACCGATACTAGGCGTAGATTTCTATGTTGCAATACGAACACGAAAAGATATGCAAGCGGGAATCGATAATAGAAGAACCAGACTTGTGCTTTTAGCAAAAAACCACGATGGATTCAAAAACCTAATAAAGCTAGTTACAGACTCGAACTTTGAAGGATACTATTACAAACCTCGTATAGATAGAGAGATTATAGAAAAATATAATAAGGACTTGGTATGCATTGCTCCATCATTTTCAAGTGATATCTCGATGGCGATTAAAGCTCGAAATATTGATAAAGCAAAAGAATGTATTAATTTCTACAAAAATGTATACGGTTCAGAAAACTTTTTCATTGAAATAACAAGACATCCTGAGATTTCAGGCCATGAGGGTCTAATGCAACAATTAATTAAACTAGCAAAAGAAACTAATACCCAGATAGTAGCTGCTCATGATGTATATTATCTACACCAAGAAGACAAGAAGGCACGTGATACTCTAATGCTTGTTAACACTGCAGACTTTGGAGACAGAGGTGGATCAACTACACCAGGCTCAATAGATGATAATGGGGAGGAAGAAAACTTTTCTTTCATATCAAGTGAAAAAGCTGAAGAACTCTTTAGCAATATACCAGAAGCATTAGACAATACACTTAAAATTGCAGATATGTGCAATGTAGAAATTACTTTAGGTAAATGGTACTTCCCCAACTTCATAGTTGAAAGTGGACTTTCACATGATGATGAATTGAAGAGAATAGCATATGCAGGAATACCTAAAAGAGGTTTGACTGAGACGAAGGAAGTGGTTGAGAGACTTGAGTATGAATTGAAGGTGATTAAGGATAAAGGATATGCACAATACTTTCTTGTGGTATCTGACCTTCTTCGCTATGCACATGAAAACAAAATTCTAACAAATATTCGAGGATCAGTTGCTGGATCACTAACGACATACGTTACCCGTATTACAAATGTAGACCCACTAGCATACAAACTTCCCTTTGAAAGATTTTTAAATCCCGAGAGACCATCAGCACCAGATATCGATATGGACTTTGCCGATAATCGTCGTGATGAGGTTATAGACTATGCAAGAAAGAAGTATGGTTATGATAAAGTGGCACAGATAGGTACATTCGGTACCATGATGGCAAAGGGTGCTGTCAGAGATGTTGCCCGTGCAATGGGATATCCATATGATACTGCTGACAGAATATCAAAACTAATACCATTAGGTGCCCAAGGTTTCCCCATGACTATAGATAAAGCGTTAGCTGAAGTTGCTGAGCTTAAGGAAGCATATGATAAGGAACCGGATACAAGAAAGATTATCGATATGGCAAAGAAAATCGAAGGTTGTGCCCGTCACATCTCCGTGCACGCTGCTGGAGTTGTAATTTCACCTGATGCATTAACTGAGCATGTTCCACTACAATACGATACAAAAAATAAAGAAGATTCTAGTGGTAAGCCTGTACATAAAATCATTACACAGTACGACATGCATGCAGTTGGAGAAGACGGTGTTGGGCTATTGAAATTCGACTTTCTTGGAATTAAAAACCTCTCAATCCTTGCTGATGCAGTAGAGAGAGTGAAGAAGATTGATAATATAGATATTGATATTGAAAACATTCCACTTGATGACAGGAAAACTTTTGAAATGTTGGCTCGTGGAGAAACAATAGGTCTCTTCCAACTAAATGGTAGTGGAATGACGAAATTTCTAGTTGAACTGAAACCATCAAGAATTCATGATATCAACGCTATGGTGGCCCTGTATCGTCCAGGTCCCTTGGAATCAATCCCTCAGTATATAGAGAGAAAGCATGATCCAGCAAAGATTGAATATCTAGATCCCAGAATGAAAGATATCTTGGATATGTCGTATGGAGTTATAACCTACCAGGATGACGTTATGATGATTGCAATTAAACTTGCAGGATACTCTTGGCTTGAAGCAGATAAGCTTCGAAAAGCTATGGGAAAGAAGATTCCAAAAGACATGGAAGAACAGAAGGAAAAGCTGCTTAAAGGTTTCGTAAAGAATGGATTGGGTAAGAAAGATGCCAATACCCTTTGGAAACTCATCGAGCCTTTCGCTGCATATGGATTTAACAAGGCTCATGCAGCAAGTTATGGGCGTGTAGCGTATCAGACTTCATATATGAAGGCTAATTACCCTGCAGCATATATGTCTGCGGTACTTTCTGCGGATTCAGGCGATGTTGAGAAAATTGCAGAAACAATACAGGAATGTAAGAGAATGGGTATACCTATACTGCCCCCAGATATCAATGAAAGCTATAGCCAGTTTACGGTGGTTAAAAATATGGAAGACAGAAAAAAGGATACTATCAGATTCGGACTTGTAACCATAAAAAACTTCGGCCAAGGTATAGCAACAGCAATAATTGAAGAGAGGAAGAGAAATGGAAAATATAAGTCACTAACTGATTTTCTTGATAGAGTTAAAGATAAGAATTTAAATAAGAAATCATTGGAAGCTTTGACTAAATCTGGTGCTCTCGATAGTTTTGGTATTGATAGAGGAGTTTTAATGGGAAATATAGAAACACTTCTAGAACACAATAAAGAGAGAGGTAAACAAGCAGATAATCAGGATTCTCTTTTTGGTCTAATGTCTGATACATCATCAATTCCAACACTCAAATTAGCAGATGTTCCAAATATTGATTCCAGAGAAAAATTAGCTTGGGAAAAGGAGCTGCTTGGTTTGTATATTTCTGGACATCCACTTGAGAGATACAGGGAGATAATAAGCAAAAGAGATATGGATATAAAGAAAGCAAAAGAGACACTCAAGGATGGTTCTGAAGTAACTATTGCATGCATAATTGAAGAGGTAAAACCGATTACGACGAAGAAAGGTGATGCTATGGCTTTCATAAAAGTGACAGATTTTTCTGGAGAACTTGAAGCTGTGGTTTTCCCAAAAATATTAGTTGAGTTCAGAACCGCTTTTACACCAGATAAATGTCTGGCAATAAAAGGAAAAATATCTGAAAGAAACGGTCAGAAGAGTATGATTGTGGAAAGAGTTAAGGTATTGAACTAGTAAGGAATGAGTTTTATTAAATGTAAATAACAAAAGGCGAGTTAAGACATAAATTATTTTTTATGAATAGTTGCTGTGTTTGTCCTATATAATAATATACTTATATTATTAACTAAATTTAAAATAACAAATGACTAAAAACTTTTGTGATAAGTGTGGTAAAGAGGTACCAGAGAAGCTAAACGTGCACATTTCTCTGTCCGGAAATACTAGCCGAGAGAAACTTTTCTGGAAAAATCTATATCTTTGTGAAGACTGCTATCTAAAAGCTAGCAAAAAATTGAATAGTATTTTCTCTAACCAAACCCCACAAGATACAATATAAAAATATAAAGGGTTTGAGTTCATCAGGTCACCTATGATTCTAATGCACAGGACCATAACTGTTATGGTAACACATTATATATATTATAACTTGTCAATCCCCTCCTCATATCAATATAAAAATGCTAAAGTTATCCCATGAAAGAATTAAATATAGAACACATTCGCCATACATTGGCCCATTTATTGGCATCAGCTGTATTAGAAATATATCCTGGTACCAAGAACACCATCGGGCCTGCTATTGACGATGGTTTCTATTATGACTTCGAATTCCCTGCTGGTATTAAACTTTCTGAGAAAGACTTGCCTGCAATTGAAAAGAAGATGAAGGGAAATCTTAAATCTTGGACTAAGTTTACACACAAGGAGGTTAGTGAGAAGGAAGCTAAGGATATATTTAAAGATAACCCTTACAAGATTGAACTAATAGAAGAGATAGTAAAGAAAGGAGAAAAAATAACACTATATACATGTGGTAACTTTACTGATCTTTGCCGTGGAGGACATTGTGAGAATCCAGCAAAGGAGATTCCTAATGATTCATTCAAACTTCACAGGACAGCTGGTGCATATTGGAGAGGTAGTGAAGATAATGCAATGCTAACTCGTATTTATGGACTAGCATTCCCTACAAAACTTGCTTTAGACGACTACGAAACAATGAGAATCGAAGCTGAGAAGAGAGATCACCGTAAACTTGGTAAGGAAATGAGTCTTTTCACATTTGATGAAGATGTTGGTGCGGGTCTTCCACTTTGGATGCCTAATGGAACTGTAATCGTTGAGGAATTGGAAAAACTCGCTAAAGAAACAGAATTTTCTGGTGGATACTTAAGAGTACGTACACCAAACCTAGCAAAGGAGTCGATGTATAAGAAAAGTGGCCATCTTCCATACTATGAGGAGAGCATGTTCCCTCCAATGGAATATGAGGGTGGAAAATACTATCTAAAAGCCATGAACTGCCCTCATCATCACAAGATTTTTGATGCTGAACCAAGAACATACAAACAACTACCGATGAGATTGGCTGAATATGGTACTTGCTACAGACACGAAAAATCAGGCGAACTATTTGGTCTAATGAGAGTTAGAATGCTTGAAATGAATGATGCGCACATATACTGTACCGAGGAACAATTCGCTGACGAATTCCGTGCCGTTAATGAAATGTACTTACATTACTTCAAAATTTTCGGAGTTAAGAAGTATGTAATGCGCCTCTCAACTCATGATCCAAAACGTCTTGGTGAGAAATTTGTAAATGATCCAGTTCTTTGGAAAAAGACTGAGGATATGGTTCGTAATGTACTAATTGAATCCAAGATTCCATATATTGAAGTACCTAACGAAGCAGCATTCTATGGACCAAAAATCGACGTTCAGGTTTGGAGTGCAATCGGACGTGAGTTCACACTAGCTACAAACCAAGTGGACTTTGCAGTACCTGCGAGATTCGGTCTGACATACAAGGATAGTGAAGGAAAAGAGCAAACTCCTCTTTGTATTCATCGTGCTCCACTTGGTACACATGAGAGATTTATTGGTTTCCTAATTGAGCACTACGGTGGTAATTTCCCACTATGGCTAGCTCCAACTCAAGTTAAGATCATTCCAGTTGGTGACGCACATCATGCTAAAGCAGTTGAAATACACGACATACTTCGTAAAAACATGGTTAGAGCTGATGTGGATCTATCAGATGAAGGATTTGGTAAAAAGGTTCGTCAAGCCAAGACTTCCCGTGCTCCATACTTTATCATTATCGGAGACAAGGATGTTGCTGTGAACAAAGTAACTCTTGAGAGTCGTGATGCAGGACAGATTGGACAATTAGATCAGAGTGAAGTTATCGAAAGAATTCTTGCTGAAATCAAAGAGAGGAAATAGGATATTGGTAAAAAGAAAAACCTCCAATCGGAGGTTTTTCTTTTAGTTGGATTATATCTTCTTGCTGTTAAATACTAGATATATGATCACGACTACAAGTACTAGTATGACCATTATAGCAACCAGTCCCCACGGAACATTATTAAGTGAAAATAGTGATGCTAAAGTAGTTTTCTGTTCAGTCTTTGCAGCTTCTGTCTTCTTAACCACATTCTTAACTGGAGCTGTGTATACAGGAGTATTTGGATAAGGATTTGTGTATGTCTGTACTGGAACACCAACTAATACCGAATTTGAACATGACTGACTTGTGCTTCGTGTACCAGATTTAACAATCACATATGCAGTCTTAGTACCAGGTGAGTTATAGAAGACCTCTAGATCTCTGTTCGTACCATCTAGATTGTCAGTACCATGCCAATCATATCTATAATTACCATTACCTCCATTTGCTCTTGCCTCCCAAACTACTTTTGTACCAACCGGTGCAAATGTTGTATTTACAGAACATGTAACTCTCAAAGATGAATCTCTGTCGTCATAGTAACGGTCATCATCATAGTAATCATCATTGTAGTCATAAACCTCCACATCTCCACAATTACGAGTGATTGAACGACCACCTGATGTAACTCTAACTGAAGCATATTTAGTTCCAGGAGAATTATATCTCTTTGTAACATTTGATCTGCTACCAGAAAGTCCGTTAGTACCGTCCCAATCATAATGATAGTTACCATTTCCACCATGAACGTTAGCTTTCCATGTTACTGAATCACCAATATCAATTCTGGAATCATCAGCGTAACAAGACACACTTAGATTTCCATCATAGTAGTCGTTATCATCATAATAGTAATCATTGTCGTTGTGGTTGTAGTTATTATCATCGTAAACTTCTACAGAACTACAATTCTGACTTATAGATTGACCACCAGACACAACAGTGACTGAAGCAAACTTGCTACCAGGTGAGTTATATCTAATTGTCGCACTAGAACCAGTTCCAGAAAGTCCATTAGTACCTGACCATGTTATATGGTAACTACCGTTTCCACCGTATGCTGAAGCTCTCCAAGTAACTAGATCGCCGGTGCCAACACTTGAATAGTTAGCATAACAAGACACTCCTAGTGATCCATATGAATTATCATAGTCATATGTATATACAGGAGTTGTATTTACATTATCTACAACCGTAGAGTTTGGTGAATTAACGTTACTATTAACGTTATTACTATTAGTATTATTGATTATTGTAGGCTCAGGATCGTCACACGAGAAAAGACAGAAAGGGTCGATTATATTTGTAGGATCAAACTCAGCCCTGACGTATGAAGGCAGAGATATGAACGCTAACGCAAAAAAGGCTAAAATTATGGTCTTTTTCATGGTTTTAATAAATTAGGTATTACGGCTGTATTGTATACTAAAATCTCCTATATGTCAATAGTTGCTTTCTTAGCATTTGATTGAATAAACATTTTACGGCTTGGCACATCAGTACCCATAAGCATATCGAATACCTTATCAGCATCTTGAGCGTCATCGATACTAACCTGACGTAGAATACGATTCTCTGGATCCATGGTTGTCTCCCACAACTCCTCAGCATTCATCTCTCCAAGACCCTTATATCTCTGAATTGATATCTTTGATTTCTTTCCTTCAACCTCTTGTTCTTCTACTTCACTTCCCTCTTCAGGTACATTTTGTACATCTGAATTATCAGTTACATCATTCATAGCATCTATCTCCTTTCCAAGAGCCTTATTCTTTTCTTCTTCAGAGTAGAAATACAAAATTTCTTTTCCTCTCTTAACCTTGTACAAAGGTGGTTGAGCAATGTAGACATAACCACCCTCAATTAGAGGTTTAAAGTATCGGTATAGCAGCGTTAGAATTAGTGTTCGAATATGTGCACCGTCAACATCGGCATCTGTAGCTAGGATAATTTTATGATATCTTAGTTTTGAAATATCAAATGTATCCCCTATAGCAGTTCCAAAAGCTAGAACAAGGTTTTTAATTTGTTCCGAGCCGAGCATACGATCTAGTCTAGCTCTTTCAATGTTTAGAATCTTTCCTCGAAGTGGAAGAATTGCTTGTGTACGTCTATCACGTCCTGTCTTTGCAGTACCTCCAGCAGAATCTCCCTCTACGATGAATAGTTCTGACTCTGAAGCAACGTTAGTCTGACAATCTGCAAGCTTTCCAGGCAATGTCATGCCTTCAAGTGCACCTTTTCTAAGTACACTATCTTTCGCAGCCTTAGCTGCCTTACGAGCCTTCATAGCTAGGATTACTTTTGTAACCATAGCACGAGCATCCTCAGGATTCTCTTCTAGGAAAGCGGAGAACGCTTCACCAAAAACTGTAGATACGGCACTTTGTGCTTCAACCGATCCGAGTTTTGCCTTAGTTTGTCCTTCGAACTGAATCTCACGTAGCTTAACTGAGATAACAGCTGTAAGACCCTCGAGCACATCATCACCCGTAAAGTTATCCTCTCCATCCTTTGCAAGGTTATTCTTCTTTGCATAAGTGTTTAGAGTACGGGTAAGAGCAGTTTTAAATCCTGTAACATGAGTACCATGTTCAGGGTTATATATATTGTTTGCAAAAGGAAGAATACGTGCAGAAATATCATCAGCATATTGTAGGGCAATCTCGACTGATTCAACTCCTTCTACCTTTTTCTCAACGTAGAAAATATTCTTATGTATTGGCTTAAGTATTTGGTTATTAAACTTAACCAAAGATGTTAGCCCATTTTCAAAGAAGAATGTTTGAGATGGTACCTGTAGATTCATTGATTCCAAATATGTAATTTCTGGATCAATCTCTAAATCCTTTGCTTCACGTGCATCGATAACGGTAATTCTTAATCCTTTAACAAGATATGCTTGCTGACGTAGTGAGTTAACAACTCTATTAAAATCAAATTTAACTTCTTTAAAGATAATTACATCAGGTTCAAAAGCAACGATAGTTCCATGCTCTTTTGTCTTTCCAACTTTCTTTACAGCATACTTCTTCTTTCCTTGAGAATATTCCTGAGTATATATATCACCATCCTTGTGTACCCAGACTTGAGTATATAC
>CAYNAH010000027.1:0-8651 GCA_964395365.1 uncultured Candidatus Saccharibacteria bacterium | reverse complement strand
GAAGTATAGTACGATTAGAGCCAATAAGGTTGTTAGAGATGTGTTAATTGATATTGTAAAGGTCTGACTGATACTTTCACCGACTATCTGATCAAACTTTGTACCTGATTTTGAATGGAATAAATTTTCTCGAACTCTATCAAACACCACGATTGTATCATGTACAGAGAAACCAAGAACTACTAGAAGAGCAGTTACGAATAGTGTATCGACTTCATACCCTAGATAGTGTCCTAATACTGCAAATACTCCTGTGGGAACAACTACATCGTGCACCAACGCTATAATAGCAACTATTCCATATTTCCAAGAAGAAACAGGCTGACTTACTCTTCTAAAAGCAAATGCAATGAAGAATACGATTGCGAGAATAACAAGAATGATTGATACGAATGATTTTCTTAGTGCTTCAGTACCTAGAAGTGGACCGATGGAATCAAATCTTTTCTCAGTTGAAGTTCCGAATGTAGCTAGTACTGTATCCAAAGAATTCTTCTGTGTCTGATTAATCTCCTTCATTCTCAAGATATAACCTTTCTCCCCTGTCTGACGAATTGAAGCATCAAGACTAAGTGGTTCTATAGACTGAGTTAGAGTGGCCTGATCTGGACGATTAGCAGAATACTCAACTTCTAGAATTGAGCCTCCTTTGAAATCAATACCTGGTTTAAGTCCCCAAACACTTATAGCAACCAAAGAACCGATTACTAGTATCGCGGATATTGTGTAGAAAATTTTTCTGTATGTAACAACAAACATATTATTTATTTATATTAAGTCTTGTAAAACCGTTACTGATCAAGAAAGTCGACAATCTATTTGTCTTTCTTGGCGCTACTGCGTACAGGAACACTCTTGAAGCTGTAATTGCTGTAAACATACTCACAATAACTCCGATCAAGAACACTAGAGCAAAACCCTTAATAACTGATGTACTTCCGAAGTAGTACAGTATAAGACCGGTGATAATACTTGATGTATTTGAATCGCGGATTGAATTCCATGCTCTTGCAAAACCTTCGTGCACAGCATCATTAATATCTTTACCCTTTCTTAATTCTTCTTTCATTCTCTCGAAGATTAGAATGTTTGCATCTACTGCCATACCTATTGAGAGAATGAATCCGGCGATACCAGCGGCAGTGAGAGTAACTGGTATTAATTTAAATAGACCTAACATTATAACTGTATATACACTCAAAGAAACCACAGCAATGAATCCAGGTAGTCTGTACCAAATGATGAGGAATAGTCCGATTACAATAAGTGAGAATAATCCTGCTCTGATTCCACCATTTAATGCTGATTGACCCAAAGAAGCACCTACAGTCTGTGTAGAAACAAGTTCAATTGGAACTGGTAACGCTCCGTAGTTTAGATTTCTAACCAATAATTTAGCTTCATCAACTGTAAATGAACCTGATATTACTGCCTTACCATCTTTTATTTCTTCACGAACTGTTGGAAGAGATATTGGCTGACCATCTAGAAATATTCCAACCACATTACCGACGTTTTCCTTTGTAACCTTAGCAAACAATGTCTTTCCTTCTGCATTAAAGTTTAGAGCAACTGAAGGTTCATTTGTTGTTGTATTAAACTCCAATACTGCCTTTTGCAAAAGTCTTCCGGTTATACCAGTTCTCTTAAAGAGCTTAGCCAACTCTACTGACTTCTGTTCATCAGTCAGTGTTGTATTAGCACTCAATGCATCTGAATCTTTCTTATCAATAGTCTTGAATTCAAGTACAGGAGTTTGACCAATCATCTTAATAGCTTGATCAATCTCAGTTACACCAGGAAGCTCAACAATAAGTTTCTCTTGTGCTTCATTAGTTCCCAAAACACCCGCATGTTCAACTTGAACAACTGGTTCGCCAACACCAAAGATATTAACTCTTCTTTCGATAATATCTCTTAGGGCACTCATTGATACACTAACTTCCCCCTTTGGAATATTCGATACATCCGCCTTGTACACCAAATGTGTACCTCCATTGAGATCAAGACCTAGTTTAAAACTACTAACTTTATATGTTGCAAAACCAATACCGACTGCGATAATAAGAAGGAAAACGGCAATTATTCGTGTTTTAAGCATAGTATGTCTATTATAGAGATTTAACGCTTTTTTGCAATCTTTAGGATATCCTTCAGTTCATTAATACCATCCTTTAATTTTACCTCCGGTACCCAACCTAGAAGCTCCTTTGCTCGTGAATTATCTGCTAATGTATCTTTAGGCTCAAAGCGAGCTTCTATATATTCAATCTTCCCCCCTATCAATTCTGCTACTTGCTTAATGGAATAGTTCTTACCGGCCCCTATATTAATCACCTCACCCTTACCAACTGTATCTGATTCAGCTGCAAGGATATTTGCTCTCACCACATCATATACATGAGTGAAATCTCGAGTTTGTTTTCCATCTCCAGTAATCGTCATAGGTTTACCCAACTTAACTTGCTTGAGAAATTTAGCAATAACAAGAGCATAGGCTCCTTCAGCACTTTGATTTGGACCATAGACATTGAAATACCTTAATGAAACAGTGGGTAATCCATAAACCTCAGAGAAAACTTTACACTGTAGTTCACCGTAGTATTTATGAAGTCCGTATGGACTCTTAGGAGCAGCAATCATATCTTCCTTTAGAGGCATCACTGGCTGATCACCATATGCAGAACTTGATGCAGAATATACAACCTTCTTTACCCCAGCCTCCTTAGCTGCCATAAGGACATTGAGTGTACCAGTCACATTAGTCTCACTAGTTTCTAGTGGATATTCAATGGAGTACTGAACTCTAGGCAAAGCAGCTAAATGAAAAACGTATTCAGATCCTTTAATTATTGGGAGAATCTTTTTATAGTCTGTAATACTAACTTTATGTAGCTTTGCATCTTTATTTATATTCCCCTTTCCAGCAATTAGATTATCGATAATATGAACACTGTACCCTTTTTTTAATAGTGCATTAACTAGATTAGAACCTATAAAACCAGCACCACCGGTTACAACCACCTTTTTCTGTAAATTCTTTTTATTCATTTGTGTTTAAATTAGCGACCAACAAAAGTAATAAGCACCTTAACTGTTCTCAGAGCGATTTTTAAATCAAGTAAAAATGATCTGTGCTTTATATAGTATAAATCATAAGAAAGCTTATTTGAAGTCATATCTACATTTACCCCATGATGAGGATGCTCACCATATATCTGAGCCCAACCAGACAAACCAGGCTTTATACTATGTCTAATTGCATAATTTGGAATCTCCTTTGAATATTGCTCTACATAATTAGGTAATTCTGGACGAGGACCAATGAGAGATATATCACCTCTAATCACATTCCATAGTTGTGGTAATTCATCAATTCTACTCTTTCTCAAGAATGATCCAACTTTCGTAACCCTGTTGTTACTCGCATGACCACCATCATTTGCAATCGACATAGTTCTAAACTTAATAATATTTATGATTTTGTTATACTGACCCACTCTTGATTGATATGTAAATATAACCCCTTTAGGATTTTCAATTTTCATCGCTATAAATACAATTGGATAGAATACTAATGACAATATTCCAATTGATATTGAGAATATAATATCGATAAATCTCTTAATTCCATCATAAATTAATTTTGGTGCCATTGATGACATGTGTTCGATAAACCATGTTCTACCAACCATAGATACTGGTATTCGATCAAAAACCATTTCATATATCTTTCCAATATCGAAAAACAAAATACCGTTCATAGCTATCGGATACAGAAGAGGAGTTATATTAACCATATCTGGATGTCTGGTATCGATAACTATCAAAGTTACTCCATCCTGAGATATGGAAGTCTTAATACTATTAAGTATTTCTTCGTGATTAGAATGCGGCTTGATAAACTTAGCAAAAATAATATCGTATCCTGAATTGTTATTTATCTCTTCTATTAACTCCACTGCCTCAACACTATCAGCGATCAATATTGCTTTTTGTCTATTTTGAGAACTGAATTTAAAAACAAGCAATATTCTCCATGCATACATAAATGCAAGTGAGAATACTAGAAAGAGAAATAGGACGGTTTTAGGAGCGATTGAAAAATATGGAATGAAATAGAAGAAAGAAATACCAACTATAGTGTTAACCAGCTGAACATTAAGTAATGTTACAGGCAACCTGTTCTTAAAAATACTCGTATGTTTCTCATAAAGACCAGCAATGAAATATACTAATATGAAAGCAATGAATAGGATGGAGAATGGTGCAAGGTGTAATTGCAACACATGTGGTGATGGGAATTTGCCATATCTAATAATTAGGGTTAATACGAGGGATAGTAATAGGACACATACATCCCCCAAAAACAGCAGAATATGGTCTTTACGGTTAATTATGTTCATTAGGCGATATAATACACAAAAATGAGGAAAAATGGTACTCTAATCACATGAAGGTTCTAATACTCATAACTAAATCTAATTGGGGTGGTGCACAACGCTATGTATATGATTTAGCAACAAAATTAGCCCAAAAAGGCTATGAGGTTGAGGTAATGGCTGGTGGCAATGGCAGAATGATAGAGAAACTGAAAGAGAAAGGCATTAAATGTGATGGTTCCCTTCCAATCGGTAGAGATGTTAGTATCTTTGATGATATTAAGATTTTCTTTCACCTAATTAAAATACTTAGAAACAAGAGACCAGACATAATTCATGTGAATAGTTCAAAAATGGGTGGTGTTGGTAGTTTGGCTGGAAGATTAGTTGGTATTAAGAGTATTATATTCACCGCACATGGATGGGCCTTCAATGAAGATCGTGGTTTTATACAAAAAAACATAATTAAGTTTTTACATTGGCTAACAATCGTCTTTTCTCATAAAACGATTGCTGTATCTAATGCGCTTAGAGAACAATTAATCCTTTGGCCATTCATATCTGAAAAAATAAGTGTTGTTCATAATGGAATTGAAACAGAAGCAGGATATTCAAAAGTTAATGCAAGGCTTGAACTAGTTAAAAGTAATCCCAAACTATATGATTTAGTTAAGACTTCTAAGAACCTCACTATAGTGGGAAGTGTCGGTGAATTACACCATGTAAAAGGACTGAATTATGCAATCAAAAGCTTGGTTGGCATAAAGGAAAACCTCATTTATCTAATCCTTGGTACAGGTGAAGAAAAAGATAGGATACAAAAACTAATAGTTGATTCTAAACTAGAATCTGTAGTGTATATACTCGGTTATGTTAACAATGCTTCGCAATACCTTAAAGCTTTTGATATTTTTATTCTCCCTTCAATTTCTGAAGGACTACCATATATTATGCTGGAAGCAGGAATGTCTGGGCTACCGATAATAGCTACAGCGGTTGGTGGAATACCTGAAACTATAGATGACATGAAATCCGGCATATTAATCCAACCTAAAAAACCACAGGAGATACGTAATGCACTAGAATTCTATCTTAAACACAAAAAGACAAGAAAGGAGCATGGTCTAGCATTTCACGACAGAGTTGCCAAAGATTTTTCTGTAGAAAAAATGATTGAGGATACAATACAAGTATATAAATCTAACCAATAAATTCCTTTTTAACCTCATCCTTGTGTGTTGCTCTTCTGTACCTTCTCATACCCATAAGTATTCCTAATCCAGTAAATTCAGTTAGTAAATGAGTACCTCCATAGCTTAGAAATGGTAGTGTTGTCCCTGTTACGGGTAAGAGTTGTATATTCATGCCGATATTAATAAAGAAGTGTGTGATGAACAGAATCGCAACACCAGATCCAAATAATATTTCAAAATTGGTCTCACCATACATACTTATCCTTAAAATACGCCAAATCACGATACTAAAAAATATAAATATAATTAAGACACCGATAAATCCCCATTCTTCTGCATATGCAGAAAAGATAAAGTCTGTTTGAAACTCAGGTAAAAATTTAAGTCTTGATTGAGTTCCATATCCTACCCCCTTACCCCACATTTGTCCTGACCCTACAGCAATTGCTGATTGATATGCATTATACCCAGTACCGTGTATATCTGATAGAGGATTTAGGAAATTCAATATACGATTCTTTTGATATTCCTTAAAACTAAAGTTCCAAAGGCCAGCAAAAACCATAATGCCAGCTAGAACAAGAGCTAATAGGTGTTTTTTAGATAATCCAGAAACTAGAACCATACCAAACCATATGCAAAATATTATAATTGCTGATCCAAAATCTGGTTGAATTAGAACCAAAGCAAAAATTATAAAAGCATACACTCCGGAGACAAAAATATGACGTATATTCGCTATCTCAATATGTCTACGTGAAAAGTATTTCGCCAGTATAATTATTATTACTAATTTAATAGGATCAGATGGTTGGAATGACAGTGCACCAAAATTAAACCAAGATACGGCACCCTTTACCACCTTACCAACCATAAAGAGGAGGATTAGGACAGAACATGAACCCAAGAAAAGACTTAACGACACCCATGTCTTTCGTAGAAAACGAAAATCAATAAAACTCAATCCAAAAAACAAAACTAAACAAACAATTACCCAAGTTAATTGTTTGTAAAAATATGTACTATCACCAGTAAAGGCATTCATGGTGATCAGTCCAGCACTAACAAGAGGAAGGGTAGAGAGTATTAATATCCAATCAATACCCCTTTCTTCACCTTCATTTTTTAATGAGTAACTTCCAAAAAGAGAGTGCAGTATTCTATTCATATTATCTCAACATAACCGGTTTTATAATAGGAAGTACTTCTATCGTCGTGACCTTACCATTATGATTTAGAGGCCAAGTAAAAGGTGCGACCTCCCTGCCATTCTTTGCACTAATTTTATCAAGATTAGTCTGTGAAAAACCTACTACATTCCCCTCTTCATCTGACAGAATTGCTGCTACTACCACATCCTTGTAATCATACAAAGTTTTGTTCTCCAAATAGACCTCCAGAGAAGAGCCATTTTCATCTTCAGTATACTTCTTGTCAATTACTGATATACCCCCAAGTTCATCATTTGATTTAAACCACACAGGCATAGAAGTAAATTCAAAAGTTGCTTTTGATGGTACTCTCAAATCTGTTTTAATTGAAGGTTGAAAAGCTAGAGAATTTCTGTGTGGATACAGAGTTACCTTGCCATGTCTCTCAACAATTAGAATTCCTTCCTTGTCATACAGAGACATTTTATATGGAACGTTAATTGCTGCTCCAGTTATATTTGGATTAACTATATACGATGCAGCGTTATATACACCATCAGCAATCTTTTCTAACTTCGCGCCTCCCCATTGAATACGTGGTGGAAGAAAAGCACTCTGACAGAGTTTAACGCATGATCCACCGCAATCAATACCAAACTCATCACCATTCTGCTTTAAATCAAAACAGGTTGGTGCTTTATATAGTGTTCTAAACGCAATATAACTGGCTGGTATGACAATTACCAGGATAAATATTAGTGCAAAAACTGTCTTTCTTCTAGAAGCCCATGTTGCCATATTGGCATATTATATCACGAGTACAAAGGTATTACCTCGCATCATTAGCCTCATCAACGATATCTTCTTGTACAGATTGAGTAAAGCTACCATTCATACTTTTAACCTTAGAGATTTGTGTTGATATGACTATTACCGGTATAACAACAATAGCTATAACTAGAGCTACGATTGATATAACTGAGCATATCTTGAACCATGTCTTAGACTTTTTGAAATCAACTTCTGGATTTGGTGCTGGTTTCTGTTGCTTTAGATTCTTGTAGATTAGATATGAATAGATACCGAATATTGGATAGAATACACAGTTAATAATTAATGGTTGGATTTGGGTTGATATTATAGAGACAATTGAGCCTGGTTGTGAAATTGCATGAAGTACTATTATTGGATTAAATGATCCCCCTATGATTCCTGAGATGATGAAATATACAACAAACAATAAGATACTGAAGACCATTGATATTAAAGCCACATATGACATTCTCCAAAATATACCTGCAACCTTACTTCTTGAATAGTAATAACTAGTTAGTAGAGCCTTTAGACCTCTAGTATCATCAACGATAAGTGATGTAGTACCGAAGGATAGAGCGATGGCTAGAATAATACCAGGAATAATGAGTAGTAACATACCACCCATTACTATTACAGTAGATAGTATCATTAACCACAGAGATGAAGAAAATAGACCGAAGGCAAACTTATACACATCTTTAATATCAGATACATTCTGTCCTTTATCAATCTCGAATACTGTCTTGATTATAGAAATTGGGAATACGATATTGATAATAAAAGCACAAATTGACACTACACCCGAAAGAAGCAGGAAAATGAGACTACTACTTCCTGTTAAAAACATCAGACCACTTGTTATTGCAAAAACAGATGGTAATAGACCTAGACCAATCAGTATTTTATAGTTTTTCTTATAAAAAATGATTGACTGCTTTAGTAATTCACTTGCACTTGGCAATGACACTGTGTTTGTTTCCATTTATTTCATTTATGTTCTAATGACATAAATATAGCATGGAATGAGATAAAAGCTATGTATATAAATTGAATACTTTGTACTGGCGACTAGCTACTTTCCCCTTCATATGAGTATCATCGCCGCAACT
>CAYNAH010000026.1:0-9436 GCA_964395365.1 uncultured Candidatus Saccharibacteria bacterium | reverse complement strand
AGAGCATCTCCCTTTTAAGGAGTGGGTCGTTGGTTCGATTCCAACTAGGCGCACATTTAAACTAGACCTTAATCAGCCATTCTTCTCCAAGTTCCACCTCCCCCATCCTCACTTTTGCATACATCTCTGCAATTTCCTTTGTCATAGCATTCTTTGGTATCTTCTTTCCATCTACACTCCTTACTGAAACTATATTTGCTGAACTGCCTGAAATGAATACTTCATCAGCATTGTATAGTTCATCTTTAGTTATTTTCTTCTCTACACATTTAATACCCTTCAATTCAGCGATCTTCATAACCGTATTTCTAGTTATTCCCTCTAGAATGTCACTTTGCATATCTGGTGTATATAACACTGCGTCTTTTACTATGAAGAGATTTGCAACTGTAGCTTCTGAGACGTATCCAGCATTGTTTATAGCTATAGCTTCATCAAAGCCTTTCAGTAGAGCTTCATTCTTCATAAGGCAGGCATTAGCATAACTTCCATTAACTTTTGCTCGAGGAGGTATCATATTATCAGAAACACGTATCCAACTAGATATACATGTATCTATCTCATCCTTTCCATAGAAAGATTTCATAGGGAGAATATATGCAGACATCTCTGTCTTCAATCCATTTATCTTTGTACCAGAAGCATTTGCATCAATGAAGTACGCAACTCTGACTAGGACATTCTCTTTCACTTCATTCTTTTTCAAAAGTTCTTTCATTGTAGATTCAAACTTTTCAAAGGTTATAAACTTATCAAAAGAAGTCATCCCCATTATCTCTGCAGACTTACATAGACGGTTATAGTGATCTTTTAGACGGAAAGCGTATAGAGAATTGTCTTTGTATATAACATTAAAGACTGTATATACACTCATTCCGTACAATACAGATGAGCTAGCAATACTTAGATTTGCTTCTTTAAAAGGAATGTAGTTACCACGTAGATATGAGATTGTGTTTTCGAGTTCGATAGACATGGGACTAGTTTAGCAAAGAATATCTTACTGTCCAAATACCCCAATTTTTGCTATGCTGACTAAGTAAAAATATTAATATTTAAAACTAATTTTATGGAAAAATATGCAGGGTTTTGGATTAGGTTGGTAGCATCTTTTGTAGATATATTTGTATTTTTAATTGTATCTTACATTATCAAGATGACGCTTTCGATCAGAATCTTTTCACTCATATTTGCAAGTTTATACGGACCAAATCCAAACCTGACGACATTTTTTGAGATGCTTCTATATTTAGTACTTATGACATATTTCAAACAAGCCACCATCGGAAAGATGATGGTTGGTATAAAGGTTAAATCTTTTGATGGAAGTAGTTTGAGTCTAGGTAAAGTGATATTAAGAGAAACGATTGGCAAAATTCTATCAGCTATTACTTTTGGTATTGGTTTTATAATGACTGCATTTACAGATAACAAGCGCGGTCTTCACGATATAATTGCAGAGACTGTCGTAGTATACAAAGACCCAAACAAATCAAATACTGCAGGATTAGTATTTGGCATCATCGCAATGGTAATGGTAATTTTATACTTTGGTTTTACATTATTATTCTATAGTAGTTAATAAAATTGAAAATTAGGTAACTTTAAATCCCTAGTATATAGGCTTCGAGTCCAGTCTCAAGTTCATGCTTCCCTCTTCTAGAATCGTGATAGAGAACGATAAGATCATCTAGCATCTTTATTAATTCCTCATTCTTCCAATTACCGTGAAATCCTGAAAGCATTATTGTTTTTATCTTCCAGAATATCATTCCATGTAATGCTTCTGGTACTTCACCTGCATCTATAGCTTTTCTGTATAGCATCCAAGCCTCCTTCTTGTTTCTCTTACCTACTGCATCAGCCAGTGCAAATGCATTGTATACAGGCTTCTCTTCAACCTCCTCTAGAGGAAAATGTATGAATTTCTCTGATTTCTTTTCTATCTTCCCTGAAGTAGCCTTATCGAGTTTACCTTCAAGTATGATGAAGATATTTTCTGATTCTGAGATATCCTTTAATAAATCTATAAAATCCTCCTTTGTCTCTTTCTTTTCTGATAGTCTATCTAAGAAAACAATATACTTTGAAGCAAAGAGTCCTTGGCTTCCTGTATATTCTTGAATCTTAGCAGTATCGAAAGTTTCAGAATCGATTTTAAAGAAAGAAGCATCTGGTTTCTTTTTCAAAAGAGAATCTATTAGCTCATGAGCTTTCTTTCTTGCTTTGTCTATATCGGTGCCGTGGTAAAAATAGATCATATTATTTCAAATCTCCCCAACTCTTCCCTATTGCGTAGTTAGCAATTAACTTTATACCCTGTATTTCTTTTGGATCAACAATTGATTCCATTATCTTCTGTATTTCTTTTGCAATTTCTTCTGCTTTTTCTTCTTTTATCTCATAAACCAATTCATCATGTACTTGTAATATTAAAAATGCATCATGGTCATATCCTTTTGATATTAGATAGTCATCTACTCTTTTCATAGCTATCTTAACAATATCAGCATTTGTTCCTTGTATTGGTGCATTTATCGCCATTCTCTCAGCCATAGCACGGATGAATGGTAGTTTGGAATCTATACCTTCAAAATATCTCCTCCTTCCAAAGAAAGTTTCCGTATATCCTTTTCTTTTTGTTTCTGCTTTTACATTATCCAAATATTGAGCTAGACCAGAGAATTTAGTGAAGTAGTCATTATAGAACTTCTGTGCTTCTGCACGTTCTGTTCCCTCTCCTAGATTCTGTCGTAATGCATTCACACCCATACCATAGAGTATTCCGAAGTTTATTACCTTTGCTTTTCTTCGCATTTCCTTATCTACTTTTTCTAGTGGCACTTCAAATACTTCTGAAGCAACAGCATTATGTACATCAACTCCATTCTTAAAAATCTCTATTAGTTTTTTATCTCCAGAAAGAAAAGCTGCGATACGTAATTCGACTTGAGAATAGTCGAGGGAGACTACGACAAAACCTTTTTCTGCTATAAATGCTTTTCGTATTGCACGACCTAGCTCTGTTTTTATTGGGATATTTTGTAGACCAGGACCTTTTGAAGCCATTCTTCCTGTAGTACTACCTGCCTGTAGGAAATGAGCGTGTAGGCGATTATTATCATCTACGAGTGTTGGAATTGTATCTATATATGTTGATAGTAGTTTTTGTAATTCACGATATTCAAAGAGTAGTGGAATCATTGGGTGAGCATCACGTAATTTCTCTAATTCTGATTCACGTGTAGATCGTGCCCCACCAGAAGTCTTCTTTAATCCTTTAGCGGTAAGTGCCATCTTATCAAAGATAATCTCACCTAATTGTTTTGGTGAATTAATATTAAACTCTTCCCCAGCATATTCCCATATCTTCTTCTCGAGCTTTGAAAGCTCAGCATGATATGTTTTAGAGAGGTCATTTAGGAATTTTACATCTATCTTTACCCCCTTATTATCCATCTTTTCAATTATAGGGATAATTGGTTCTTCAATATCATCAAATACTTTTTTTAATCCTCTTTTTTCTAGTTCGTTGAAAATAATATCCTTAGCTTTATTAAAATCTTCAGTCTTTGTGAAGCTTTTAATATCATCTAGAGTTGGATCTGTTAAATTAGAGTTTATGAGCCATAGAGCTACGGATGTTTTAACTAAATCTTTCTCATCAATATTTTGATCAATTTCTTTCTGTTTTTCTTTTTTCTCTTCATCTTCTTTAATATCAATACCTAATACTGATTTTAGTCTTGCTCCGAGTGCTCTGAAGTCTAATTCGCTAAACAATGCTAGAGCCTTATTTATATCTATTCCCTTGCTGAACTCTTCAGGTAGTGTGAAGTCAATTGGTGCATCGTGTCTGATTGTAGCCAGCATCTTACTAAATTCTGCTTCCTCTTTTCCTTCCTTAAGGAGAGTGATTATACGATCTGTAATCCCAACATTTTTAAACTTTTCCTCACTTCCTTTTTTCTCCAATGCTTTATATATATCTTCAATACCACCAAACTCTGTAATTAGCGTTGTTGCTGTCTTTTCCCCTATACCCTTAATTCCAACAATGTTATCAGATGGATCACCTCGAAGACCTTTATAGTCCGGCAGAAGAAGTGGACCGAAACCAAATCTCTCTTTTACTCCTTTTTCATCGTATATGATTGTATCCTTTATACCCTTCTTTAAAGTATATACTTGAACCTTTTTCCCTTTCACTAGTTGTAGAGTATCCATATCACCAGAAGCAATGACTATATCAATATCATCATTGCCTTTCATCTTCTCAACAATTGTTCCGAGCATATCGTCAGCTTCAAATCCTGGCTTGTCATATATTGGGATATTGAATGCTTTAAATATATCTCTGGATCTTTTCATCTGGGCAACAAGATCATCATCTGCCTTTTCTCTTCCGGCCTTGTAATCTTTGTAAACCTCCTTTCTAAAAGTCGGTCCCGGTAGGTCGTAGCATGCAACAACATAGTCAGGTTTTAGATCATCAATTATCTTAATGAGCATAGTTGTAAGACCATATAGAGCTCCAGTTGGTTCTCCCTTTGCAGACACGAAGTCAGGTAAAGCATGATATGCCCTATGAAGGATTGCGTGGGAGTCTAGCAGAACAAGACGTTTAGACATATATCTATTGTACCGTAAATTTCCTAGAAGTCTCGTTTACAAATTCACAAAATATTTTATGATGATTCGCAGGTAAAATCTCTTTAACATTCTCAGGCCATTCAATTACTATTAAATTATTAGCATTCTCAACTAATTCTTCAAAATTTAATACCTGTAATTCACTACCACTTGCTAGTCTATATGCATCAATATGAATTAATCTCTTAAAATGTTGGTGCTTTGTTTCGTAAATCTTTTCTATTACAAAAGTTGGACTAGTTATATCTTCTTGTATATCGAGTTCTCTAGCTAATGCTTGAGTGAAAGTTGTTTTCCCAGATCCTAGATTTCCATACAAACCAACGATGGTTGCTTCAGCATCTAATGCAGGTAAAGATTCAAGCCATTCTTTTGAAAGTCTCTGTGTTTCCTCAAGTGAGTTACTGACTATAGTTTTCATGAGGATGATAATATCATAAAATTGGCAACATAAAACCGGTATGTGTTCCTTGCTGGAGCAATACCGGTTTTCGAAATTTAGACGAGATCACCTCGTCTTGAAGAACTTCCAACGCCTGTCAGGCGTGAAGGATTCCTCGAAGTTCACACGTGAACTTCCGTCGACTTCCTCCCTAGGACCACTCTCTGGGTCCCAGTACTTCACGGCTCTGACTTCAGAGCCTTGATTGTATGAACGGTGGTAGTCACCGTTCATTGTTGAAATGTCGAAGCTCCCCGATGAGATCCTCACCGGATCATGTGGAAGTGTCGACTGACCGACTGCATCGGTCAACATTCCAGGGCTCGGGCCAAAGAACTGTGACAAGAAGGATGTGGGCTTTTCAGCCTTTGCCTTCGCTGCCGCTTTCGCGACAGTGGGGAGAGAATTTGTTCCCCTGTCCTCCACCCAGCGACCACTGGTCTTCGGCCCGCTTGATGCGCAACCGACAATGAATGTGGTAATGACGAGGAGCAAACCGTAAAAGTAGGTATTCATAGCTGTCCAGTATTATATCACCTTCTATGTCTTTAGTCAATAGCAGTCAAATTAAGCATGTAGGCTATAATTATATTCAAATATGATTCAATTTGATGAAGATAAGCAGAATAGAAAGATGGCAGATCTCCTTAAACGTGAGGAGGAGGAACTTGTTCAACTTCTTTCAGCTAAATACTCTGTAGGATACATTGATCTCTCCATCACTCTAATAAACACTGATGCATTAAGATTGATTGATGAAAAAACTGCTAGAGAAAACAGGGTTGTTTCTTTCTCTCTAGTCGATAAAAAAGTAAAGGTTGCAGCAAGAAATCCAGAAAGTGATGGTGTGAAGAGTGTAGTTTCTAAACTCACAGATGATGGATATATCGTTACCCTCTTCATCTGCTCTACTCAAAGTCTTGAGAAGGCTTGGGGTGCATACAAGGATCTTTCTTTTGCATATGAAAGCAAAGCTGGTGCATTGGAGATTGCTAGCGAGGAGATTAGTGCGATTATAGAAAAGGCAAAGAACCTGCCTACCATTGTTTCAATAATCGAAAACACCCTAGCAATGAAAAAAAGCTATCGTGTTTCTAGAATCCTTGAAACGATTCTTGCTGGAGCGATAGCGCTTGAAGCTTCTGATGTGCACATTGAACCTGAAGAAGATTATATTACCCTTCGATACCGTCTTGATGGTGTACTTGTAAAAGCATTGAATTTCGACAAGGATACTTTTTCCCTCCTGCTATCAAGAATCAAGCTTCTTTCAGGATTAAAATTAAATATTAAAAAAGATTCACAAGATGGTCGTTTCAGTATACATGTAAAGGATGTTGATATAGAGGTAAGAACATCAATACTACCAGGAGCATACAATGAATCTATCGTAATGCGAGTTCTTAACCCTAAATCTATCGGGGTACCACTAGAAGACTTGGGTATTCCACCAAAACTACTTTCTCTAATACTTAAAGAGATTGATAAGCCGAATGGAATGCTTCTAACTACTGGTCCAACTGGGTCTGGAAAGACAACGACTCTGTATGCCTTCCTAAAAAAAGTACATAATCCTACGGTAAAGATAATAACGATAGAGGATCCGATTGAATACCACTTGCAAGGTATAGTTCAAACTCAAGTAAATGATAAAGGATATACATTCCTTGATGGTCTACGTGCTGCATTGAGACAGGATCCTGACATAATCATGGTTGGTGAGATCCGTGATAGTGAGACAGCCGCCATAGCAGTTAACTCTGCATTAACTGGTCACCTTGTATTCTCTACCCTCCACACTAACTCAGCAGCAGGTGCCTTCCCTAGACTAATTGATCTTGGTGTTAATTCTAAAATTATGAGTTCTGGTATTAATATCGTACTAGCACAAAGATTGGTTCGTAAATTGTGTGATGATTGTAAAAAACCAATTGCTTTTGAAGGAGTAAACAAAGCAGAGATTGATAAGGTATTAGAGACAGTGTTTGATAAGAGTGAAATACCAGTAATGCCAGTAAATATATTCACTGCAAATGGTTGTGATAAATGCAATCATACTGGATACAAAGGAAGAATAGGTATTTACGAAGGAATGAAGCTGACTCCAGAAGTTGTATCAGTTATTGAAATGAATCCAAGCTCTGAAGAGGTTGAGAAAGCAGCTGCTCCTCAAGGTATACTTACACTTAAGCAAGATGGTATCATGAAAGTCTTGAATGGTACCACTTCCTTAGATGAATTAGAGAGAGTTATCTCAATTGAGGACTAAAATTAGAGTTAGGAAGCAGAAAAAATCTACTGTCAATTGAATTTGTTCTGAATCGTAGTAATATTAATTGCAGATAGAGAGAATCATTTTGAAAAATGATCGGATGCGTAATTCTCTAAACAATACTTTCAATGCGATCACCAAAAGTTAAACGTATCGTCAAGGATAGTCCCAGTAAATACACACAAGGTGTATAACCAGAGCGTCCTCAAAGGTACATCAGATGTCTTGAGTAAACAAGGCATATTGTTTAGAGAATTATGAACCCGATTTGAGTGCTATAATGTAAATATGCTAACACGAATAGCCTAGCATACTTTGTAAAATATGTCAAGTACCAACAGAGAGAAAAATAAGGATGAAAAGCAAGATAGTGGGTATTTAGATCAAACCCTAAGACCTTCGCGTTGGCCAGATTATATAGGTCAACAGTCTATAAAAAACAATTTACACATACTTTTAACTGCTGCTTCAGAGAGAAAACACCCTCCAGAACATATACTTTTCTATGGTCCTCCAGGTTTGGGAAAGACAACACTAGCCCATCTCATCGCCAAAGAAACAGGCTCCCAAATGAAAGTAACTTCTGGCCCAGCTATATTAAAAGTTGGCGATTTGGCATCAATACTTACCAATCTTTCTCATGGTGACATTCTTTTCATAGACGAGATACACAGGTTGAACAAGGCTATAGAAGAAGTTCTATATCCAGCAATGGAAAGTGGTGTCCTTGATATTATAATCGGCAAAGGGCCATCAGCTAGAACCATTCAACTTGAACTTCCCTCTTTTACCTTGATAGCAGCAACAACACGTATAGCAATGATCTCTTCTCCTCTACGTTCACGTTTTTCTGGAGGAGTATTTAAGCTTGAATTCTATACTGAAAAAGAAATTGGTGAGATTATAAAAAGATCTTCAAAGATTCTTGATATAGATATTCATGATGATGCGATAAATGCAATCGCTTCAAGGAGTCGCTTCACTCCACGTACTGCAAACTATTTCCTTAAGCGCTGTCGAGACTATGCACAGATAGAAAAGAGTACTCTAACAAAGGAAATTGTTGAGAAAGCACTTAAAATGCTAGGCGTTGATGATCTTGGTCTAAATGGTGCTGATAGAGATATACTAAAAACCATGATTGATAAATTTGGCGGGGGCCCTGTTGGGCTCAATACTATCGCTGCTGCCCTCTCAGAGGAGCAGGCGACGATAGAAGAGGTGTATGAACCATATTTAATACAACTAGGATTTCTTGAGAGAACTCCACGTGGTCGTATAGTGACTGAGAAGGCATATGGGCATTTGAAAATTAATTCAAATAAGTTAATATAGGAAAATAATACAAAAAATATATGTCTGGACATAATAAATTTTCAAAAATTAAACATCAGAAGGCAGCTAATGATGCAAAGAAGAGTAAGATCTTTGGTAAATTGGTGAGATTCATCACTGTAGAAGCTAAAAAAGCTGGTGGTAACCTGAAATCACCTGGTTTGGCCTTGGCGATTGAAAAGGCAAAGAAAGAAAATATGCCTAGTGACACAATTGATCGTGCTATCAAGAAAGCCACAACCGATAACAGTGCAGCAATGGAGAATGTTACTTACGAAGCATATGGTCCAGGTGGAGTAGCGATAATCATCGAGGGATTAACTGATAATCGAAATAAAGCTGCACAGGAAATCAAAGCAATACTTGTTAAACATGAAGCACAGTTAGCAAACCCTGGTAGTGCATCATGGGCTTTTACAAAATCAGCTGATGGATTGGTGCCAAATATGACTGTTCCACTTGAGGATGCTGATATTGAAAAACTACAAAACCTAGTCGAAGCGCTTGAAGAGAATGATGAGGTACAGGATGTATACACTAATGCTGAGTAATAATGAAAATATTAGGAATTGACCCAGGTTATGATCGTATTGGTATTGCAGTAATAGAGGATAAGACTTTAATTTTCTCTGAGTGTTTTGAAACAAATAAAAATGATTCATTTCACATCCGTCTTAAGGATGTAGGAACTGAAATTAGAAGAGTTATCAAAGAATACAATCCTGAAGTAATGG
>CAYNAH010000025.1:0-9691 GCA_964395365.1 uncultured Candidatus Saccharibacteria bacterium | reverse complement strand
ACTCTTACAACTGCTACAACAACATTCAACAATCTTAACTTGACTCTTCAGGCTGGTAAGACATACACATTCACAGTCCTAGCTGATATCAATGATATCGACACTGGATTTGCTGAGGGTAACACTCTTGCCGCATCTTTGACATCATCAAACAGAGATAGTATTGATGTTGAGAACGAGGAAGGAGATCAATTGAACACAACATCTGAGAGATCAGGTACAGCTACTGGAGAGGCTCAGGAATTCCGAACAAATGGAATCAAGCTAACTCTAGTTTCAACAGATGCTAAAGTTACATCAAATACTAGTACAAATGACGATGTTGGTCTATTCACAATCAAGTACAAGGTAACAGCGATAGGTGATACTATCTACGTTTCTTCTCTACCAACTACAGCAGGTCTATCTTATGCAGTTGATAAGAACGGAACAGCTACAACATCTAACGATATTGGTGCTACATTGGTGAATAATACAGACGTTACTCTAACTTCTACAGGTAACTACACAATTGAAGAAGGTGAATCAGAAACATTCACACTATCAGTTAGTGTTCCTCATGGAGTTGGAGGAGGTTCTCAAGGACAGTACAGAACTGCTCTAACAGGAGTTAAGTGGAGTACTTCTGATCTAAACTCAATGTCAGGTGCAAACAACTACACATCAGAGCTAGATACATTTAAGACAGAATACGCAATTCTTAACTAGTATCGTTCCGATAAGTATAGTTATTCACATTACGTGAGTTAAACAAAACCACCCAGAAATGGGTGGTTTTGTTTTGTCTAAAATTATCCTATAATGGCTGTATGGATCTAAAAAAAATAGAATCAAGTTCTATTAAGATTAATTCAATCATTGTCTATATATTCGTAGCCATATTCCCATTTGTTAATTTAAGCAATTTTCTCTTTGGCGGCACATCAACAAGATCACTGTTTCTAATATCAATTTCAATACTTCTAGTCATAATATTTATAATCTGTAATCTTAAAAAAGAGACTTCAATTAGTGTTCCGAAAACACCTTTCGCGGTAGCCGTATTAATATACGTATCTTTAACTCTTCTCTCATCTGGAATAGGTTTTGATTTCAACCACTCATTTTGGTCAGTCGCTACAAGAATGACTGGTATATGGTATCTATCATATCTATGTCTATACACATACATACTCTGGCTAGTTCTAAGTGAAAAGGAAAGGCAGAGAAAGTTTATATTAACACTAACACTTTCAACAGCACTATACTCATTACTCGCCACTCTTAGTCCAGAGGGTATAAATCTGCTTTTTAGGAATTATGCATCAGATGCTTTTACATTTGGTAACTCAACATTTGCTGGTATGTATATATATGGTGCCTTTTTGCTTTCCATATATTATCTCTATCAATCACTTCAAAAGAAATGGTGGATGTATATAGTGCCAGTATTAATAATACTTAATCCTAGTATTATTAATGGAAAAATATGGCATGGAGATTTTGCGCTAGGTTTGGTAGGTGAGGCAAGGGCCTCAACGTATGTAATATTAATTTCTATACCGATAATCTTTGTAATGTTTTTAATATCAAAGATAAAAAATATTGAAACGAAAACCAAAGTCAGCTACTCTATCTTCTTTGTATCGATACTGATTATGGTAGCATCTGCTGTATCCCTGCTCTCACATAATGGTTTTTTGAGGAAAGTATATTCTACTCAAGGTACATTAGGCAGACCTCTAGTTTGGGATATGTCAGAAGGAGTCATAGCAAAGAGTCCGTACCTAGGTTATGGAATTGATAACTTTGAAAGTGTATTTGAGAAAAATTATGACAATAGATTGTTGCAATCAGAATATGGAAGTGAAGCGTGGTTTGACAAGGCGCATAATATTTTTATAGATCAATTAGTTGAGAGTGGATACATCGGTTTGATATCATATCTACTTTTATATTTAACAATTATATACACCCTTATATACTCCGCACTTAGGGCAAATGAGAAGAATGATCGAGTGCTCGCATCTTTGTTGATTGTATATTTCTCTATGCATATAGTTGAACTTCAAACTGCATTTGATACATCAATATCGTATCCTATACTAGCTGTGATGACAGCATTAGCTATTGTGATATATGGTAGGGTTAAACATACCTCAGTTCATAATACTGGGTTAATATCACTGAGTGGGTGGAAAAAATACACAATATTCTCATTGTTAGGTATATACATTATTTACTCTATCTTCTTCGGCTTAATACCAATTCTTCGTACAGAGATAGCGAGTGGGGGTGTAAACAAGGCAGTGAGTTCTGCGGATAGAGTAGAGCTATATAAAATCATCGAATCTTCACCTATGGACCCTCATCCATTTATATGGAGAGCCGCGGTAGACTTTCAAAAGAGAATTGCTGATCATCCAGAAATGCTAAGAGATCCGCGTCTAGTATCTAATCTTAGGGATGAGATTATCGCTATTGAGGTGATGTACAAGGAATATATTAAGTCGCATCCATATAGCTTCCGTGCCAGGTTAAATTTGGCAGATGTAATGATATATCAGAGCTTATTAGGCAGTAATAAACTGAAGGATGCACAAGTCGTTCTTGATGACGCTATTAAAATAGTTCCTCAGGCACCACAGTCATATTGGATGAAGGCTGTAGCATATTTATATTTAAAAAACTTTGCTTCAGCGACTGAGTATGCGAATAAAGGACTGGCACTTAATCCTAAAATTAAAATTAGTGCAGATGTGGTAAAATACATTGAAACATCTATTAAGAATTTCCCAAATATAGACTTGTTTTTCTTTAAACAAATTTAAATCAAAATGAAAAAATATATAATAATCGCCGTTGTTGTTATCATTGCTGCACTATTAGTTGTGAGATTCAATACTCGTGGAGAAGTATATTCTGATAACACCTCAAATTTCTCAATTGTTCTTGATAATGGTTGGAAACTATTAGATAAAGGAAATTCTTCAACCACTTCAAGTACTTTGTTTGGTAACGGATCTAGTACTATTGTTGTTAAGAAATTTGATCGAACAGATAGTGTAAATCAAGCAATCAGTTTTATGGGTAATCAAGAATTCGGAAACTTTTTAGCTGAACAGATTAAAATGGATATCGGTAATCAATATGAGATTACTGCAACAAGTAGCATAATTATAAATGGTATAAGTTTCTTGGAAGTTGATGCTAAGTATATTGCTCCAAAGACAAAGAAGGAGGTAACACAAAAGACATATATTACTATTAATGATAAAGCGTACTACATTATAGGTACAGATATATATACAGACATACTAAATCAGAATTTAGGCCAAATTGAAAAGATTATTAATACATTTAAATTAAAATAATATGCGTAACCCTTTTGATAAAGCATTTTTTAAATTTCTACTTGGATTCAGCTTTATACTTGCAGCAAGTTTTGCTCTAATGTTTTTTGTTGGTCAGTATAGTTCAGATCTTGAGGAACAAGAAGCAGCAGTAGTTTTGGTGAGATAAAATATCACAAAATATAATATTGATATTGTAAAATAACTATTTTCTTTAATGGTATCAATATTCTCTTTGTTTTTAGCCACGATATGAGAGTGCTTTTTACTGCCGTATTTAATTATTGTCTAATGAGTGATTTTATCCTAATTTTATTAATTTTTTATTAGGATTTCATACTCAATCTGTATCATTCTTCATTATTAATTAAATGCTAAAACAATGATAAAAATAAAAAATATTAAATTACTACTGATTACATTATTAGCTTTACTATCAACACCATATATTTCATATGCAGAGACACATGTATATAACGATGCATCAAAGATTGATTGGGTATGGAAGAAGGAGAATAGTCCATATATATTAGAGGAATCAATATATATACCTAAGGGATATTCTCTAACAATTGATTCAGGAGTTTCAATATCATCATCAGTGTCTGATGATATAAATACAATTTCAGTTGATGGTAATCTACGGGTACGAGGTAGTGAAATAGAACCAGTTATCTTTAATAATTTGTACGCTATATATTTAACTAATAGTAGTACGACAATCAGCCATGCAAATTTTAATAAAACTGGTCTAGTTATTACTAAAAGCACTACAACTATTGATCATACTGTAATTGATGGTGCATTCGAAGCTATAAACATAAATGGAAGTAGGATGGTGGTGTCAGATAGTACAATTTCTAATAATTCCTATGGCATAATTTCGTATTTGTCTGATCCACCAGTATTTCAATCAAGGTTATCAGACTCGGGTATGGGTGGAATTGGTAATGCTGTAGAAAATATTGTTATTGATCCAAAACAAAATCAGATCACAATTAAAAACTCAAGGATATTGAATAATAAAAAGATATCCATATCTAATCAAACGTTAAATATTATCGATGCTAAAGATAATTGGTGGGGTAGAGAAACAGGTCCAAATATCGGAGAAACGTTTGGATTGGTGGAAGTATACCCATGGTTAACTGCCGATCCAAATAGCGCCAACCAAATATGTTGTTCAAGTATTATATTCTTGCCAGGTTTTGAAGCGAGTCGACTATATAAAGATATGACTAATACATCAGGTACAACTACCAGTAAATTATGGGAACCTATGTCAAATAATGATGTATTAAAGATCTACACCAACACTGATGGTACGAGTGTGGATAAGAGTGTATATACAAAAGATATTATCGATAAAATACCGTTTAGTAAAAACATATATAAGACTTTTATAGATTCAATGAATGGTATGGTGAGTAGGGGATTAATTTCTGAATGGAAATCAATACCATATGATTGGAGAATGGGCGCATATAGTGTCGCTGACGATAAAATGATTGAGATGGTAAAAGGATTGGCAAAAACATCTAAGACTGGAAAGGTTGTAATCATTGCACATAGTAATGGAGGTCTTGTAACAAAGTCATTAATGAATCGTCTAAATGATCTCGGTTTCTCCAATATCGTAGAGAAGATTATATTAGTTGCAGTCCCTGAACTAGGTACGCCAATGGCTGTATCTGCATTACTGCATGGCGACGGACAAGCTCTGGGTTTTGGTTATGTCCTATCAGAGGATAATGCAAGAAACTTCGCGAGAAATTTAGCTGGAGCGTATGCTCTACTACCATATCAAAAGTACTTTGAGAAAAACCCGCTTACTATCATTTCAGACCAATACTCAAACAATTCAAAAATATCATCATTTGCTGACCTAAAAGACTTTTTGCTATCTAACGTATTTTTAAAACAATCACCAAAAGATACGAGTATACCTATACTGTTAAACAAATATCTATTATCACTAAGTGAATCATTCCATTCGAAAGTCGATTCATGGGAACCTGCAAGTTCTACAAAAGTAGTATCAATTTTCGGTTGGGGTTTACCTACAGAGGAAGGGATAATATATTCTAAAGATAGGCATTGCAATCAAGTAATAGAAAAAGTTTGTGATGTTATACATGAGCCGGTAATTAGCAAATCAGGTGACGGAACTGTCTTAACTAACAGTGATTCAGGTAATTCGGATAAGGTAATGTATCTAAATTTGAAGCAATCATTTAAAGATACACTGAAGAATGTTAAACATGATAATATTTTAGAATCATCTCACCTGCTCTCAATGATTGAAAGAATAGTCTCTAATAAAGAAACAGTAGATCAGAATATTGATAAGTATTTTACAGATAAAGAACCTGTTGATAGTGAAAAGTATATATCTATAAAACTACACTCACCGGTCGATATTGATGTCTACGATCAAAACGGTAAACATGTGGGGCTAATATATAATGAATATTATAAAAAATATATTCCAGATGAAGATAATACCATCCCCGGTAGTTACTATTGGAGTTCTGGTGATGAGAAGATGGTCGTTGTACCATACAGTGAAGATCTAAAGGTTTCTTTAAATGGTAATAATGCAGGAGTATTCTCAGTTGATTTAGAGGTATCGCAATCAGATACAGTAATAGCTTCAACAACGTTTAAGGAGTTACCGTCCACACCACTTATGAGTGTTGATCTCGTGCTCGGTAAATCAATAGATACTATCGCCTCTAGTCCAGTTATGTATATCGATGTTGATGGAGATGGTTTAACCGATGTGATTAATACACCAGACGATAATGTGGTATCAACTAGTACGACAAGTGATATCAGATCATACCTAGAGTCGATAAGGAAGGTAATATTAGCACTTAAATTACCAACCATTGAGGAAAAGATCTGGCTAAATCGCATAGACAGACTTTTAAAACTAGACAGTAAGAAGAATACCAAAAAAGTGGAGAATATAGTAAGAAGAATTGCTAATAGAAAGATAAAGAATAAGAATATAAGTGATGGCCAGAAGAGCGTAATACTTAAGATATTTAATGATTTACTACTCAATATCGAAAAGTCTAAAAATTGACTATAGATTAATCTTCTGATAATGTATTGCCAATAAGGTCAGAGACAGAAGGCAAAAGGGTTAACCCCTTATAAGACCTTCCTAGGCACTCTATAACCTTAAAAGGTCGTTAAAATATTATAAGAATATAATTCTGTTTAAAATGGCACGTACAAAAGTACAGAAGAAAGAGATAATCGATAAACTTGAGGATATTGCGAAGGATGCAAAATCAATGGTGTTCGTAAACTTCCACGGTCTTAATGTAGGTGATACTACACTAGTACGTAGAAAACTGAAGAGTGAAAAGGTGGGATTCTTTGTTTCAAAGAAGTCACTAACTCGTAAGGTTTTGGAAGGAAAGAAATACCAAGGAACATTTCCAGAATTAGTTGGAGAAGTCGGTCTAGCATACGGTGAAGATCTAATTGCTCCAGCTAGAGAAATTTATGAATTCCAAAAGAAGCATAAAGGTCAAATAACAATTCTTGGAGGTGTGTTTGAGGGTAAGTTTATGACAAAGGAAGAAATGATGAGTATAGCTCTAATTCCTTCACAGAAAACACTTCAAGCTATGTTTGTTAACGTCATCAATTCTCCAATACAGGGATTTGTTATGGCACTAGATCAAATAGCTAAGAAGAAGACAGTCTAATAAAAATTATAAATTAATAAATTAATAATATGGAACAAGTAGAAGTACCAGCAAAGTTCAAATCAATAGTAGAGGCAGTTGAGTCAATGTCAGTTCTAGATCTAAATGAGCTAGTAAAGCTTCTTGAGAAGAAGTTCGGAGTTTCTGCAGCAGCAGTTGCAACAGCAGCTCCAGTTGCCGCAGCAGCATCTGATGAAAAGAGTACAGTAGCTCTACACCTAGCATCAGCAGGTGATCAGAAGATCGCAGTTATCAAGGTAATCAAGGAAGCATTGGCACTAGGTCTAAAGGAAGCTAAGGATATGGTTGATGGAGCTCCGATCCTAGTAAAGGATGCAATGAAGAAAGAAGATGCAGACGCTCTAAAGAAGAAGATTGAGGAAGCTGGAGGAAAGGTTGAATATAAATAAATATAACTACCAACAAAAAGTCACTCTACCACAATGAGTGATTTTTTGTTATCATGTACTCCTATGGAAATATTGGCTAAATTGTTCGGTAGCGAAACAAGGGTGAAATTAATGAGACTTTTCTTGTTCAATCAGGATACATCCTTCACATCATCTGAGGTGTCTGAGAGAAGTAAGTCAAAAATGAAGGATGTTAAAAGCGAGATCTCAAGTCTTATCGGCATTGGTTTGATAAAGAAGAAGGTGATATCAAGAGAGATACAGGTTAAGAAGGGTAAGAAGATAGTTAGCAAGAAGGTATCTGATACGGGTTATCAGCTTGATCAAAAGTTCCCATATCTTCAAGCTCTAAAGAATCTGCTTATTATGGTGAGTCTACATGCAAATGATGGGTTGGTAAAAAGATTCTCTTCTGTTGGAAGAATAAAGCTTTTCATAGCTTCTGGTGTATTTATACAAGAATGGGATACAAGAGTAGATCTACTAATTGTTGGAGATGATATTAACCTTGGTAGATTAGACCAGGTCATGAAGTCTATAGAGGCAGAGGTTGGTAAGGAAATTATATATTCAGCATTTGAAACTTCTGATTTTGAGTATAGATATGGAATGCATGATCGATTGATTAGGGATATTATGGATTTACCACATACTGTACTTGTGGATAAGCTTGGAATCGGTGACAATAAGATGGTATAATACTTGCATTAGTAGATTATTAATGGCTAATTAATTTTAAATATGAATTTTTTCGAAACATGGAGTGGGGTATTTACTGATTCGTTATTAGGAGTTTGGTACGGTGTACTATCATTCCTACCAGATTTAATAGGTGCTGTACTACTTTTTGCGATCGGTTGGTTACTAGCTGCTCTTGTAGAAAAATTAATAGAGGGTATATTCAAAAGTTTCAAGGTTGATTCTGCTCTAAAGGCGGCAGGTCTTGAGGATGTTGTTGAGAGATCAGGACACAAGCTTAATTCAGGACGTTTCGTTGGATCACTAGTTAAGTGGTTCGTTATTGTAGTGTTCCTAGTCGCATCATTTGATATCCTTGGTTTGACACAAGTTAATAATTTCTTGAAGGAAGTAGTATTATCATATCTACCAAATGTGATAGTAGCTGTACTTGTGCTTATGGTTTCAGTAGTTATTGCTGATGCTGTGAAGAAGATTGTTACTGCTTCTGCTAGAGCTGCTCATGTAAAGTCTGCTGCTCTTCTTGGTACAATTGCTAAGTGGTCAATATGGATATTTGCTGTTCTAACAGCTCTAATTCATCTAGGTATTGCTCCTTCACTTATAATGACACTATTCACAGGTGTTGTTGTTGCAGTAGCTTTGGCAACTGGACTTGCATTTGGTCTAGGAGGAAAGGAGGTGGCAGGACGTATGCTTGAAAAAACAATCCATACTGTTTCAGACAAGGAGTAATTGATTCTCAGATTTTAAGCAAAAGCATCTCCGAAAGGAGGTGTTTTTGTTTGTAATACTCATTACCTATTGACTTCTTTTATGCCTTCGTATACACTATCCCTTACACAGAAATATGTTAAAGAACTCAACTAAACGGCCATAACTTACATTGCTTTTTGAGTAGTGTTGGGGATGTCCGCGAAAGCGGGTTTTTTGTAACAAAAAACGACTGATACATTGACAATTCAATACTCAAACAGTCTCAACAATCAGGAGGCTGTTTGGGAAAAAGGTAAAACTATGAAGTGTATGTATTAAGTGAGGGTTTTTTCGAATACATACATCTAATAGTGTGTTGTAAGTTAAAGACAAATAATTGTGGTTTTTAGATTTCCTAATGGGAAATTTAAGAGTATATGGTGGATGCCTAGGCTTCTAAGAAGCGATGAAGGACGTGGCGTGGCGACGATATGTTTCGGGGAGGTGCCTAGCAACCTTTGATCCGAAAATCTCCGAATGAGGAAACTCTATGACTTCGAGTCATAATACAGGTACTTGATATCTGTATGCGCACCCAGGGAAGTAAAACATTTCAGTACCTGGAGGAATAGAAACTAAATAAGAATTTCGTAAGTAGCGGCGAGCGAAAGCGGAAGAGCACAAACTCAACCTTTATCGTATATATGGACTTCGGTCCTTGTATGCGATAAAGGTTGGGGGTAGTAAGGCAGAGACGTTCCATTTATGGAAGAGAAGTTACAAAATTTTTTGATAGAAGAATAAGCTGGAAAGCTTAGCCCCAGAAGGT
>CAYNAH010000024.1:0-9918 GCA_964395365.1 uncultured Candidatus Saccharibacteria bacterium | reverse complement strand
CACCATTGTTCCCTACAATAATCCAGGAGAATACCTTGTCACCTAATGGAGAAACAGCAAATTGTTTTATATCCGGTGAAAGATATTTGCCTTTTAACTCATACTTAGTCTCTGTAGTACTTGTGCCTGTCGATCTTAATTCAGCATAGAAATTAGTAATTATATCTGTCTCATCTTTAAGATACTGCATTACAAATGCACTACCATTTTTATTAGCATAACCAGAGTATATTTTAGGTAGTGTAGTATTTGATATCTTCTCTATTTCACTTGATGTATTATGTGCTTCATATACGTGGTCTGTACCTCTATCTACGAATCTTACAATTGAAGTTGTTGCTGTTGAACTAGCTGACACAACAGAAACTGGACTTTCACTCAACTGTCTTAGTTTCGGAGCTTTGTATACCCCATCATTATTCAATATCTCATTTGTAGTAGTAGCTTGAATAACTGTTGTTGTGGAGATAGCGGGTGTGTTTTTTACCGGACGATTGATTGGTGAGAAGCCAGTATTTTGTGGAATATTTTCATCTATAACCAAGGGAGTAACTTTGGTATAGAAATACCAATAGTATATGAAGCCACCAACCATGGCTATGACTAATATTACAATTATTGCTATTAATGCTTTTTTCATAACTTATTTTTTACTTAATATATCTTTAATCGTGACTATTCTCGCTTGCATTATTTTTTGGTAGTTATCAGGGGATAATCCAGATGCAGATTGCTTGTTTGCATCATTGAGATCAAGTTGAGCCTCACTAAGCTTTTTGTTTAAATCACTCTTATTATTTCTGGCCGAATCTACTTCAATAGCGGCTTCGATCTTTACTTGTTGTATAAAGAAGTCTCTTTGTTTTTCTAATACAGCTACACTTTCAAAATTTGTATTCGATTTGATTATGGCATTAATTTTCTCATTGTATTGGTTTTGTATCACATTATTACCATTTACAGGTCTCAAAGTCTTCCCTGCTGTAATATCCTTAATTGGTTCTGCAATGTATTGTTCATAGGATTCCCCTCGTGCCTCAAAATTATGAATTACTTTCACAGCTTGAGCATAACTACTTAATCCTGTGTTTTCAGCCAACACCACACTTCTACTCGATTGTATGTCTCTAATTTCATTATCCATTATATTTCTTTGTAATTCCGCCTCTGCAGCTGTAATGACACCATTTTTTAAATCAGCATCAATACCAGCCTTTGCTTTTTTAAGATTATCAATTTCTCTATTCATCCTATCAAATTCTATCTGATTTTCAGCATTAATCGCTTGAAAATCAATAGTTTTTTGATCATTGTATTGCGCAATTTCCGCAAGATCCTTGCCGGATATCTTAATCGGCTCAATATTACTGTATATATTCACCAGTCTCGGATCTATGGTTACCAATATTAGATATGAAACCAAGACCATGGCTAAGCCAGTTACAGCATTTTGTATTTTTGTCTTACCGTCTGACTTTATAAAAGGAACTTCACTTGTCATATACTCAAATCCACCCCAAATTATCATAACTATTGCTAGAACGACCGCTAGACCTATAGAAAACTTATATACATAAAGTATGTAGCCATTTATATCGATCTCTTTCTGAATCTCACCCTCCTTACAATTACCCACCCCAGATATACAAGGTAAAGGTTCGAGTAAGGTATATGTGTCAGCAGCCTTTGAATATAACGGAATAAAGGATATAGATAGTATTATTAAAATAAGTAATTTTTTCATTGTGTTTTTTTACTAAAATTTACTGTAAATCCTCCTTGTGCGCCCTGCAGGATACTGTCATCATTTCTTAAATCAAGATCAATATTAGAGCTACCATCCACATCTCCTTTCGTTCTTATTGTTATGCTTCTATTGTTTATTAGATTAGGCTGCTCAGAGTCGTTTACTGACCAGTTATATATTTTTTTATCGTTTATATTAAATCCGAAAGGAATAGCAAGAACTTTCATTTCTGAATTTTTCAAATCAATATCTCCTGATATTAGTTTGTTAAAAAGTATTCCGTACAATGAATCTTCTTCATAAAATGATACTGATGGTTTTGTTGGCTCAAGGATCATTGTTCCTGTTGTGTGATGGGTCTGTTCCCTGTTTGAAACCTCAACACTTATCTCTAGGGTTTTTGGTAGATCCTCAGCTGCTATTACCACACTCTGCTTACCATAACCTTGGCCGTTCTCGATATATTTACCTCCAAGTTTCCATGAGTATACAAGGGTTTTTGGATCTATCTCAGTTCCTGCACTTTTTGATAGGTGTGGTATAGCAATTACTTTAACTGAGTTTTGGTATACATAAGGTACTTTTCCGCTAAAGAATGGTGGTGTATATCCGCTACTTTCCCATATTATATCTACATAGTTTGAAACTATAGTTAAAGCTTTTTTAACCTCTCTTCCGTCAGAACCCTTAATGTTTACGGCTACGGATGTCTTTACTCCCATTTTTGGTCCTTTTACCTTTATCTCTTTTACACCCACACCTTGTGTGTATACTTTTCCATCCACAATCCACACTATTGATGAAGCATTAAGATCAAAGCTATAGCTTTCAACAAAGACACCTACATTCTGTCCGGGTTTAATACTAGTAGCGTCGGTGTCTATTGTTACTCCATCTATCGGAGTTTGTACTTGAGCAAATACATTAAAAGCAGATATACAGAAAAGTGAAAGTATTGTTATTTTTAATAGCAATTTCATCTACTATATTTTAACACACTTTATATTTATCTAGGTAATCTAGGCGGTCGTCTTCCTGGAGTTGAATTTAATGGAGCTGGCTTGATCCTTGGCGGTCTTACACCGGGGATACTGTCATCCTCTTGTTCTTCAGGTGTACTAGGTACTCCTTTGTAAAGGTTATGTATATCATATGTCCAGAACGGGAGTGCGTTAACGTATGGAATTTGTTCACCAAAAAAAGTAGCTAACAAAACCATAGCCTTATTCCAATCTAATATCCCCCTCTTTAATCCGTAGCCAATTAAAAATATAGCAAATATTATATCAATTATATGATTTAGTAATTCTGCGACTATCGTTGCGTCGATAATAACCTGTACTGTATCGGTAAAGATAGCGAATGAGTATACAAATTTCCTCTCCCTCTTCCCTATAACCGGTTTGTTTGCCATGTATATATTCTACACCCTAATTTCCTTGTTGGCTCACCTCAAGATCCTCCATAGCCTTTTTGATTGCTAAAACCTGAGCTGGGTTTGTCGTGATAATCTGATCCTCTGTGTATGAGGCAACCACTTTCAACGCTACGTGCTTTAATCCTACGAAGAATATTCCCTCTCCAACATCAGATTCAAGTAGAAGATACTTCTCTTCATCTGTAAGATTGAATGTTCTTTGGATATTGTCGATAGAAGAAGGAGATTGTTTTAAGAGAATTTGAATTGATGAGTTGGTAATGATAGGTAGGCCGTATGGGGATTTAAGGAAATCGTCCACATCTTGAGTGATTGTTGCTAAGCCTAGGAAATATTTTCTTCCACGCTTCGCTAGTCCCAAAAGGAATGAAGCAGTATCTTCTGATTTCATCATCCACCAAGCCTCATCTATAACCAATAGTCTTTTCTTTAAATCTTTTCTAATTGCATTCCAGATATAGTGAGTAACTATATACATTGCTACAGGCTTAAGCTCATCTTCCATATCTCGTAGAGAAAACACTACGAATTTTTTATTTATATCTACGTTAGATGGTCTATTTATAAAACCTGACCATGTTCCTTTTGTGTATTTGGTTAATCTCTCTACTAGAGACTCCGCTCCCTCCATACCTGCTAGTACGAGTTCGAAATCTGATAGCAAAGGTGGTTCTACATTTCTAAAATCTGATTCAGGAGTAATATCCTTAAGAGCATATGTTTCACTTATAGCTCTATCAATAATTGAATCCTCTTCTTGTGATAGACCACCAAGCATTATACGGAATAGTCCTACCAGGTTAATGATATTTGATCTTAATATATCAGCAGCTGACTCATCTTCTCTTGGAATCGGTAAGTCAAAAGGATTAATATGGTGTTCAGAGTTAAGTGATATGTTGAAATACTTCCCCCCTGTTGCCTCTGCCATATACTCATATTCCTTTTCTGGGTCTATTACTATAACTTCAGTGTCGAACATTAGTGTTCTAAGTATTTCAAGCTTTGTGCAGTATGACTTACCAGAACCTGCTTTCGCAAAGGTTACTGAGTTATAGTTTTCAAGAAGGAATCTATCAAAAAGTACTAGAGATGAGTTGTGTCTGTTAATACCATACAGTATACCTTTATCTGATGTTAGATCGAATGATACGAATGGAAACAGGCTTGAAAGTGGAGATGAGTTCAGTTTCGAATGTACAGCTAATTGATCGTCACCAATTGGAAGTACACTCTTATAGCCACTTTCCTGTTGGAATAGGGCTGGTTTTAGATATACGAGTTTTGACTCAAGGATTGATTTTACCTCTGATTCAATCTTATCTAGATCTGCACTACTATCTCCGAATATTGTTATATATACTCCAACATCAAATATCTTCTCTTGTGCTTGCATTAAGTTATCTCGTAATGCCTCAAGATCTTGATATGCAGTATCAAGCATTGGATCTCGTACTAATCCCTTATCCTCCCTTGTAGATATCTGGCTTTGCACCTCAGCTACTTTCTTTTGGAAATGGCGAAGTATTTTTGCTGTATCAACTGGGTGTATGAATATTGAAATATTAAAAATCTTATCGAGATTAATGATCGGAGCAAACCAACTTTCGGACAGGAAGCGAGGATATGAGATAACAAAGAAGGTTCTAGCTACCTTCTCCCCAAGGTTTAACTCTTTAGGACTAATCTTAAGTGCTGAAGGAGCTATAACATCCTTAAGTTCAAGTACACCAGCCTCATATATTTCTTGAGGCATGAGTGATACCACCGGTGATTCTTCTTTTTTGCCTAATAATTTTGAAAATATGCTCATATTTATTAATTAATTTGAATTGGCTTCTCAGTTTCTCCAGGGTTGAATATTTTATAATATAATTCTACCACCTCTTCTGTACCTAGTTCTGCTACACGTATTCCACAGCGCACTAGTCCTTGTTCAACTACCCCTACCCTCTGCTCTAGCTGACTTCTATATTCTTCAAACTTCTCGTTTTCCAATATTTTACTGTTACTATTCTTATTGATTAGTGAATTGAGAGGATTCTTGCTTGCAGTAAGTATAGGTGGCATATATGGTATTACCAAGAAGAATGCCTTTGTCATAATGTTACTGTTATCAACAAACGTTCTAATGAATTCTATATACTCCCGAGTTTGTATCTTCATTAATTCAGTTAATTGTTCCTTGTATCTCTCTTCCAAAAGAGCTATATATGGCCTTATATCCAATCTTTTTGATTGAACAAATATCTGTACTGAAAAATCTAGTGAGTTTAGGAAGTTCTGGAATTGTAGAATGATCGCGTTCTGTTCATCAGAAGATTTCAAAGCAAAGTTTAATGAAGATGCAAGAATAATAGATCTCATTGATCCATCTTTAAGTATTACTATACCGTCACGTATTTCTTGTATAGGTACAAATTCCTGTGTAGTTTTTGATGTTTGAGCCATATTATTTTTGATTTTTATTTGTATACATGCTTTCCTTTATATCCAAACTCCAGGTTAAATCTTTCAGTTTACTATCTGAAATCTTTGGTACCATGATTCCTGCATATTCTTTTGCTTCTTGTATGGCGTTATTAGCTTTTGTATTAGGTATTTTTTTCCATATGAAGAGCTTTGCTGAGGTGTAGTATTTAAAGGCAGCTTCGACTATGAAAATAAAGGGTTTGTTATTTATTTTAAGGAAAGCTAGTGCGGCTGAGAACCCCATCACTAATACTATAGGTATAAAAGAATATACTATAGATGGTAAAAATCTAAATATTGCGAATGATAGACCTCCCCCACCCGCCAAGTATATAAACTGTTTGAATGTGATTGATCCGAAGATTTTGTCTTCAACTTCAATGAACTGTGGAACTTGGTATCTCATAATTTTATTATACCATTATATCGGCTCGCGATATGGATCTGATGTGTACTTCTTGTCTGTGATTGGTTTAGATGGAGTGGGTTCAGGAGGTTGTGGTTGCGGATTAGGTTCTGTATTTGCCGGTGTATGGTTTTCGAGTATATGATCAGGTCGTATTTCCTCGGGATTCTCAATGCTCTTTAGGAGCTTGTCTCTCTCTATATTAGAACTATTGTATTGATTGGTTTCCGTCTTCTCCTTTTCAATTGTAAATTGCCCAGCCTGCTCCACTGTTACAGGCCTTGTTATTGTAAAAGCAGGTGTAAGTTTAGGAGTCTCAATGGTTTTTACTGTTTGTTGAGGGACTGCTTCAGGTATATGGGGTGTGATTTTAGAGAGATCATCATTAACTACTATTTTCTCAATATCATCATCTATCTCGACCTGCATCCTCTGAAGTTTATCTTGGATTGGTGAAAATATTTCTACATTTACATCGTTTGCAATCTGTCTTGCTAGGTCGTTATCAATTTCCAAAGATATCATAATGTTTTTTACAAAATCCTTTGAGTGTCTAAAACCCATTATCACGTTTTTTATCTCTGCAGAAAGTTCACCCTGCAGATCAATCATTAAGTTATACTTGTTCCCAATCTTAACTACCTTCTCATACGTTTCGTTAGATTTGGCTATTATATTTAATTGTTTTTTTAATTCATTCATATTTTATTGGCCCCATAATTTAGCATTCTTCGATATGTGATCTTCAGCAGGATGATTGCCTGTGTGGGTTGCACTCCAATTAGCAATTCTATCTCCAATATCTTTTCTAACTAAATCTTCCAAGTTCTCCATATCCTTTAAGTGACTTGGCTTTATGTGTTCAATTAACAAGTCACTAATATGTGCCGCGCTAGGTAGACTCTCGATATACTTCTGTAAGTCCTCACCTTTCATATTTTTTAGTATATTTCTAACTCCACTGCCGTTGCCACTTTTTACAACCTCAGTTAATCTCTTATGACGTGCTTCAAGTATTGCAACCTTGTCCTTCTCTGATTTATCTCCCTTGTCTACACTAGAATATACTGAACTTTCAAGATGTGGAACAACATATTCATTTGTAAGATATTTTTTCGCATCCAAACTTGCAATTTCACTACTAGACATTGAATCAAGAGTTTTTTTAATTGCTTGATGATCTTTATTTTTAATCGCTTTATCGAGAGCAATAACTGTATCAATCTCTCTCCCCTTCTTCTTCCTTTCCTTTGATTCTTTCTCATTATCCTTCCAAGATGAGTATCCTCCAAACTTTGAAGCGGCCATAGTTTGTGTTGTTAAGGCCCTTAAATCCCTAATTGGTTGTAGATTACCAAATCTCGTATTAGCCAGTTTTTTATCAATATTTGATGCCGCTCTACCCAGAGTATGTTTTGCCATAAATCCTCCAGCCCATTTTTTTGCACTCTCTCCCCATTTTGCACTTATGCCACCAGTTGATACTGCAGCAATAATAGGTATGTTAATGAATATAAAAGCTATAGTGTATTGAATTATTATAGCAACGCTGGAAATCAATATACCATTTGAGGCGGTTGCTGTTGATTGGGTGTAGTTTAGAGAGGCAAAGAAACCTTCTGAAGCCCCGCTTGAATTTATTGTACTTATAAAACGTAAAGAAACATACATAAATAACAAATACACTGGCATACCAAGTAACTGCTGCCTAAGGTGCCCCATCCACTTGCCAGAAACATCTTTCTCGATTTCAGGAAATATCATTCCAGCACAATACACAGGAGAGAAACCTATTAGAAGTAAAAGAATAGCTAATCTAACTGTAAACATTATTGATGCAGCAAGAAAACTTAATCCAGCAACAATCATAAGGATTGACCCGAGTAATGAAGATACGGCAATTTTAAAATCTCTACCGCCATTTGAATCTGTTAATAGTCCGGTGTTTGTTTTCTTGTCATATATTCTAGTTATCTTAAGGCTAGACATAAAGACATCTGATATTCCACCAGAGCTGAATGCACCAGTTACTGCACTTCCGATCTGGCTTTTGTCGAGTAATACAGCAGAATTAGGTACAATTGCCCTATAAAACTGCAGTGATACCAGATTGGATGCATCTATCGCTGCTTTAGTAAAAAATAAACTAAAATTAATCATTAAACCTACCATAATTACCTTACCTACTAAGTCCTTTATACTTGTTTTACCTAGATCTAGTATCGTTAGTATAGAGGTATACAAAAGTACAAAAATGATAAAAATACTCGATAGATTTCTTAAGACTACCCAAACATCTCGAATGGCTGGTGTTGCCTCATATATAGCCTTTATATTCATTGTTAGAATTATTGATAGATTTAGTAGTACACCAGTTAGAGATAGGAACTGCGATGAAATCTGGAGTATTAGGTATGAAATGTCTGCAACCATTCCCATAACAAAGTTACTCGCCACAAAAGATCCTACCGTACAAGCCGATGGTTGTAATATACACAATAATGATGATACTGTTGTGTCGGCCATAGCGACATTTGGTGTCATGATTACTATTGTGACTATGGTCAGAAAAACTAGTATTAATCTTTTTAAAGTATATTTCTTCATTTTAATTTAATGATTGACACTCTTGTACCTTTCTATTCGCATCATTCTTTAATCCTGCACTTTCAATTCTCACTGCTTCCAAATCCGCCTTCGCTTTCTGGATATCTACCGCTGTTATGAGTGATCTACTTGAAAGAAGCTGACTATATAGTTGGCTTGGAGTATTCAGATCGTTTAGTGTCTGTGCTGCATTAGCTTTATCCTCTATTTCTTGTAATGTCTTTAGGTTTGCATCTGCATTTTGTGCCAAAGTTAGAAGATTAACAGTCTTAAGAGCGATAGATGAAGTTAGTATATTGTCTATATCTGTAATTCTTGATTGTGCAACGCCAATATTGTACGGCTTTATCAGAGGAGGATTTGAATTAATCTTTGTGTTGTAACATGCCTTAGCTGAATCGTAAGTATTCTTTACATCCAACATTAGATTCAGCGCATCATTCCTGTACTGTCTATATTCTGTGGCGTTTGCCTTGTATGTCGCCAGATTTTTTGTTAATTCATTTTTAATATTCTGTACTTGTGGACTTGCTTCTGATTGTGTATCAGCAATTGTTCTATCTAAGTATGATGATCCACTCTCATCTTTTGAACTAACACCACTTAAGCCCTTTTGCAGAACCTGAGTTATTAACTGAGCAAACAATGCATTAACGACTTCATTGATCTCATCAGCAATTTCAAGTTCTCGTAGTGGACCATTAAGGTTGTTTTGTAGTGATTCCTGTATAACTGATCCAGGAGTTTTAACTGGACAGCTATCATAGTTCATAGGTCTTGCAGCAGTTGTTCCTTCAGGTAGTGTAGTCCCCTCACCTGTTCCATCAGATGGCGCAGATGTAGAACTATTCATCTTTTTAAGATTTGCATTATATTGTTTAACTTGAGCCTTACACTTCGGATCTTTCCAAGAAAGGAATCCTCTTCCATTACTTATCTCATCTTTTTGTGTTGCTCTTGCGTTAGCTACTCTCCATGAAAGATCACTTTCAGCGCTCAGGTATGCACCATATATATTATTTTGAGGTTCTGTTGAAAGTGAAACAAATGCTGGCCAACCACCTTGTCTAAAATCTCCCGCAGTGAATCCGTTTATGGATGCGTTTTCAACCGCATTCTTCGAATTATTAATTATAGTTGTTATTGTACATGCATACCTCTTCTGTTCGTTTGGTCTATATTTAAATGCTAGTGCAATACGTATATCAATACTGAATGGTGAACAAAGATCTTGTAGTGGACCACCTG
>CAYNAH010000023.1:4373-10016 GCA_964395365.1 uncultured Candidatus Saccharibacteria bacterium | reverse complement strand
TACTACTCTTTTGAAGAATCGATAAGCATAATATCCCCTTCTTTACCTTCCAAATCTTTTTTCTTCAAAGTAAGTTTAGGCTCTGCCTTTGGATTTTCACCTGCTTCCTTCAAGAAGATCTTAAGTGCATCCTTGTTACCAATATCTCCATAATGCATTGGGATTATAATCTTAGGCTCAAGTGACACTGCCAACTTGTACGCTTTAACAGGATCAAGAACACCCTCTCCACCAATTGGAACGAATAGTATATCTATCTCATCTAAGGCTTCCACAGTCTCATTCTTTAATTCAGGAGTATTAATTGCTCCAAGGAAACAAATATTCATATTCTCAAGAGATACAGTATATATAGTATTAATCAAATCCTTTCCACCATACTTTGATTCTGAAGCTAGACCCTTTATAAATACTTCTTTCACTTCATACTCTCCAGGACCAGATATTACGAATGGTTTCTTGTCTCCATGACTTACCTGATCTATACCGTTAAAGTCTTCGTGGTATGTAGTAGAAAGTACAATATCAGCACCAAAACGACTAGGCTTAAGCTTCGAATCCTTTGAAATTGGATTAAAAGCTAGGACTGTATCCCCGAATTGTACCTTGAAGAATTCCCCTCCGAAATATGTAATTATCATAATGTGTGTAGTATATCAGAAAGGTATGATATCGTTAAGAGATGCAGGAAAACATATGGGAAAAGGAATATAGAGACCCTACACTAGTCACATTGAGTGATGTACCAGCAAAATGTATAAAGGATTTTGTAAGATTTCTTCGTAAAGAGAGAAATTTTAATTTTGATAATATTAAAGTACTAGATTTAGGATGTGGTAATGGGAAGAATAGTCTATATATAATGGAACAAGGAGATAATATCAAAGTAACTGGATTAGAAATATCTGATACTGTGATTGGATATGCTCACAAACTAATTCCTGATGGTAATTTCATAAAACAAAGCATAGGTAATCCTTGGCCAGTAGAAGATTCGAGTTTTGATATCATTCTTGATGTAACAGCGTCTAATTAACTAAATGAAGATGAAAGAAAAGTGTATCTAAGTGAGATTAAAAGAGTTCTTAAACCAAATGGTTACTTTTTCCTAAGAGCACTATGTAAAGATGGCGACAAGAATGCTCAGACTCTATTAAAAACAAATCCAGGAAAAGACAAGGATACATATATAATGCCTGGGTTAGGACTTACTGAGAGAGTTTTTTCTAGAGATGATTTAATGAAAACATATTCATTTCTTGGTGAACCGTTATATACAGACAAGGAGACACACTATACGAAATACAATGGTAGATCTTATAAAAGAAACTTTTGGGTGGGGGTGTGGGTGAAAAGCTGAATAGTTGACTTTAAATATTGAGTTAAACTATAAATAGGTTTTGCTTTTTTATTTAAATCATGTACTATATAGATGTGTCTGCGGGTCGTCAGACCTATCTGGCCAATTACTGAGCTGGAGACAGGCACGTTAAAGAATGTCACCTTGAGTGGCATTTTTTAATACATCATCTTCATTTTCGCTTAAAAGTCCTGCACCAGTTGAATTTTGAATTAATTTAATTTGCCTATAGTGTTTTATGAACCAGGCAGGTATAACACTCTGAAATTCCATCTTTCCATTTCCAACTTGTATCACCACAACCTTCACGCGAAGTTTTTGTACAATAGCCACAAAACCCCAACATCTAACAACGACATTCATACCAATATACTTACCTTGTCTATTTACTTTCCTATACTCAATATTTTCTTCATATTCCTGATACATCGTAATTGTCTTAAGAATGAATTTGGCTTTTTCTAACATATCAAATCTGAGTATCTGAGTTCTTTTATCTCTCTCCTTCTTTGCTCTTTCATAAATCAGATGATTGAAACCTTCAGAAGTAAAATGGATGTCAGCACCAAGAGCAGGACAATAGACTTTTCCAAACCCTGCATAAAGTTTGTGAGCTGACTCACGAATTTTGAGGTAATCTTTTAATCTTTCTTCGATACTTGTAATTTTCACTCAATGATTATCACAAGTGTAGAAATTAAAACAATAGCAAAAACTACGAAAATTTTATCAAAATTTCATACTTCTGTGGAAAGGGTGTGCAAAAAAACCGCTGGTTTGTGCCAGCGGTTCGGTTCGGACGATCTTGTGTCCTATTTTCGCAATGTTGCAACGAGAGTCGCTGGATCAATAAGCAGATCTAGAGCATCAAGAATCGAAGGGATGACAATATCCGAATTGAGAAGTGTTTGAACATGTGCTCCTTCAGCTTGGAGTGTGACGATCCGAAGTTTGACGACTTTCATCAATTCAAGATCAATCAAACCATTTCCAATGGAAACACAGATGTTTGGGTCAAGCTTTAACGCTTCGTTACGTTTTGCAATTCCATCTTCAGCGAGAATCCACTCGATACCAAGCTCCGATGATATCTCGCCTGCATTGTTACGTGTGTTGCCGGTAAAGAACAGGATTCGGTATCCTAATTCCTTAAGTCGGGCAAGTCTCTCTTTTACACCTTCAGGAATTTTACCTTTGACTGTAAGTGTTCCATTCAGGTCCAGAATGAGTGTTTTAAGCTCAATGTCACCGACACCAGGAATTTTGTATACCATATATTGATATTAGACCGATTTATATCTTTATTCAAGACTTACTTATATATAACCGTCTGACCTCGACAACTCCCCTCTTTTGTTATATACTCCCCCTGTTATCAATATACGTGCTAAACCCGCAACTTATCATTATTAATTTAAAAAGCGGATCACGTAATTTAAATGATTAAAAAAACAAAAGAAGTAGAGGAGGTGAAGGAGAAGAAAGTTAAGAAAGAGAAGGTAGTTGTAGCACCAAAACTAGATACAGTAATGGATAGAATCGTTAATGATTCTGCAAATCCACCACTTATCGGTGATCTAGTAGAAGGTCCAGTTATTAACATAGAAAAGTCAGCAGTATATATAGATCTAGCACCATTTGGTACTGGTATCATATTCGGTCGTGAATATCTAACAGCTCGTGACATTATCAAGAAGATAAACATTGGTGATGTTGTAGCTGCTAAGGTTGTAGAGACTGATAACAAGGAAGGATATATTGAGCTTTCTCTAAAGGAAGCTAGACAAGCTCTTATCTGGTCAGAAGCTGAGACAGCTATTAACAACAAGACAACTCTAGAGCTACCTATTATAGAAGCCAATAAGGGTGGACTTATCATACAATGGCAAGGTATATCTGGATTCCTACCTGCTTCACAACTAAAGACTGAACACTATCCACGTGTTGCTGATGGTGATAAGGATAAGATTCTAGAAGAATTAAAGAAACTTGTAGGTACAAAGATTTCTGTATCTATCATCTCTGCAATTCCAAAGGAAGGTAAACTTATCTTCTCAGAGAAGACTCCTGAACTAAAAGACAAGGAGAAGATTGTTGGTAAATACAAAGTTGATGACGTTGTTGATGGTACAGTTACTGGAATCGTTGACTTTGGTGTATTCGTAAAGCTAGAGGATGGTCTAGAGGGACTGGTTCATATATCAGAAATTGATTGGTCACTTGTTGAAGACCCTCGTGCCCTATTCAAAATTGGTCAGAAGATAAAGGTAAAGGTAATTGAGATAAAGGAAGGAAAGGTTTCCCTATCACTTAAGGCACTTAAAGAAAATCCTTGGGTTGAAGCTTCAAAGAAGTACAAGAAGGATCAGGTTGTTGAAGGAGTAGTTATAAAGTTCAACAAGCATGGTGCTCTAGCTTCTATAGAAGAAGGTATAGCTGGACTTGTTCATATATCTGAATTCGGTTCAGAAGAGAAACTAAGAAAGACTCTTGCTCTAGGTAATTCATATAAGTTTAAGATAACTTTGTTTGATGTTAAGGAGCAGAAGATGGCATTGTCTTTCATGGGAGAGAAGAAATAATTAAGGAATTAGGGTAAAAGAAAAACCACCGACTGGTGGTTTTTCTTTTACCCTGCATTATAAACACTCATCGCCTTCTCTCTTCCCTCTTTAATTAGAACCTCTATAGCTTCAGCAACAGTCTTTGATACTTTTTTAATAACCTTCATCTCATCATCCTTAAATTTTCCCAGAATAAACTTTTCAATCTTTTCATCACCATGTGGAACTTTTGCATCACCTTTAGCAGTCTCTGGTGCAACACCGATTCGTATTCGAACGAATGCTTCGGTTTTTACAGATTTAATTATTGACTCGACACCATTATGTCCTCCTGAACTTCTATTGTATGAAATCTTTATTTTACCTAGTGGAAAGTTGAAATCATCGTAGATCACGATAAGTTTTTCTGCCGCCTTAACACTTTTTACTAAAGCACCAACAGCCTTACCAGAATTATTCATAAAAGTATCTGGTGCAACTAGTTTTACCTTCTCTTTTCCAACTTTTATTTCACCAACCTGTGCATTTATCTTCTTATCAAACTTAAATTCATCATCAGAAAGTGATTTTAAAATAATTCTTCCAGTATTATGACGAGTATTTTCATATTCTTCACCTGGATTTCCTAGACCTGCAATTATGTATGCCATATGAGTAGTATGCCATAAACAAAAATCTTGTGTCAAACGAATATTGGCAGTACAATTGTTGTAATGAATCCTGAAATTGTTAAAGAAAATAATATTCAGAAAGAAAGTTTCTTAAAAGAAATTATAAAGTTTACTATTATAACTCTAGTTATAGTTATTCCTATCAGAAAATTCGTTGCTCAACCCTTTATAGTCAGTGGCCCATCTATGGATCCTACTTTTGTTACAGGTCAATATCTAATTGTAGATCAATTAACTTACAAATTTCATAATCCCAAGAGAAATGATGTGATTGTTTTTAGATATCCTAATAATCCGAAGGTATTCTACATTAAAAGAATAATCGGATTACCTGGAGAGACTGTTTCTGTTAATTCAGGTAAGGTTACAATAGCAAACAAGGAGAACCCTAATGGATTTGAACTGAACGAAGACTATATTTCAAAGATTCACAGAGTGAGCGATACCTTTACCATAACCCTTACCGAGAATGACTACTTTGTTATGGGTGACAACAGAGCAGAAAGTTCAGATTCTCGTCAGTGGGGGCCACTTGATAAGAAATTTATAATTGGTAGACCATTTTTCAGACTGATCCCATTAGACATATTACCGGGTAAGGAATAATTTATGCAAAAAAACAATTCAAAACCGAATGAACAGAAATTTATACCGCATGAAAATCTCGATAAGATAGGAGAGATACCTGTATACTACGGATTTCAACCACATAAAAGTCCAGAAATTAAAAAGACTGATCTCGATCAAGCAAAATCTTTACTAGAAGGTGACTTTATCGATGATGAAGATGATGCAAAGAATAGATTCCCTCTTCATGTAGAAGAAAAAATTGCCCTACTCAGAATGTATACAGAAAATAACATGCATACACTACCACAGCCTGTTATGTTCTACTTCAAAGAACCATTTAAAGGTTCAATTAAAAAAGGTGGTAGTACTTTTAACAGATATTGTGATTTGGAAATAATGGGTGGTTCAAAAAGTATAGCTGAAGCTCTCCTAATTCAAACAACAAAAGCGATGCTTGCTGAGGAAGGATACGACAATA
>CAYNAH010000023.1:0-4363 GCA_964395365.1 uncultured Candidatus Saccharibacteria bacterium | reverse complement strand
GGAGATAGAGATTCCATAAACAGATTCACTAGAGACCTGACAAATCACTATAGAAAGAACATTAACGACATGCATGCGGAGTGCCGTCAGCTATTCAAAAAAGATGTTTTTGAACTTTTAGGATGCCAAAATGATAAATGTAAGAAGATAAATGAAAGTGCACCGAAATCTATGAACTTTCTAACGGAATCGAGTCGTATACATTTTCAAGAAGTCTTGGAATATCTAGAAGCACTTCAAATACCGTACAAAATTAACAATAACTTAATCGGTAACAAGAAGTATTGTACTGAAACCATTTTTTCAATTAATAATCTAGATCATGAGACAGACAAAAAGAAGCCTAGGGTTTTAGCTATTGGTGTTAGATATGATGGCCTATCAAAAAAGATAGGTTGCAAGAAAGAAATTCACGGAGTTGGTATATCAATACTCATTAAAGGAGGAAAGGTGGAGCTAAGGAAGGATATTAAGAAGACAAAGAGACCTTTCGCTTCCTTTGTTCAACTTGGCTTTGAATCCAAACTCTTAAGTCTTTCAATTATTGAGAGTCTTCGTAAAGAAAAAATTCCTCTATACCTCTCTCTAGCAAGAGATCGTTTGGGAGCTCAGGTTTCTGCTGTTGAAAAGTATCATATTCCATATGCATTAATAATGGGTAAAAAGGAAGCTTTGGATAAGACAGTTATAGTAAGAAATAACGATACCCATGCACAAGAGACTGTAAATATAGATGAATTGCCTAAATACATGAAAAAACTTGAAAAGTAATAGCTTTTATAGTACTATATCCCCAATATGATAAATGTAGAAATCACAAGAAACGGAACCGAAAATAGTGTTGGTGTTATTCGTCGTTTTACAAAGAAGGTACAGGCTTCAGGTATACTGCCAAGAGTACGAAGCATAAGATACAATCAGCGTGTACTATCTTCATATAAAACAAAGATGAAGACTCTAAAATCTATCAAGAGAAAGGCTGAAATCGCTGAACTTATAAAGATGGGTAAGATGCAAGAGAAAACCTCTCGTTTTTCTAAATAATGTCTGATCCTAACTTCCAAATTACAAATACAACTAAATCAAAGTTGCCAGATTTTGATTTTCAAAAAATCAAGGATGCTGTACTTGGAAAAAAGTATGAGTTATCTGTCATAATTATTGGGAAGAAGGAAATTCAAAAATTAAATAAGGAGTATCGAGATATTAATAAACCAACTGACATACTTAGCTTCCCTCTTTCTGATAATTTTGGTGAAATCTACATAAATCCAGAAATGACTCGATTGGAATCTAAGAAATTTGATCGTAATTACGAAAACTTTTTCGCTTTTTTATTTATCCACGGTTTAGTGCATTTGAAAGGATTCGATCATGGTAGTACAATGGAGAGCGTAGAGGCTCATTTCCGCAAAAAATTCGGCATTTGAGACTCTGTCTAAAATGGCACGATCAATCATCACTGGTATAGATATAGGAACACACCATATCAAGGTGGTTATTGCTGATGCTTCAGAAAAAAATGAAAAATCAAATCAACCTAAAATACTTGGTGTTGGTTTTGTTGAATCTAAGGGATTAAGACATGGTTATGTTTTAAATATAACTGATGTTGTTGCTAGTATTAAGCAGGCAGTATCAATGGCAGAAAAGAGAGCTGAGACAAAAGTAAAGAAAGCTTTTGTTTCCATAGGTGGTATCGGATTAGGAAGCATCACCTCCTCTAGTTCAATCATTATTTCAAGAGCTGATTCTGAGATAACGACACTAGATATCAAAAGAATTCAGGAACAATGTGAAAAAGACATACCAAGTACGGCTTCTTTGAATAAGAAAATAATACACAGTATTCCATTACAGTATAAGGTTGATGGAAAAGCTGTACTCGGTAAACCAGAAGGCATGAGAGGAAGTAAATTTGAAATCAAAACACTATACATCACATGTCTTGAGCATCATTTAAATGACATTATAGAATCAGTAGAAGAAGCTGGTATAAGTGTTCAAGATGTTATGGCTGCACCGATCGCATCAAGTCTAGTTACACTAACTAAATCACAGAAAGTTGCAGGTTGTGTGTTGGCAAATATTGGAGCTGAAACAGTTTCAATCGCAGTATTTGAAAATAATATACCCGTATCACTAGAAGTATTCCCAATTGGTTCAACAGACATTACAAACGATATCGCTTTAGGTCTTAAAGTCCCTCTTGAGGAAGCAGAGCAAATTAAAATTGGTGCAATAACTGGTGCATCATATCCAAGAAAGAAATTGGAGGAAATAATATCTGCAAGACTTTCAGACATATTTGAACTAATTGAGACTCATCTTAAAAAAATTGGAAGAAATGGACTCCTACCTGCCGGTATAATCCTCACAGGTGCTGGTTCTTCCCTTTCTGGTATAGAAGATATGGCTAAGGCTTCATTAAGACTTCCTGCGCGCATTGGAAGCCTGAATCTAGGCCTTACTGACAGAGCTGGACTTAAAGATTCTGCACTAGCTGTTGCATATGGATTATGTATATTGGGTATGCATGCTGACCAGGATCTACCTATAGACACGAGCTCTAGGATTTTCGAGAATTCAAAGAAAACAATGATTGCTTGGTTAAAGCAGTTTCTACCTTAAACCCTATATTTTGACTAATTTAAACCATCTGATAAGATTGGGCTATGCCGAATATTACCCCAGACATTGAAGCATTTGCCCGTATCAAAGTAATAGGAGTTGGAGGATCCGGAAAAAATGCCGTAAACCACATGATTAACTCCAAGGTCAAAGGGGTGGATTTTATCTCAATCAATACAGATGCTCAGGATTTACATCACTCTCTAGCTAAGAAAAGAATACATCTTGGTAAAAACCTAACTAGAGGTCTAGGTACAGGAATGAATCCAGAGATGGGTAAGCGTGCAGTCGAAGAGACTAAGGAGGAGGTACAGGAGGCCCTAAAGGGTGCTGATATGGTCTTTGTAGCATGCGGACTAGGAGGAGGTACTGGAAGTGGTGCTAGCCCGGTTGTAGCTCGTACAGCTAAGGAGTTGGGTGCACTAACTGTTGCTGTTGTAACCAAACCTTTCTTCTTTGAAGGGCAAGCTCGATCTAAGATCGCTGAAACTGGACTTGAAGAACTCAGAAAAGAAGTTGATGCAATTATTGTGATACCAAACGACAGACTGCTTTCAACGATAGACAAGAATACCACAGTCAAAAACGCATTCTCAATCTGTGATGAGATACTACGCCAGGCCGTTGAAGGTATTTCAGATCTCATAACAACTCCGGGATTGATCAACATAGACTTTGCGGATATCAGAACAGTTATGGAAAGCGCTGGTTCTGCACTTATGGGTATCGGTTCCGCTACTGGCGAGAATCGTGCCGTAGAAGCTGCAAAATTGGCAATTAATTCTCCATTACTTGATGTATCTATAAACGGTGCAAAGGGTGTTCTCTTCTCTATCGCTGGTGGTGAGGATCTTACAATGTTTGAAATACAGGATGCAGCTAAGATTATAACTGAATCAGTTGATCCAAATGCTAAGGTAATCTTTGGAACAGTAAGGGATGATAAGTTGAAGAAAGGAGAAGTAAAGGTAACTGTGATTGCAGCAGGTTTCCCAGAGGGTGTGATTAGTAACAATGAACCACAATCAAAAACTGCACCTAACCCAGGATTCACACCTCCGGTAATAAAGGCTAAGGAAGAACCAACAATACGTAGTAGAATGTTTGGAAATAATCAAACCCAAGACATAATTCCAAAAACTGTTGAGAAAGCTGAGGAAAAGAAAGACTTGAAAAATGAAGTTCAAAACGATGATGATGATTGGGGTGCAGTACCCGCTTTCTTGAGAAGATCTAAGTTGAAATAGGATAATATTCTAGTATTCATACTGAAATCAAGTATGATATAATCATATTTATGCTTTACGACTTAACAATAATTGGTGGTGGACCTGCAGGTGTAGCAGCTGGAGTATATGCTGCTAGAAAGGAACTAAAAACTTTGTTTGTAACGAAAGATTGGAATAGCCAGAGTACTGTATCTGAAGGTATTGAAAACTGGATTGGAACTATCAAAATACCTGGTGCAGAATTTGCGAAAAGTCTAGAGAATCATCTTCGTGCATATGCAAAAGACTCTGTAGATATCCATGTGGGAGAATCTGTAGAAAAAGTAGAGAAAGCAAAAGATGGTTTTAAAATAACAACAAATAAAGGAAGTTATGAATCTAAGACTGTACTCATTACTGCTGGTAGCTTTAGAAAGAAACTTGAAGCTAAGGGTGCAGATATTTTTGAACATAAGGGACTCACATATTGTGCTTCATGTGATGGTCCCCTCTTTGCAGGGCAG
>CAYNAH010000022.1:0-10211 GCA_964395365.1 uncultured Candidatus Saccharibacteria bacterium | reverse complement strand
GTTGCTGTGAAAGATGTGGTACGAAGGTTGAACAGAAGGAAAAGGAGCAATGGATGCTAGCTATAACTAAATATGCAGAGAGACTTGATAAGGATTTGGATGAGACAGAATTTTTGGAGAAGATAAAGATTCAACAAAGGAATTGGATTGGAAAGAGTGAGGGGGCAGAAATTAGTTTTGAGATTCAGTTTGAAGGTGGTCAAAAGCCAGGCTTGATTCCTGTATTTACAACTCGTCCAGATACAATATACGGAGTAACATACATAGTACTTTCTCCAGAGCATCCATGGGTGACTCTAGCTATAGATGATAATCACAAGGGTGTATTAAAGAATGCTGATGAGGTAAAGAAATATGTTAAACAAGCAAAGGATAAGACTACAATAGAGAGAACTGATGCAAAAAACACTAAGACCGGAGTAGAGGTTAAAGGTGTTTGGGCAATAAATCCTGCTACAAAGGAAAAGATACCAGTATGGGTAGCAGATTATGTTCTCGGTGATTACGGAACAGGAGCAGTAATGGCTGTACCTGCGCATGATGATAGAGACTGGGATTTTGCGAAGAAATATAAGTTAAATGTTAAGCAGGTCCTAGAGCCTAAGTTTATTGATGCTACAGATTCAATTCCAAAAACAAACTTACCGTATATTAAAAGAGAAGCAGTTTGCGTAGTCGTTCGTAATCCTAAGGATGATAAGTATCTCTGTATAAGTTGGAAAATTGCAAAGATGAATGGGTTAATAACAGGAGGAATTGAAGAAGGTGAAGATCCAGTTATTGCCGCTAGAAGAGAAGTCGAAGAGGAGACTGGCTATAAGAATCTTAAGTACATTAGAACTTCACCTATTAATATAAATACTTTTTTCTATCATCGAATTAAAGAAGTAAATCGATGGGCTCATTTCCATTATGTATTTTTTGATTTAGAAAATGAAGACAGATCTGAGGTTAACAAAAAAGAACAAGCATTACATGATATAACCTGGAAAAGCGAGAAGGAACTATTTGATTTTTTAACTGTCTCTGAAGGAAAATTCCTTGAGAGTTTAATCCTAAATCCCGATTTTAAATTTACTGGAGAAGGTATACTTGTTGATTCAGGTAATTTCACTGGTAAAGATTCAGAATCAATTAAAAAAGAAATAACTGAATTTGTAGGTGGTAAATGGGTAACTAAGTTCAAACTCCGTGACTGGGTATTCTCTCGTCAGAGATACTGGGGTGAGCCAATACCTGTAGTACATTGTCCAAAGTGTGGAATCGTACCTGTACCAGAAAAAGATTTACCACTTAAGCTTCCTAAGGTGAAGAACTACAAGCCGACAGCGACAGGAGAGTCTCCGCTATCAGCTTTGGATAAATGGGTAAATACAAAATGTCCTACATGTAAGGGTAAAGCAAAGAGAGAAACAGACACCATGCCTAACTGGGCTGGATCTAGCTGGTACTATCTACGATATGTAGACGCTCATAACAAGAAGGAGTTCGCAAGTCAAAAGAATTTGAAATATTGGACTCCAGTAGATTGGTATAACGGTGGTATGGAACACACAACTCTTCACCTTCTATATTCTCGATTCTGGCATAAATTCCTTTATGATCTTGGATTAGTTCCAACAAAGGAACCATACAAGAAGAGAACATCACATGGATTAATCCTAGCTGAAGGTGGAGCAAAGATGTCTAAGTCTGTAGGGAATGTAGTTAATCCAGATGATATAGTAAAAACAGTTGGTGCCGACACACTTAGAATACATGAAATGTTTATGGGACCTTTCGATCAAGCTATAGCTTGGGATACGAATGCAATAGCAGGCTCAAGAAGGTTCATAGAAAGAATATGGAAATTACAAGAAAAGATAGGAGAGGGAGGAGGTGAGAGTATTGAGTCTTCAGTACATAGAACAATAAAGAAGGTAGGTGAAGATATTGAAGAGATGAGATTCAATACAGCGGTGAGCGCGATCATGATACTCTTGAATGAATTTGAAAAAGAAAAAAGTATTTCCAAAGCTCACTATGAAATAATTATCAAACTCATTGCTCCTTTTGCACCACATGTTAGTGAAGAGATATGGGAGAGATTAAAAAATAAGGGATCTATACATGAGACAGAATGGCCACAGTTTGATCCAAGTAAGTTGGTAGAAAGTACAGTAACGATATTCATCCAGATAAATGGAAGAACAAGAGGGGAAGTAAAGGTAAATAGAGATACAAGTGATGAAGAGTTAAGAAAAATGGCTCTAAATATGGATGAAATACAGAAATGGATAGATGGAAAAGAGGTGAAAAAGGTGATTTTTGTCAAAAACAAGCTCGTAAATATAGTGGTATAATTAGACCACATTTGACACAATATCAATCATAATGTAGTATCAATCTTATCAAATAACCAATAATTGCATGGCCAACATACAATTCAAACCAAAACAATCAACAAAAAGACTTTTGTCAGTCTTACCAGATCGTGCTCGTGAGGTACTTATAAAAAGATACGGTCTAGGAAAGAGTACAGATAAAATGACTCTAGATGCTATAGGAAAGCTATATGGTATTACTCGTGAGCGTGTAAGACAGATTGAAAACTATGCTCTAACTAATATTAGAAAGTCAGATGTATATAAAACAGAGAAGGCAGCTTTTTCTGAAATAGAAAATCTAATACATAGTTTAGGTGGTATTGTTGTTGAAGATGATTTCCTCGGTCATGCATCAAAGGATAAAGAACTACAAAATCATATTCATTTCATTCTAGTAATTGGTGAAGGATTTAAGAAGAAGAAAGAAGATGATGAATTCAAGCATCGTTGGCATGTAAATGAGGAGTTGGCTAAACAGGTTGAAGACTCACTTAGAAAACTATATACCGGCCTATCAGATGATGACCTACTTCCTGAATCTGAAATAGTAAATAGATTCCTGTCTCATCTAGAGTCAGTGTCTGAGAAGTATAAGAATCAGGAGATCATAAGACGATGGTTGGGTATTTCAAAGTCACTTGGAAAGAATGCTATGGGTGAATGGGGTGTTTCTCATTCTTCAAATATTAAGACTAAGGGTATGAGAGATTACGCTTTTCTAGTTATCAGAAAGCATGGTTCTCCAATCCACTTCAAGGAAGTTGCTAAACAAATTACTCAAGTTTTTAAGAAGAAAGCTCATATTGCAACTACACATAATGAACTAATTAAGGACAAGAGATTTGTCCTAGTAGGAAGAGGTCTGTATGCTCTAAGAGAGTGGGGATATATGTCTGGAGTTGTTAAGGATGTTATAAAAAGTATTCTAGAGAAGAATGGTCCACTAACAAAGGAAGAAATCATTGATAAGGTGATGAAGGAGAGATATGTAAAAGAAAACACTATCATGGTTAATCTACAAAACCAGAAGCATTTCAAGAAGACTAAGGATGGAAAGTACGATATTGCTGATTCAGCAAAGCTACCTGCATAGTTTACAGTAGTCCATAAAATAGAAAGCTGGTATAATATCAATGTATGATTCTTTCATTGATACAAGATCAATTTCTAAGCTCAATAATTACCTACGTAGTTCCAATATCTCCAATAATCTTGGCTTTCATTTTATCAATGGTCTTCTGGCCATTGTGGGTAAACTACGTTCGTTCTGAATGGATATATTCTCTTAAATACGCACTACTTGAAATCAAGTTACCTAGAGAAATGCTAAAGTCTCCATTAGCTATGGAGCTTGTTCTAAATTCTCTGCATAACACTTCTGATGGAAGTGGTTTTGCTCAATATTGGAAAGGAGAGAAGAGGCCGTCGTATTCTCTTGAAATTGTTTCCCTAGAAGGTGTTGTAAAGTTTTTCATAAGAACAGAGGATAGAAGAAAGAACGGAGTAATGGCCGCTTTCTACTCTCAATTTCCGGGTGTAGAAATTCATGAGGTAAAAGACTATACCCTTGGAGTTCAGTTTGATCCGACTGAGAGTAAAATGTGGGGAGGAGAATTCATTCTTACAAAAGCAGATCCATATCCAATTAAGACATATATCGATTACGGTCTTGATAAGGATCCAAAAGAGGAATTTAAGATTGACCCTATGACACCACTCATAGAATTTCTTGGCAGTCAGGGTCCATATCAGAGAGTGTGGATTCAATATGTAATTAGAGCACATATAAAGGATCAAAGAATGCCAGAGTATCTATGGAAGAAGGGTGATATGTATAAGAAAGAAGCTATGGATCTCATAAATGAAATTATGGTGCGTAATCCGAAGACCAAGGTTGCAGGAGAAAAAGACAAGGATACTGGAAGAGTAATACCACCTACACTTTCAGATGGTGAAAAGGAAGTCATTAAATGTATTGAAAGAAATATGGGAAAGCTCGCTTTTGATGTAGGTGTTAGGGCAATATATATAGCTAAAAAAGATGTATTTGATAAACCAAATGGTATCGGAGGTATCATTTCTTCTTTTAAACATTTTCATACAGAGAACTTCAATGGCTTCAAACCTAATGGTGATAAGTGGTCTGCGAAATTCAAGAATGATCCATGGGAAGACTATAAAAACTACAGACAGAATAAGCAGGCAAGATTGGTTCTAGAAGCTTTTAAGAGACGATCGTTTTTCTATGATCCATTTATTAGTAAGTTTTTCGTGTTAAGTACTGAGGAATTAGCAACAATATATCACCTACCAGGTGCTGTTGCAGCTACACCAACTCTAAGTCGTATACCATCAAAGAAGTCAGAAGCTCCTTCAAATCTACCTATATAGTATGCTTCAATTTAAACGACATCTAAAATTTAATATTAGCTTCATAATTGCTGTGTTAATTTTGATTTTTGTTTCAGTATCATCACAACCACCAAAAGACTTTCCAACGAAGCAGTTTGATTTTGAGGTGAAAAAGGGCACAGGAGTAAGTAAGGTTGCAAATGATCTATTTGATATGCATTTAATATCATCAAAGTTTCTTTTTAAGGTAGTTACAACTACTCTTTCATTAAACAATGGAGTTAAGGCTGGAGACTATAGGTTCTCAGGAGAGGAGAATATGCTAACTATAGCTAGAAGGATGGTAAGTGGTGATCAAAGACAGGTAAAAGTGAGAATAACTGTACCCGAAGGTACGAATGTTTCAGATATGGCATATATATACTTAAAGGCATTACCAGGTTTCAATGCTGCACGTTTTGTATCTCTTGCTAAATCTGAAGAAGGCTTTCTGTATCCTGATACATATAATTTCTATTCAAATGTAAAACCAGAAGAAATCATTAAAACTATGAAGGATAATTTTAATAAAAAGATAGCGCCTCTAGCACTAGATATTAAGAACTTTAATAAACCACTATTCGATATTGTCACAATGGCATCAATTGTAGAAGAGGAAGCAAATAATTTTGAGGAGAGAAAGATGGTGTCGGGAATATTATGGAAGAGATTAAAAGAGGGAATGTTCCTGCAAGTTGATCCACCTTTCTACTACATTACAGGAAAAACTAGTGGAGTCACGTTTGATGATTTAAAAATAGATTCACCATACAATACTTACAAGTATAAAGGATTACCCAAAGGGCCAATTAGTAATCCGGGTATAGAAGCAATAAAAGCAACACTTAATCCAGCTTCATCAAAATACTATTTCTATCTCACAGGTAGAGATGGAAAAATGTATTACGCTACTACCTACGAAGGTCATCTGTTAAATATTAGTAAGTATTTAAGATAAAAAACTTGCCCGCCTTTATGGGGCGGGCTGGTCTGTGTGGAGGGACTACGATGATCCCTATTTGAAATACTTGAATGGCGTGTAGTCGCGCACGAATGGCGCGCCCTTGTCAATTCCTACCTCAATGAGGTAGTTGTCCAGAACATTCGTGCCGGAAGTGACAGGGAATTCCGTTCTCATCAATGTCGGAAGCGGATCAGCTGGAATTGTTTCAACCAGCTTCTTCTCAACAATGACTGACTGGATCTGCCTCCGGTGGACTATGCTGAGGTATCCACCGGCATCCTCGTACGTGCCGAGGACTTGGTACAAGCCATTCGTCACTGATGCAACTGTCGGAATAGTTGAGTCTGAGTGAATCACCCGCTTTGCCATTTTGAAATAGCTAAGCGGGATGATGATGGCACAGAACGTGACCATTACCATCAAGCTCCACCTCTTTGCCTTGAAGGCGAGGTAGATACTCGCGACGACCATCGCGAGAGTTGAGATGACGAAGATCGCCGATATTGTCAGGTACATTTTAATAATAGGTTTGAAATGAGCGACATTGCTCAAATCCGATATATATTATATACTAAACATACACAAAAGTCAAGGTATGAAGAAAACAGGAAATATGAAGGTATATATAGGTATGTCAGGCGGAGTAGATAGCTCTGTCTCTGCTGCTTTGCTAAAAAAAGCGGGATACGACGTAACTGGTGTATTTATCAAAGTTTGGCAACCAGATTGGATAAGCTGCACTTGGAAGGAGGACAGGATGGATGCTATGAGAGTTGCTGCGCTATTAGATATTCCTTTTGTAACACTCGATCTTGAAAAGGAATACAAAGAAGAAGTTGTGGACTATATGATAAGCGAATATAAGGCTGGCAGAACACCAAATCCTGATGTGATGTGCAATCGTTACGTAAAGTTTGGCGGGTTTTACGACTGGGCTATGAAACAAGGAGCAGACTTTGTCGCTACAGGTCACTATGCTCAGGTAATCGATGGAAAACTCATAGCAGGTAATGATAAAAACAAGGATCAAACATACTTCCTCTGGACATTAAAGAAGGAACAATTGAGTAAGACCATATTCCCCGTAGGTAACATTGAGAAACCAGAGGTAAGAAAATTAGCTAAAAAGTTTAAATTACCTAATGCAGAAAAGAAAGATAGTCAGGGACTATGTTTCATTGGAAAAATTGATATTAAAGAATTCCTTTCACACTATATTGATTCAAAAAAGGGAAATGTTTTAAATATTAAAGGAGAAATCATTGGTGAACATGATGGTTCTTTTTTCTACACCATAGGTGAAAGACATGGATTTAATATCTTGAAAAAAACTCCTAATGATGAACCATACTATGTCGTCTCAAAGGATATTGAGAAGAATACGATAACGGTAGCTAACAAGAATGCAGAAGGAAATTTACCAGATGGTATTACCAAAATTACTCTAAGAGATGTTAATTGGAATCAAGGTAAAGCATTGATTGGAAAAAAGCTGCAAGCGAGAGCACGATACAGAGAAACACTACAAGAAATATTGTTTGTTGATGAGAAGACTGTTGAGTTTACAAAACCACAATATACAATTTCAAATGGACAATCATTGGTATTTTATGATGGAGAGGTTTGTCTGGGTGGGGGGATAATTGATTGATAAAAATCTAATATAGATGTAGTCTTTTAGAAGATGATCATCTAATCATCCATTGCAGCAATTATGCTGCTCTATAACACAAGGAGATGTCTAGTGAACTTCGAAGTTTTTGGTATCGCTTTCATCATCGGCGTCTGGTTCTGGTGGTGGAGCACTGACAGGGAAAAGAGGGTGGAAGATTTGAAGTACAACATCAAGATTGTCCTTTACCCGGACGAGTCAATGAATATTCTCGACATCAAGTCAGAACTCTCCCAACGTGGAATAACGGTAACCGATGCTACACTTGAGGCGGTCATCAGGGAACTGGTGAGCTATGACGAAATAATACGCGTCATTGATCCCTCATGCGGTCTTAATCAACCAATCCGAAGGTGGCGGCTTAAGCGCCAACCATACAGAAGATGAAAACATTGATCTTTTTGATTCCGTGCTTCATATTGTTGTACTCCATATGGATGCAACAGAAGGCAGCGAGCCAAATCCTTTCATTTATGAAGGATGGCTGTCAGTACAGGCTATGTGATATCCAAAGGGAGCTTCGCATGAACCGGATTTATATTCTCGACATGCAGCTGCGAAGAATCCTCGGACTCATGATACGGGATTATCTTGTTGTGGTTGCAGAACAATATGATCTTGGAGTGACTCCTGTTATAAGGACGAACTTCTACAGTAGGTTGGTTGTTTGAAGCAAACTGATCTATGCAAAAGCGATTGCCCCACCGAACGGTGGGGCTTTTGGTACTCAATCTTAAAAGACTGCAGTCTCAGCTGCACTTCATTGTATTTTTGAAAAAGTGTGGTATAGTGCATAAATGATAAAAAACATAATAAAGATAGCAATATTTACTCTTATTTCAGTCACCGTTCTATCCACTGATAATGTTATGGCTGAGGTTGTGTCTAAAGCCACAAATATCTGCTATTCATTCAATGTTAACTTAACTGTTGGTAGCCAAGGTCCCGATGTTGTTGCTTTAAATAATTTTCTTGTAACAAAGGGATTTGCTACAGCTGGCACACTAGACGGTAGTAATTTTACTGAATCTACAGCTAATGCGGTTAAAAAATACCAATCTACTATAGATATTCCTGCAACTGGTTTCGTTGGACCACTAACACGGGCCCATTTAAATGGTGATTGTGCACAGACTGGTTCAACAGATAACTTGAATGTAAACCTCATGCCTATGACCATTGATAACTATAGTGTATCTGGTCCAGTAAGACTAAATAAGGAAGAATGTTATACAAATCCCAATGAAGGAGAATACTGCTTAAAGTATCTAGACGCTCGGTATAAGGAGGTTAATGGCAATAGAATAGTATTTGTAAAACTTGCTGTCTATACAAAGGGATATGATGTTTGGAAAAAACTCATTACTCCTCTAACAGTTAACGATAAAATTTCTGGTTATGATGTGTTCCGTAGAGAAAAGCATGAGATTAATTGGTATCCAATTTCAAATTCAATAATTAACGTAGTCTTCACCCAAGAAGGTAAATATACTGAGGTTATAGAAGGCGAGAATTATTCGTATGAGGATAAGGCTACTGGGGATAATCCTGTAACCAAATATTTTTTGAGTAAGTATTCACCGACCGGTATTTCCACACCAGTTCCAGTAGAGAAACCAGTGGTTAATGCCAAATTACTTTCAACAAATGACGATAAGTCTGGTATTTGGGGAGTATTTGCTCCTGGAAAAGGACGTACGAGTCGGACAGACAAAGATTTTAATTGGGAGGTATCTATCAAATCAAAGACTAATGTCGGCATAAAATCAATGACAGTGCTCAGTAATAATTATGAGGCTTGGTCTACAGCAGGTGCACTAACATATGGCAGATATCCATATCCACTAGTTGTATTGAGAGATGGCAAGCAGTTAAACAATAATTACGATCAATTTCTAGGTACAACTACTCAGGATGTAAGTACCTATAACCTATATGGTCAGATAGAGCTAGCAGGAACTTTTACAGGAAAGTTGGTTACAGTGTTTACCGATGGCACTTCTATTGAGACTGTAATTACTAAGGATGAAGTACCAACCGTCGTAGTCCCACAGATTACCATTTCATCGCCAAATGGAGGCGAGGAATTTAAGTGGAAAGAATCAAATATTATAGTTAATTGGAGTATGAACTATAATTCAGATTCTCTAAAGTTATATCTGTATAACCCATATGTAGGAGAAGTTTACGAATTGAAAGTTAGGGGTGCTGCAAATAAAATTAATACAGCAATTATTCCTAAATCTGCAGTACCGTCTGTTGGGCTATATAAGATCAATATATGTGATCCAGAACGTTCCTCTAATGTAGGGAAATCTCTGTGCGATATTAGTGATGATTACTTCACAGTAGTCTCACCTGGACCAATACCAAAAGTAAAGGTCCTATATCCGAATGGTGGAAATGTTTTGTTTGTAGATAAAGAAATTGATATCTCATTTACACCAATCACTGGTGCGCCTCATTATATAACCCTATACAGCGAAGCAAAGAATACAGAATGGAATTTGGTAGATGGCAACCGTCCAATCGGAGAATCGACTGATAAACAGGGGATAAAAGTCGATCTATCTAAGGTTTCTAATAGTATTAAGCCAGGATCTGGATACAAGATTAAAGTGTGTTCTACAACTGGATGTGATGAAAGTGATTCATATTTCACCCTTTCATCATCACCAATAATTATTCCAATCCAAAACAAAGCTCCTAAGATTACAGATTATAAAGTGACAAAAACAATTGTATCTGTCGGTCAGGATGTTAATTTTATTGCAACAGCAACCGATCCGGACAATGATGATCTATACTGGTCAATTGA
>CAYNAH010000021.1:4874-10714 GCA_964395365.1 uncultured Candidatus Saccharibacteria bacterium | reverse complement strand
AATTTTTGGTAGGGCGTTTAATAGAGAGTAGTGACTGTGAGTGTGTAGGTGGATAAAGCGGGACATAAGGGTATTATAGCAAAAAAGTAAAGAAAAACCCCGTACAGCAAAAGCGTACGGGGTCGTGTGAGCGTGTGCTCATTGTATCAAACTCTGTCTGCGGCTTCCCACAATTTTTTGAAAGCGGGGCAGTCAGACACTAGTTTTGTTATTGATCCTTCACCAACGATTGTACCCTTGTCAAAGACATAAATACGATCAAATAGTGGTAGAAGGTGAAGTCCATGGACGGTGGAGATTATTGTTTTTGACGGAAACGAGCCCAGTATATTACTGTACACCCTACTCTCCGTCTCCCTATCCAAGCTACTGGTCGGCTCGTCCATGAGGAGTATGTCGCATTCTCTGTGCGTAAGCATACCCCTCGCCAATGCTAATCCTTGTTGTTGCCCACCAGAAAAGTTTACACCCTTTTCTTTTGTAATGGATTCGAACCCTTTTGGTAGTCTATCCACAACTTCACTAAAGCAGGCGATGTCGGTATAGCCTCTCAGTTCATCTTCACCAACTTCGCTTCCGAATGTTATGTTATCCCGTATGGTTTCGGCGAATAGTTCGGGGGTTTGTGGTATTAATCCAATTGATTTACTAATACCATCAATACCTCTGTCAATACGTACACCATCAATCTCTAGTGTCATTACTTTCGGTTTGTAGAGACCACTCATGATCTTCAATGCCGTAGTCTTTCCACTACCCCTTACCCCCACAAAAGCTATTCTTTGGCTACGTTTAATTTTTAGGGATATGTTGTCTAGGTGATGTTCACCGTCTGTACCTGTATATGAGAAGCTTAGATTCTTAATTGATAGCATACTCCAGTTAGAAGGGATGAAACCGCATTCCAGATCTGGTACTTTGAATTCCTTGGCTAACAGTTCAGAATTTGCCACACCGCGCCTTTCTCTCAGTACATCACCATAGTAGCTTGTAAACTGAAAGAACAAATCCCCAATCTCATTGAGGTACTTGATAAGTAGGAAGATGTTACCCATAAGGACAACTTCGCTACTCCTACTAATTTGCCAGAAGTACATACCCAATACAGTAACTGTCATTACTTGACATGATAGTTCTGCGAGGAACCACTTAAGCTCGTTGAGCTTGTTGGAAGCGAGTTGTAGCCTAGCAGGCTCATCTATCTTCTCATATATTTTACTCAATACGTGTTTGGTTACTCTAAGTGTTAGTATTGTAGTAATGTTGCTTATCTTGTCGAATATACTCTCAGTTATCTTGTTATCCGCCTCGTTTAGACGGTCATACTGTTCGACGATTTTGACGTCGAATTTCATTGTGATAACAATACTTATAAGAATCATTATAAGTACAATGTATGCTGCTGAATGACTGAAGTATACAAGCATTACATAACTACAAATGAGTTTTACTAACCCGTAAATGATTAGGAATGAACTACTTGAGAAGCTGTAAAGGCTGTCAGTTCCTTTCTTAATCTTGTCGATGGTATCACCGGAATGATGATCAGTATGCCATTGTAGTGGAAGTGACATCACTCCAGATATAAGGTGCTTACGATGACTTGCTCTGATGTCGAAAGCGTTAGTAAGCTCCATCACTCTAGCCGGTCCATGAAGAGACCAGAAGATAATGATAACTACCAGAAGTTTCAATAATTGCAGGAATAGGTGATTGAGATTCTCCGGATGTATACCTTGAGCCTGGATGGTGTTTACTATGCCTGCCAGTACTAGTGGATATACAAGGGTAGTAACTACCTTTGCCAGTATGAACATTGTCCAGAAGCAAATAACGAGCCATTTCTTTGCCGAGTACTGCCATCCTTTACCGAACAAGTATAGCAGGGGATTCCTCCATTCTTTCATATTTCTCCTTCAATATTGGTTTGTGTTGATATGAGTCAAAGAACTAAAAACACCGCTTTGCGCGGTGTTTTTGATATTCAAATAGAGAATCTATTTAAACATTGTTAACACAGCGCAATATGCCCAACAGAGATGTTGGTGCGTTTCCTGTATTTGGATTAAAATTAATATTTGTCATTAAGCAATAGTATATGTTACTTTGATGAATAAGTCAAGTAGATAAAAGGCAGTAAGTTATATAATATAATTATATAGTTAAGAAATCTCTACTGTATAATATAATGTTATTTTCCATTCTGAACCCGACTCGTCGACAATTTAACTATCGATAATTTGTCGAGAGTACAGTTGCTTGTGAAATGTAAACAGTTTGAGTTAAAGGACATGGACAACACACCCTTTAGAAATATATAGGAACATTTAATTAAAATGAAAAGTTTTAGATATTTAATCGGCATTGATGAAGTCGGTAGAGGACCCATTGCCGGCCCAGTTGCCGTGGGTGCTTTTGTATTCCTCACCCCAGATTCCCATAAGTTGTTTAGGGGAGTGAAAGAATCTAAACAATTAAGTGAGGAAAAAAGGGAAGACTGGTTTAAGAAAATTAATGACATTAAAAAGACAGGTGGTATAGACTTCTCTGTTATCTTTCAATCAGAAAAGGTTATTGATACTAAAGGTCTATCCTTCGCTATTAAAAATGCATTAAAACTTTCAATTAAGAAACTAAAATTAAATCCTAAACACTGTCTAGTGCTATTAGATGGTGGTCTGAAAGCACCAGAAGAGTATTTGTATCAAAAAACTATCATAAAAGGGGATGCAAAAGAAAAAGTAATTGCTCTAGCTTCAATTTGTGCAAAAGTATTACGTGATCGTAAGATGAGAAAATGGGCGATTAAATATTCAGGATATAGTTTTGAGATAAACAAAGGTTATGGTACCAAAAAGCATTATGAAGGTATAAAAAAGCATGGTTTAACTCCTCTGCATAGAAAATCCTTTTTAGCCTTATAATCAAACCTATTTCATGATATATTGTCATCATGAACAAAAATAAAATATATATTCCCCTCCTAATTATTATCATAATCGCTTTCATCGGGTTTTTTGCATATAACAAGAAAGTATATAAGACTGCTATATCAGAATTTTCACTAACTGCTACGGCACTAGATTCTATTGGTATATCTCCAAAAAGTCATTTCATAATTAAAACAAATACCGACCTATCTCCTCAAGTAATTGAAAAATACATAAAAATATTTCCAAGTATCGATTTCAGCGTAACTAAAGTAATGGCTCAAGCGAATACATTTGAGGTCGTACCAATGAATGATCTAAACGCTGATACGGTGTATTCAATCAAAATTGAAAAAGGTCCACTGTCTGCCAGAGACTATAGTTGGGCATACCAAGTTAAAGCTCCATTCCAGTTAATTAACTCACTCCCTGGTGATATGGGTACTAATGTTCCAGTTAATACTGGGATAGAACTATATTTCAATAGAGATAACATTATCAATCCAGAGAAATATATTCAGTTTTCTCCTGCAATAGTTGGACGTTTTGAAACTAAGGATAATCTTGTAAGATTCATACCTGATAGTCCACTTAATTCTAATAAAGTATATACAGTTAAGATAAAACCAGGTATGGGTGCTACAGGATCAACTGATACGATTGAAAAAGAGACTGTCTTTAAATTCCAAACAGGAGTTGAGTACTCTAATACTAGCCCATCAATCTCTTTTGCAAGAAACTTTGTTGAATTCAAGACTGATTCAAATATAGTTTTTTCAGTAAGTTCATATAATACTGGGTCGACAAACATATCAGTATACAGACTAAATAGTGCTGAGGATGTGGTGAAGTCAATTAAGGACGCTTACGGCGATACTCCTTGGAAGAGATTGTCAGGTGATGATTTAAAACTTCAAGATAGCCAAAAGATTGTTAGTGCTACAGTTCCAATTGAAGAAAGCACAAGCTATAGCAGAAACATTAGATTACCCAACACACTTCCTGATGGATACTATGCTGCGGTCATTAAAAATGGGGAAAACAGTGATATCTGCTGGTTCCAGGTAAACCCTAATGCTAGTTTTACAGCATTTTCTGCAAAAAACTCGTTAGTATGGATAAAGGATATAAAGACTGGTAAGAGTATTAAAGATGTACAGATATCAATCGAAGGTAGAGAAATCGGATTAACTGGACGAGATGGGGTGTTGGTTTTTAATACACCAAGTGATTGGATTTATAATCCAACAAAAAAATCTTACTCATATGATCAAAAGTTCATAATCGCCAAAATTCCTTCTGGTGATTTAGTTATACCTGTCGAAAGTGAATACGGATATGGATTTAATTTGGAAGACACAGATAAGTGGTGGGATTATATGTCTTTGAATAAAAACATATATCTACCGGACGATACTGTAAGATTCTGGGCAATAGCAAAGTCTAGAGGCGAAAGTGCTATACCAAAAGAAGTTCAAGTGGTACTTTCAAAACCATATTGGGGGTATTCAGATTCTGAAAAGAAAGTAGAGTATGCTTCGACTAAGGTTAATTTGTCTGACTTCAATACTATAACCGGAGAACTATCATATTCTGGTCTTAAGCCTGGTATATATGAAATTGTATTTAAGAATGGTGAGGAGATTATCAATCGTAAGATAATTACAGTCGCCGCATATGTAAAACCAGCATATAAGATTAGTGTTGAACCTGAGAAGAATTTAATTTTTGCTGGAGACGCTGTTACGTATAAAATCAAATCAGAATTCTTCGATGGTACACCTGTGGCTAATACTCAAATGTCGTACACTGCCTATGGGTCACCACTCCAAGAATATGAGCAAAATGGAGTTTTAAAACTAAACGAAAAAGGTGAAGGAAGTGTAACAATTAGTTCAAAATATACACCTAATTCGACGAGATATTCAACAATCGAACTTCTTGTAAAACCAGAACGTTCTGAAGAGGGTGTAATTGAATCACGCAGTTCGATATTTGTGTTTAATACTAATATTTCAAATACAATTACAGAAGATCAAAAGGATAAGACAGTTAATTATACAATCAAATCAGAAAATATCGATTTGGAAAACAATCAAAAAAGTATTCCGTATTGGGATTTGAGCCCATATCTTTCAGGTCCAGCTTCAGGTATTGCTACTCAAATAGAGGTCTCTGAAGTTGTATATAATCAAATTAAAGAAGGTACATATTATGATCCGATTAATAAGCTCACATATCCACAGTATAGATACACAACAGAGTATATAGATGTTGGTAAATACTCAGTAACTTCTGATATGAATGGAATTGCTAAGTTCTCATTCAAGGTTGAGAGTAAAAAGATGTATATGGTTAAATTTACATCGATTGATAATTCTGGACGTGAAATTACTGATACTAGATATGTATATGGCTATGAAGATGTTGCATATTCAAATTCTCAATACTATGGAGAATACTATTACATGAAGAGCTTGGATGTTGATGAAAAATATAAAATTGGTGAAAAGATAAGTGTTAGACCACAATCTCAGTCATCAAATGCACCTTCAGCTGAGGAATTCATTTTCATTAAAACTAATAACGGTAAATTGAATTATGTAATTCAGTCTTCGCCAAAATACGAAACTATATTTACAGATAACGATACTCCAAATATAGGTATTTGGTCAGCATGGTTTAATGGTCAATATTTCGAGACTGCTAGGCTATATAACGCATCATTTGATCATAATGAACGTAGACTTAAGATACAAGTAAAACAAGATAAGGATGTATATAAACCAGGAGATGAGGTTAGTCTCAGTATCCATGTTACAGATAAAAACAACAAACCTGTTAAATCGGAAGTTAATATATCAGCTCTGGATGAAGCAGTGTTTTCACTTTCCCCAAATGAATCTGATG
>CAYNAH010000021.1:0-4864 GCA_964395365.1 uncultured Candidatus Saccharibacteria bacterium | reverse complement strand
ACCACAAATCTTCCCCCATATGGTGGTGGAGGTGCTGAAAAAGGAGGAGGAGGGGATAGTGACAAGGTTCGTTCAAAGATCGAAGAGATGGCAATATTCAGATCAGTGGTGACTGATGGCTTTGGTAATGCAAATGTTAAATTTAAATTACCAGATAATATAACTTCTTGGAGACTTACAAGTCAGGCAGTTACAAAAGACATATCAGCTGGAAAGAGTATAGATTTCATAAAGGTTACACTACCTTTCTTCGTTGATACTACAATCAACAAAACATATCTAGCTGGTGATCAAATTGATTTAAGAGTTAGAGTTTTTGGAAATGAAGTTGGATCTGGAAATATTAATTACGAATTCAAGAGTAATACTCTGGAACCAAAGAGTATGTCAGCTACAGGTGGCGCAGAGAAGGTTTTTGCTCTAAGTAATCTTGTTAAGGGTGACAATGAGTTTATGGTAAAGGCAAGTAACGGTAAATATAGCGATGCAGTATCTAGGGCAATTAAGGTACTTGATACATATTTCACTAAGAAGGTATCAACGGTATACAAAGTTGAAAATGGTATAAAAATAAAAGGTAATACATCAGGATATACCACCCTTACATTCGGTTCATTCGAAACAAGTGAAATATATAACGATTTAAGTGATCTTCTATATAGCTATGGATCAAGAATTGATCAAGTAGGAACTGGAATCATTGCAGCTGAATTAATGAATAAATACTTTAAGGAAGGTATCGAGTTAAACGATAATATTTCAAGATACGAAGGTTATAGTGGTGGATATAGGTTACTAACATATTCTGGTGCTGATCTAGATATTTCTGCAATGGTGGCAAATATATTCCCAAACACAAAGAATGCAGAGCAGCAAACATATCTGATGAAATCAATGCAAGATGAAAAGGCAGATATACACAGAATAGCTACAGCTATATTTGGTCTATCAGCATATAATATTCCAATCCTCGACAAGATTAATGCAATTAAAGATGATAAAAATCTGTCTATTAAGGATAAAATATATATAGCACTGGCATTTGATAATTTAGGAGATAAAGAATCTGCACGTGAATACTATAATAAAAATATCTTACAAAATGTCCAAGAAAAGAGTTCATATGCATATGTAAAGGGTAAGAATGATGATGAAACCTCAATAGTTACTGCTCTCACTAGCTCACTTCTAGCAAGGCTTGATGATCCATTGGCATATAAGATGTATACGTATTCAAAACAGAATAGACCTAGGGAGACTCTAACTAATTTCGAAAGAATATTGTATATACAGTCAATTCTTCCAAAGCTAAACTACGATGAAGTTGGTTTCAGCTATACAGCTGGAGACAAGAAGGGAAACATTAGCATCAAAAAAGGTGAATCATTCAAATTAACATTAACTGCAAAGGAATTAGGATTACTTAAGATATCAAATATAAAGGGTAATCTAGGTGTTGTTTCTGTATATGATGAAGAGGTATTACCAAGTTCACTTAAACTCGATAGTAATATATCACTTAGAAGAACATACTTTGTAAATGGAAATATAACTAATTCATTTAAGGAAGGTGATTTGGTTCAGGTATACTTAAGTCCTGTATTTAAAACAAATTCACTTGATGGATATTATGAAATCACTGACTATCTACCAAGTGGTTTGAGACCTGTGGATTCTAATTCATATGAATATTATCAGTATAATAGTCGACTATATCCAACTGAAATTAATGATCAGAAGGTAACATTCATAACTAATAAATCATATACTTTCCCAATATACTATTGGGCAAGAGTTGTATCGAAGGGAGTATATAAGTCTGATCCTGCAATAATGCAGTCTGTGAATAATCTAGATATTGTCACCATATCAAATGAAGATAAGATTAATATTAAGTAGCGCCTTATTACTCGCTCTTCTGGCTATAGTTCTAAACAATAGTTTTAAAGAAGAGGTATATTCCTTACATCAATCAAGGTGGAATGTTTACGCGCCAGAAGTATTAAGATCGCTTCGGGAATATCAACCAGTTGATATGGAACATGTATATGGTGCCATAGCTTCACATCATATTCCGACAGCATTACCGCAAATAGTTGAACTATATTCACGTATCAGTAAAACTCAAACCGTAGAGAACATAATTATTATAGGCCCAGATCATATAAATGCTGGTATGGCTCCGATAACAGTTTCTTCAGGTTCATTCAATACGATCTATTCAACTTTGCAACCAATTAAAGGTCTAGCAGGGAAGCTAAAGGAGAATGGTATTGCGAATATTGAAGAAGATATCTTCGATCCTGAACATTCAATTGGGTCACAAATACTTGTGATTAGTAAGATATTTCCAAAAGCAAGAGTTACACCAATAATATTGAGATCTGATACAACTAAGAGGCAAGCGGATGCATTATCTCAGTACCTATCAAAAATAATTGATGATAAAACGATACTGGTAGCTAGCGTAGACTTCACTCACTATATGTCTACAGATCAAGCTATGCCAATTGATACTATTTCAAGTAAAGTTATAAAAAATCTTGATATAGACTCAATCTCTCTTGTTGAAGCTGACTCGAATAAATCAATATATGTTTTTGTAAATACTATGAAGAGAATACATGCTGATAAGAGTAGTGATGTGAGGGTTCTAAATACCAATGATTTGATGCAGAATTCTGACTATACTACAGGTTATATATTTGGATACTGGGGGAGATGATATCTCGTGACATCCTCTAAAAATCATATATACTGTATATACTTTAGCTATCTAAATATGTCCACCAACGTCGAAAAAATAAAGGAAAGATTGAGTGTTGATGAGGTTATAAGCTCATACATCAAACTCGATAAGGCAGGGAAGAATCTCAAGGGTAAATGCCCTTTTCATAATGAAAAAACTCCTTCCTTTTTCGTCTCACCTGATCGTGGTGGATACTATTGTTTTGGCTGCGGTGCTAAAGGAGATATTTTTAGCTTCGTTCAACAGTTTGAAGGTCTAGACTTTATGGGGTCACTTAAAATGCTAGCAGAGAGAGCTGGTGTGACACTTGAATTTGATCGTAATAATGATAGTAATAAAACAGAGAAGGAAAGACTTCTTTCTGTAATGGAAGAGGCTACAGTATTTTTTGAAAAGGGATTACAAAATTCTCAAGAAGCCATAGACTATGTAAAGAGTCGTGGTATCAAAGAAGATACAGCAAAGAAATTCCGCATTGGGTATATACCTGCTGATTGGAGATTGCTATATACATACCTCAAAAGCAAAAAATATAGTGATTCAGATATGGAGAAAGCGGGGTTAATAAAGAAACCAGAGGAATCGGGAAAGGAATATTACGATAGATTCAGAGGTAGAGTTATGTTTCCAATATCTGATTCATCAGGTAGAGTCATAGCTTTTTCTGGAAGAATATTAAAGGATGATGGTAAGTCAGCAAAGTATTTAAATAGTCCTGATACGATTTTGTATAATAAATCTACAGTACTTTATGGTATTGATAAGGCGAAACAAGATATTCGTATTAAAAACTATTCAATAATGGTAGAGGGTCAAATGGACTTAGTACTATCTCATCAAGCTGGAATTAGAAATACCGTTGCCGTTTCTGGAACTGCATTAGCGGATACTCTAATTTCAAAGGATAATATAGTTAACAATCTAGGTATTGTTAAAAGACTTTCAAATAATGTCATTTTAGCGTTCGATTCTGATGAAGCGGGTCGAAAAGCTGCTATGAGATCAGCACGTATAGCTCTGGGACTAGGAATGGATGTAAAAATAGCAGATTTACCTGACGGTAAAGATCCGGCAGACCTCGTCCTATCAAATCCAGAAGAATGGAAGAATGTCTTGCGTAATTCCAAACCTGTGGTAGAATTTCAGCTTGATACTGTGCTTTTAAAAAAACCAGATCCACGCAAGCTTCCACAAGCATTACGGGATAATGTATTTCCATTTATAGCCCCTCTTACAGGAGCGATGGAGAAAGCACACTATATAAAGTTAATAAAAGAGAAAACAGGTATTTCTGAGGAATCAATCAGAGAAGATCTACAGAAAGTAGAATCAACTTTGAAGGGTGAAGTGGCACAGGTACGTAAAGAAGAAGAAATTAAATCTACATCTTCACGTATCGATGCCATTACTCGAAAACTGTTTGGCTTGTTTTATTACCTTCAAAAGAATCCAGAATCAAATTTAGATGTCGATAGCAAAATAGCTACCATCAAACAAATATCTGGGAATAGGTATGACAATTTAATAAAAAATATTGAGCCGTTTAAAGACGAGCTACTACTAGAAGCCGAAATAACATTCGGTGGAGCTAAAGGGAAGGATTTAATTAATGCATTAGAAGAATTAATGATCAATTTCGAGGACGATTTGATCAGAGAGGAATTTTCAGAAATCATGAAATCTGGTAAGCCTTCAGATCCAGAAAGATTAGGTAAATTGATAAAACGAAGACAGGAGATAGAGAATTTATTAAAAAAATCAATTTAAAGTATGAAGAAAAATAAAAAGATAAAGAAGGTAAAGAAGGTAGTTAAAAAAGTTAAGAAAGCAGTAAAGAAGACAGTAAAGAAAGCTGCCGTAAAGTCAGTTAAAAAAGAGGGAAAGAACAAGGAATTTGAGACGAAAGCTAATAAACTCATTTCAAAAGGAAAGGAGAGAGGCTTCGTTACATATGATGAAATTCTAAAGGAATTCCCAAATATTGAACAAGATATTACTTTCCTAGATGACCTATACGCTAAATTCGGCTCATCCGGTATTGATGTACTTGAGGGTGGTGGTCTTTTGGAAATGGAGCCAGAAGTAGTTGCTCCAAAGAAATATTCATATGGTACT
>CAYNAH010000020.1:3294-10981 GCA_964395365.1 uncultured Candidatus Saccharibacteria bacterium | reverse complement strand
GTGATGTATCTCTAAGTTAAGATAAATTATAAACAAGAGCTCTGGAACAACCCAGAGCTCTTGTTTCGTATGATACGGAACAGCACAAATAAACCACACTGTTATGTTTGAACAAATCTATCGGTCGAAGTCACTCGATGATCCATTCGATACTACACCTACACATGGTGCAAATGGATGGAGATACAATAGAGGTCGTTATATCAAAGTTCATTTTTGGGGCAAGGGCAATCAGCATGCCTGGATAACAGAAGATGAATTTCAAAACCGTAAGGGGGAAATACATCTTTCAACAACCTTCGGACAACGATTCAGTGGTACGGGATACCGTCTTTTGCGAGCCCTAGGTCGAACTGGGGCGGTGTGGGGCTAAAGCAACCTCACTTGTTAGTCAGTATGGCCGCTCTTCACAGAGCGGCTTTCTTTTAAAATATATACATTTAAGATATAGTAAATACCTAAATATATGGGAATATTTAACCTCTCACAAAACATGTCTCCAGCAGGAGACCAACCAAAGGCTATAGAGGGCCTAGTAAAGGGCCTCAAAAAGGGAATGCGCAAGCAGACTCTCTTTGGTGTAACTGGATCTGGTAAGACATTCACAATGGCTAATGTGATTGCACAGAATGATAAGCCGACACTTATAATTGCTCATAACAAGACACTGGCAGCTCAGTTAGCACAGGAGTATAGGGAATTCTTTCCAAACAACGCCGTCCACTATTTCGTCTCATACTATGACTACTATCAACCAGAAGCATATATGCCAGTTACTGATACATATATTGAGAAGGAAGCTATGATAAATGAAGAAATTGATCGTCTAAGACATGCATCAACTCAAGCTCTGCTTACAAGAAAAGATGTAATCATTGTTGCATCAGTTTCTTGTATATACGGTTTGGGTAGTCCAGAAGAATATGAAAAGGTAAATATGAAACTCAAGGTTGGTGATGAGATTTCACGTGCGGAATTAATTAGAAAACTAATTGATATTCATTTTGAAAGAACAAATGCGGATATAAATGCGGGACAATTTCGTGCACTTGGAAATATGATTGAGATAATGCCGGTAAATGAAAGAACGATATATAGAATTGAATATGATGCTAGTAACATAGCAAAGATCATAGAACTAGATCCTGTAACAATGGCAATACGTAAAGAACATCAAACAATATTCCTTTTTCCAGCAAAACATTTCATAAGTACAGATGAACAATCAAAGAGAGCTTTTGAGACAATTAAGAAAGAGTTAGAAGAGAGACTAAAGGAATTAGAGAAAGCTGGTAAGATGCTAGAGGCTGAGAGATTGAAGAGAAGAGTTAAATATGATTTGGCATTAATACGTGAGGTCGGGTATTGTAATGGTATTGAAAACTATTCACGTCATTTCTCTGGTAAGAAACCAGGAGAAGCTCCTGATTCGCTCCTTTCATATTTTCCTCATAAGTCAGATGGTACTCCAGATTTTCTAACAGTAATAGATGAATCACACGTTACAGTACCTCAACTTGGTGGTATGTATGCAGGTGACAAATCTAGAAAGGATACACTAATAGAATATGGTTTCAGACTTCCATCTGCTCGTGACAATCGTCCAATGAAATTTGATGAATTTGAAAAAGCAGTTGGACAAGTCATATACACAACCGCTACACCTGGAAAGTTTGAAAAAGAACATAGTGAGCAAGTCGTAGAGCAAGTGATACGCCCTACAGGTCTCATTGATCCGATAATTGACGTTAAACCTGTTGCAGAGAAAGATGGATACAAAGGACAGATCTTTGATTTCATTGATGAGGCTGAGAAAGCTATAAAGAATGGTAATAGAGTTATTGCTACAACGCTAACAAAGAAAATGGCTGAAGACCTATCAGAATTTCTCAAGGAGAAAAAGATTAAAGCAGAATATCTACATAGTGATATAAAGACAATAGATCGTATAACTATCCTTACAGAATTCAGAAGAGGTAAATTCGATGTGCTTGTCGGAGTTAATCTTCTTCGAGAAGGCCTTGATCTGCCAGAGGTATCACTAATAGGTATATTAGATGCTGATAAGGCAGGATTCCTACGTTCAGAAACATCATTAATACAGATCATTGGTCGTGCAGCCAGAAATATTGATGGTAGGGTAATACTATATGCTGATGTAATGAACGATGCGCTAAATTATGCAATTAACGAAACTGCCAGAAGAAGGAAGATACAGACAGAATATAATAAGAAGAATGGTATTACACCAAAAACAATTATCAAGAAGATCCAGGATATTACTGATCAATTGCAGACAGAACACGATAAAGCGGTTAATGAGTTAGTAAAAATAGATGAGAAAATGTTCTCTGACGATCCTAAGAAGTTAATTAAAATAAAAGAAGAAGAAATGTCTGAAGCAGTGAAGATTTTGGACTTCGAAACTGCAGCAATTTTAAGAGATGAAATTGCTATACTAAAGAGAAAAATGATATAATTGTTTGTACAAAAACATTACAATGAAAGAAAAAATACTACTAGCACTTCATGATCAAAATCTAGCAAAAATACTTGTTAAACATCTAAATGATGCTGGATATGTTGCGGAGAATGTATTGAGTGGTAATGAGGTTATAGAAAAGTTAAAGAGTTTTGAGCCTCGCATTCTTCTTGTTGATGTATCACTACCAGATAAAAGTGGCTATGATGTTTTGGCCGAAAAGAGTTTGGATCGTATGGTAACAAAAATCCCAGTTATCATCGTTTCTAACTCAACAGAACCAATACAAATGAAAAGAATCCCTTCAACTCCGACGATTAAAGACTATTTAATCAAAACACATATTGATCCTGAAGACGTTGTATTGAAAATTGAGAAAGCTTTTGGAAGAGCAAAAGCTGACGACGAAGTTAAACCAAAAGATGAAAATATTGGAAAAGGTAGGGTAATACTTTGGATTGAGGATGATAAACTATTAGGAAATATTCTCTCTAAAAAAATTAATTCTAGTGGTTTTAAACTACTCAAAGCAGCAAAAGATACCGAAGCATTTAAAATCCTTGAATCAAATACACCAGACATTATAGTTTCAGATATTATGCTTCCTGGTGCAAATGGATTAGATATTATCCAAAAGATAAAGATGGATGCAAAGTTTAAAAAGATACCAACTATCATTCTCTCTAATGTTGATAGTCAGACAGATGTCGAGAAAGCAAAGATGTTAGGGGTAAATAAGTTTATGGTTAAGGCAGCTGTCTCTCCGGATGAGATTATATCCAGTGTAGCCTCACTCATTGCCTAATATCTATATATTGATATAGTTAAATATTATGTCTAAAAAACCTGTAGAAAAGGGCCTAGAAAGCGATAAAATCATCGTAAAAGGGGCTAGAACGCACAATTTGAAGAATATAAGCGTAGAGATGCCTCGTAATAAAATGATAGCCATAACAGGGCTTTCCGGGTCAGGAAAGTCATCTCTGGCGTTTGATACTATCTTTGCTGAAGGACAAAGAAGATATGTAGAATCACTTTCTTCATATGCTAGACAATTCTTGAAGCAAATGCAGAAACCAGATGTTGATGAAATCATCGGTCTTTCACCTGCTATATCTATCGATCAGAAGAGTAGATCAAATAACCCTCGTTCAACTGTTGCAACAATTACAGAGATCTATGACTACCTAAGAATACTTTTTGCTCGTGTTGGCAAACCGCATTGTCTAACTTGTGGACGTGAGATACATCGTATTTCAAAAGAAGAGATTCTTGAAACTATAATCAAACAAGTTAGTAGCCATAACAAAACAGGCAAGAAAGTAATGGGTGTTGAACTCAATGAACAGAAGGTTAAGATCTATGCACCAGTTGTGGTTGGAAGAAAAGGTGAATACTATCAATTACTATACGATCTTCTTGGTAAGGGATACGATAGAGTAAAAGTTGATGGTAAGGTTATGAGACTTCGTGAGCAGATAATTCTTGATAAGAATAAGAAGCACGATATTGATATTCTAGTTGATGAAATGTTCCTAAGTGAATTTAAATCCAATGGTAAGGCAACTGGAGAAAGAAGTAAGCAGATAGATAATGCACGTGAGAGACTTTCTGAATCACTTGAAAAAGCTATTGAGGAAGCACAAGGATTAATAAAGATAGAATTCCCAGATGAAGAAAAATTAATGTCAGTGAAGTTTATGTGTCCATATGATGGATTCTCATATCCTGAAATTGAACCTAGACTTTTTTCTTTCAATTCACCATATGGAGCTTGTTCAGTTTGTAATGGTCTTGGAACTAAAGAGTTCTTTAGTAATGAAACTTGTGAAGCATGCAAGGGTGCAAGACTTCGTGAGGAGGCTTTGAATGTAAAGATAAATGGTATAAATATTATTTCCATAACTTCTATGTCCATTGAAGAATCTGAGAAATTCTTTGAAAAGATTGATCTAACTGAAACTGAAAAAGAGATTGCGAAGGTTGTTTTAAGAGAGATTGAAGCCAGACTTAAATTTATGATCAATGTAGGTATTGAATATCTAACGCTCGATCGTCGTGCACATACCCTATCAGGTGGTGAGGCTCAACGTATACGTCTAGCATCTCAGCTAGGTTCTGGTCTCGTTGGTGCACTTTACGTACTAGATGAACCAACTATCGGTCTACATCAGCGTGATAATGATAGGTTGATAAAGACACTTACAAGTCTACGAGATCTTGGTAATACAATTATCGTTGTAGAACATGATGAAGATACTATGTTCTCTTCAGACTATATTATCGACATCGGTCCAGGAGCAGGAGTGCATGGTGGTAATGTTGTTGTATCAGGATATCTAGACGATCTATTAACAGCTAAGAAAAATACTTCAGGCTCACTAACTCTTTCATATCTACGTGGAGAAAAGAAAATAGAAATACCAGAATCTCGTCGTGAACCGAAAGGCAAGATAAGTATAAAGGGGGGAAATGTATTCAATATTAAAGATATGAATGCAGATATTCATCTAAATTGTTTAAACGTAATTACAGGTGTATCTGGTTCCGGTAAATCTTCATTCATGTATGAGATTTTGCACAAGAATCTGCAAGCAAGATTGGAATTTAGACACAGAACAGCGAAAGTATTTAATTGTGAAAGTATAACTGGTACAGAATATCTAGGTAGAACTATACTCATAGATCAGTCAGCTATCGGACGAACACCAAGATCTAATCCTGTTACATATACTGGAGCATGGACTCATATTCGTGATTTGTTCGCAGGTTCAGTAGAAGCCCGAGCTCATGGTTGGGGTCCGGGAAGATTCTCTTTTAATGTTAAGGGTGGTCGTTGTGAAGCATGTCAGGGAAATGGAGAGATTGCTGTTGAAATGCATTTCCTACCAACAGTATATGTACCTTGCGAAGTGTGTAATGGAAAGAGGTTCATGAAAGAAACACTGGAAGTTAAATACAAAGGAAAGAATGTGTATGAGATATTGGAAATGACGGTTGAAGAAGGCATGAAATTCTTTGAAGATATTCCTGCTGTATCTGATAGATTACAGACCTTGCAAGAAGTTGGACTGGGTTACTTGAAGTTAGGACAATCAGCAACAACTCTTTCAGGTGGAGAGGCTCAGAGAGTCAAGATTTCTTCTGAGTTGTACAGAGCTCACCTACAAAAAACAATATATCTACTAGATGAACCTACAGTGGGTCTACATTATGAAGACGTAAAGAAATTAATTGAAATATTACAGAGATTGGTTGAAAAGGGTAATACTGTTGTAGTTATCGAGCACAACCTTGATCTTATAAAATCTGCTGACTATATTCTCGATATCGGACCAGATGGTGGTGCTAGAGGTGGAAAGCTAATTGCAAAGGGAACACCAGAGGACGTTGCTCGTAATGAGAAGTCATACACTGGAAAGTATTTAAAGAAAGTTTTGGGGAAATAAAAGATGGCGAGACCAAGGTCTCGCGCATCTTCGATTACTTTACAGCGGAACGCCTAAAAAGGCTCACAACTGAACTGATTGGTATAACGATGACCACAACAATCCAGAGTATGATTGATCCGATTAGGGCTAGTATTGCCCAAAGACCATGAATTAGGGACGATGCGAGCATGGTGAAGCAATCGTACGTATTATCCATGGTCAGACCCATCAAGGTAGTCAGTGTCTCTCTCAATGCTTCGTGTTTCTTCTGCACTTATATCACCTCCTTCCGATGTATTTATATCCCCAATCTATGTGCTGGTCAATATATAAAAATCGCCCCGGGTTCCGACCCGGGGCAAAATGCTAAATCTTCACGCATACGTAATAAATCAGGTACGCGAGACATGCAATGACAGCAATCGCCACTAACGACGCTATCATTTCTAATTTGCTCCATTTCATTTGACCTCCTTCGCCTAATATTATACACTATATTGATGACAAGTCAAGACTTTAAAACTCTTAATCTACCTGAAGCACCTGGGGTGTATTTCTTTAAGGATATTGAAAACAATATTCTGTATATTGGTCGGGCTACATCGCTCCATGATCGGGTAAAAAGCTATTTTAGTAACGATTTAATTGCCACCAGAGGACCACTTTTGGTCGATATGGTCAGTAAGGCACATAATGTAGAATTCATTCAAACTGACTCAGTTTTGGAAGCTATAATACTTGAGAGTAATGAGATTAAGAAGTATTTACCATATTTTAATACTAAGGAGAAGGATAATAAAAGCTATAACTTTGTAGTGATTACTGATGAAGAATTTCCGAGGGTAGTTATAGCTCGTGGAAGGACTTTGGATAAACTTGATGAAGAGGGTTTGGGATACAATATTAAATATCAATTCGGACCATATCCCCAAGGATCACTATTACGCGACGCACTAAAGATCATTAGAAAAATATTTCCTTTCAGAGATGCAAAGGCAAATCTCAAACATCAGGAGTCTTTCTATAGATCCATAGGTCTTTCACCAGATACAAATTCACCTGAATCGAAGAGTGAGTATCAAAAGACAATTAGAAACCTAGTACTTTTCTTTGAAGGAAAAAAGACTAAGCTCATAAATACTCTTGAAAAGGAAATGGATGAGTATGCAAAGAATCAGGAATTTGAAAAAGCAAAAAATATTAGAAATACTTTGTATGCTTTAACACATATTCAGGATGTTTCTCTGATTAAGCAGGAAAATAATGATGCTGTAGAGGGGTTTAGAATAGAGGCATATGACATAGCACACATGTCTGGAAAGGACACTGTTGGTGTCATGACCGTCATAGTCAATGGTGAGGCACAAAAGAGCTCATACAAGAGGTTTAAGATATCTAATGATGCTAATAATGATACTGCTGGTTTAAAAGAAATACTTACTAGAAGATTCACTCATCTAGAATGGAAATTACCAGATTTAATTGTTATCGATGGTGGTATTGGACAGATTAATGCAGCATACGAGATTGTAAAATCTATTCCAGTAGTTTCTGTTGTTAAAAATGATGCCCATAAGCCAGATCACTTCATGGGTGATGAAGAAATGGCAAGAAAGTATACTAAAGAGATACTATTAGCTAACAGTGAAGCTCATAGGTTTGCTATTGCATATCATAAGAAGGTGAGGGGAAGGAGGTTTTTAAGTAAGGTATAATTTTTGCCATTTTTCTAAAATGTGTGAGTATTTCCCATGTATTGGCCCTATCGTCTATC
>CAYNAH010000020.1:0-3284 GCA_964395365.1 uncultured Candidatus Saccharibacteria bacterium | reverse complement strand
CGGGTTTTCAATCCGTTAACCAGGGTTCGACTCCCTGTAGGGTCACAAAGTTTCATGCTAAAATTAAAAAACCAATATGGCATTCCTCCTAGAGTCATAAGAGGGTTTAATTTATTAATTTAAAAATATGAATCTCAGGCAAATCATCATAGCAATACTCACTGTAGTTATAAGTATATCTATATATTTCTTCCTTAAATCACCATCAATTATAAATTACCCACCAAAGAATCAAACTATTGTAGCTTATGGAGATAGTTTAGTGCAGGGTTTGGGTAGCACAGAGGATAGTGATTTTGTAAGTCTACTCTCAAGGAAAATTAAAAGGAATATAATTAATCTTGGTATTTCAGGTAATACAACTGCGCAAGGTTTAGAGCGTATAGATGAAGTGGTTTCAAATAATCCAGGTACCGTTATTGTCCTTCTTGGTGGTAATGACTATTTACGCAAAATACCGCAGGAGGAAACTTTCAGTAATTTGAGGAAGATAATAACAACACTTCAATCAAAAGGAATTATGGTTGTACTTCTTGGTGTTCGTGGGGGTTTGTTGGTTGATAAGTTTAATTCAGATTTTAAGAGTTTGGCAGACGAAACTGGGGTGATATTTATACCAAATGTACTCGATGGACTTATAGGAGACTCAAGATATATGTCTAGTGATGGTATACATCCTAATGATTTAGGGTATCAGAAGATTGCAGAAAAAGTATATGACGGCATGTACAAATACATTAAGCCTTAGGCCTGTCTATCTTATCCAATCCTAACTTCTTAACTCCAAAATACACTACAAAAGCAACAATAAAGAAGTTGATTACAATACTTATAAATTTACCATAAGTAATGTTTGCTGAGAGTATGTGAATGGATAGTGCTGACAGATCACCAAACTTACCTAGTGCAATACCGATAACTGGATTTATCAAATCGTTGACTATAGATGCTACAACATCAGAAACAGCTTTTCCTAAGATGAAACCGACTGCTAAACCTACAACTCCTTGAGTCCTAATAAATTCAATAAAATTTTTCATATAGATATAATATCTCATAAAAATAATAATTCAATATCGTGGTAAAATTTGTAAAGATCTAGCAAAGGGAAGTTATGAAAGAAGAAACAAAAGCAGCATTCGCAGAGGTGGATTGGAAATCACCGAACACTCATGTGTTCTTCTGTGTGCAGATGATCGGGATAACCTGGTTCATCTGGCTCATCACTAGATGGTTCTTCATCGGATCATCTTTAACCACAAGTACAATGACCATCATTGGAATGGTTATGATAAAGTACGTTATTGGCATGTGGTTTGTAACTGTATGGCGACATCGATACTTTTCTCACAGGTCATTTAAGATTGCCAAAGGACAATCTTGGATCGAGCCATTAGTCGCTATCATCTGTTCATCTGATGCGCAGAGAGGTGTGTGCCAATGGGCTGCTGAGCATGTTGAACATCATAAGTATTCTGATACATCAAAAGACCTTCATAGCTGCAAGCAAAAAGGAAAACACTGGTGCCATTGGTTGTGGGTTGTTAAAAAAGGCAGTGACAGACAGGTGGATTGGTCCGTTATACCTCATCTTGCTAAGAGTCAAATCCTTAGATGGATTGAAGGTAGACAATGGATAGGAATCATTCTTGGTGGAGGATCTTTTTCTACAATTGGAGCAATACTCTTGGTTGGTAATTACCCATCGTTTGTGGCCAATTTCATATTCTCGCTTTGTGCATATTTCTTCGCCACAACACTGCTATGGCATGGTACATTCCTGATAAATTCAGCAATGCACCTGATAGGTAGCCAGCCATATGATACAGGTGATGAGAGTAGGAATAGTCTAATCTGCGCCATTCTAACTGGGGGCGAGGGTTGGCACAATAATCATCATTCTGACTACCCATCAATTGAAACTGCTAAGAGGCTGGGGGGAGGTGAAAGAATCAAGCGAGACCCCACAACTCTGTATTGGCAGGGTAAGACGAGGTTCGAGAAATGCTTCGACTGGTCCGGTATCAGTATATGGTGCTTGATCAAGTTGGGAATTTTTCGATCCCTATAGGAGCCAACCTTAAATGGCACACAAACACGGCGATTCACATCGCTGCTGTTTTTATATCTTTACTTTTATAATATTTTGTATTTTAACTCTGAATTTTATCAAGATTTCATTTCATTTTGATATGGTTAGTATATGAAAGTAAAAATAATATTAATTATAGTTATATTTGTTTTAACAGTATATTTGTCTACTCAAACTAATCAGAAATATATAAGAAAAATACCGAATATCGATCCAGTTGCTGGATACAAAGTAACTAAAATTCTAGATGGTGATACCATCCAAGTTAAAATAGGTAAAGAAATATACACTATTCGTATGTTAGGTATTGATACTCCTGAAACTGTAGATCCTAGAAAGAAACCACAGTGTTATGGCAAGGAAGCGTCAGATAAGACTAAAGAATTATTAACCGGGTATTCAGTAACAATTAAAACTGATAGTACACAAAATATACTAGATAAGTTTGGAAGAATTCTTGCATATATTGATAGGGAAGACGGTCTATCTATCAATCAATATCTATTAGAAAATGGTTATGCTAGAGAATATACATACAGTAAGAAATACGAAAAGCAGAATGCGTTTAAAATACTTGAAACTAATGCAAAGGAAGAAAAAAAAGGTTTGTGGAGTCTATTTTGCTTTAAGAAATAGGTATATATCCTCAAGTGCTTTTACTGCATCACCAGCTGCAATATTGTTTTGATGATACAGACCATCTGTACAATCTCCAGCTGCCCACACACCATCAATAGAAGTTCTTTGATTACGTGGATCTACAATTACCTGATTATACTGTGTGAGCTTAACTAGGTCTTTAACAAAATATGTTGTTGGTATAGATCCTATTTCAACAAATATACCTGATACAGAAAGCTCAACATCTTTATTTGTTTTTAAATCAGTATATACATATCCACTTACAAACTTATCACCCTTAACTTCTTTTGATATTGCATTCTTGATTATCTTGAAGTGTGAATTTTTTGATACAGCCTCCACAGTTACAGGATCAGCTCTAAAGCTATCACCACGATTGATTAGTGTGACGCTCTTACAATATGCAAGTAATTGAGATGCACTCTCGAAGGCAGCGTTTCCACCACCGATAACGACCACATCCTGCCCTGCAAAGAGGGGACCATCACATGAAGCACAATATGTGAGTCCCTTATGCTAAACCAGGCGACTACCGCAGCCGACGGCACCA
>CAYNAH010000019.1:7674-11269 GCA_964395365.1 uncultured Candidatus Saccharibacteria bacterium | reverse complement strand
GAAATAGATCAGAAGATTTCAAAAGAAAAGTTTGATAAAGAGATCCTTTCTATATTAAAAGGAGAGGCAAAAAAGAGTGCTGACTTTTGGAGAGGTATTGCTTCTGCGGTGGTTAAGAATAAGAAGATTGTACTTATGACACATAATAAACATGTACCTGCAGAACAAATGCCATATGTTAATGGTGACCCAAGAAGTGATTTTCATAAAGGTGTGAATATTGAGCTCTCAACTGCTCTACATTCAGAAGCAGGGCTAGTAGCCCAAGCAGCACGAAAGGGTATATCTCTTGAGGGGGCTTCAATGTATGTAACAACTTTTCCGTGCCCGCCATGTGCGAAGCAGATAGCGTATTCAGGTATTAAAAAACTATACTATCGTGGGGGCTATGGCGTACTAGATGCAGAGAGTATATTAAAGAGTAATGGAGTGGAGATTATTTTTGTGGAGGGAGAATAATTCTATAATACTTATAGCTTTTTTGTATTTCTACCTCTTCTTCCCCTTACCAAAACTGAATTTCCAAGATTCCTCAGATTCAAGTTTAGCTAAATCAGGTTCAATCATGTGTGCATGTATATGAAATACAGAATTACCATAGGTACCGTGTTCTGGGTTACTTCCAAATCTAATAGCTATACCGCCACCAAGAACATTCCTTTTGACAGATTCATCTTTAAACATCTGTATTAGTTCCGCTCCAGCCTCATTGTCCATTTCATTTAAATGTTCAATGTGAGTATTGTATATTGCTAATAGTTGATGCTTCACTTTATCATACGGCCATTGATTATCAGTTAAAGTCCAAAATTTACCTTTTTTAAGTATTGGATTTTTATGATACTTGTCTAAGTGTTCCGGACAAAAAGGGCAGTGCTTGTTAGCAGCAATTTCAAGCATCACTTTCTTCTGATATTCTTGTCTGCTGTTCTCTATGTGTATAAATTCTTTTGCCATATCTATATCGCTACTGGTATTCCTTTAATCCCAGGATGTGGATTATAGTCCGAAAGAGTGAAATCTTCTTTTCTAAAATCAAATATATCCATTTTTGCCTTGTTAACAGTTAGAGTGGGGAATGCCTTAGGTTCACGTGATAGCATGGTCTCAACTGCTGGTATTTGATCTACGAATATATGTGCATCAGAAACGGTATGAATATATTCATCCGCTTCGATTCCAAGAACTTGTGCAATAGCCATAGCTAAAGCTCCGTACTGAGCCATGTTTGAAGGTACTCCAACAGGGAAATCACCAGATCTTTGTATCATGTGCATAGTCAGCTTGTTATCAAGTATTCTAAAGTGTAACCAACCATGACATGGAGCAACGACAACTTTTTGTTGTTTGCCTTTACCTCTAATAATATACTGTGGTATCCAAGGAGAGATGAAGTGAGTCTTTAGATGAGGTAATTCCTTCATTTGTTCAATGATATTTTTAAACTGGTTGTATGTACCACCTTCAGATGTGGGGAAATCATGAAATGCAGCTCCATATGATCCAGGACCTAAGTCACCAGTTTCAAGTCCACGCTTCTTGCATTTCTCCTCTGTTACCCAAGAAGACCACCAAGTACATCCAAATTTTAATAGTTCATCTTGTGTTCGAGCGCCATTTATAAAAGCAAATATTTCACCAACAGCCTGTTGCCATATAGTTACAGGAAGTCTCTCTGAAATATTTGGAGCCATATTTCTTTCGGTAATGAGTGGGTATCCGTTATTCAACTTAAAATGCATCGATCCAGGAGCCATTAGACTAATCGCATCAGTACCTTGAGGTGTAATACTTTTAGTACCATGATCTAATATCTTTTTTAATATATCTCGATACTGTGTATCTGGTGTTCGTTCATTGTATGGTTTCATATTAATATTGTATCATATACGACATATGAAGGTAAAAATTAAAAAACTAAAGGAAGATGCAAAACTTCCAAGCTATGCACATCCAGGAGATGTAGGTCTAGATATGTATTCTTTGGAGGATTACGAACTAAAGCCTGGAGAGAGAAAAATATTCTTCACTGGTTTTGCACTTGAGTTTGATCATGGATATGCTGCAATTGTAAAAGATAAAGGTAGTCTACCTAAAAATGCAGGAATACATAGTATGGGTGGAGTTTTTGATGCTGGGTATAGGGGGGAATATAATGCTAATTTAATAAATCTAGGACAGGAACCGTATCACATAAAGAAAGGCGATAAGATAGCACAACTTGTAATATTTCCAGTTGCCATAGCTGACTTCGAAGAAGTAAATGAACTTAATGAATCAAAAAGAGGTGAAGGAAGGTTTGGTAGTACAGGTAGACAATAAGATGAGAAAAACAAATTTATGTTTTTTAATAAGAGGAGATGAAATACTTCTAGCAATGAAGAAGAGGGGATTCGGTATTGGTAGATGGAATGGTGTTGGAGGAAAGGTAAAAGAAGGAGAGAGTGTAGAGGATGCAGCTATAAGAGAAATAAACGAGGAGATAGGAGTGGAAGTAAAAAAGGAAGATATGGAAACTGTGGCTAAGTTGGAATTTATCTTCGTAAACAAACCAGAATGGAATCAAGAGGTGTGTGTATATTTCATATCTAAATGGATAGGGGAACCAACAGAATCAGAAGAAATGAAGCCGCAGTGGTATATGAAGACGGATCTACCATTCGATAAGATGTGGGAAGATGATCCAAACTGGTTACCTAGAGTAATAAAAGGTGAAAGAGTTAAGGGATATTTCTCATTTGATGAAAATCAGAAAATGTTACCAGGGTTTAGGGTGGATAAATTGACACTATGATTTCTTGATGATAGTTTTGGTGAGGACAACAAACCAAAGGAATTGAATGAAACACTCTCTACAGTCATTTCGTCAAGCCACCAGTGTTTCAGTCATTGGTGGTGCTGCGTACCTTTCAAACAGATCCATGTCTCCTGCGAGATACGGAGCTCTTACAAAGGCACTTCGTAATGCTAAGTGGTTCGAAGATCTTGTAAAAGATTTTCCAGCGATGCGCATACATCCTGAAGCAGGATGGCATTGTGGTTTGATGGCATTGGAATACCTCAAACTCATTTCAGAAAGAACAGGATTTTACAGTTACTCTTATCATGAGGATAGATTTGCAGGCATACGTCCTCAGAATGAAGCTGGGTGGATGAAGAATTTGCCTTGTGATGCTCAGTACGAATTACGATTAAGTAGGGCACTCACAGGCGGTCTCGATCCTCTGGCAATTGTGCCTAGTATTCCCTATATGGGTTTCGGGTATATATTTCCAGATGATGGTCTAGAGAGTGAAGCGTGTAACGTCTTTAATCTCCATAGATTACGTAATGTTAGGCAACTAAGTTTTTTGCGTGATTCGTACGGTATGGCGCACGATAGGGGAATCATGGCAAATACATTCCACCATACTAGATATTTCCACTCTCTTGATGTTTGTGCGGTAGCTAACTTAATTGCACGAAACGTATTTGCAAAAAACGATGAAAGATTCAATACGCTTTCTACGGCAGCTATAAGCCACGATGCACTTACACCGGCGGGTGGTGATGCAGTTAAACTAATCGATCCTGATGCTTTCGATGAAGATGCAAA
>CAYNAH010000019.1:0-7664 GCA_964395365.1 uncultured Candidatus Saccharibacteria bacterium | reverse complement strand
CTACTTACTGGCCCAGGCTGGGAAATGTTCAGAAGGAAGTATGACATCGATCAACCACTACTGGTGGCAACTGTTTTTGGTCAAGGATTGCTCGGTCAGATTCTTGACGCTTCGGACAAGAGTGCTTACACCGCGAGGGATGTATTCGCATACCTAGCACCAGGTCAGTCCTGGAACAAGAGGGATGAATACTTTGATGGTGAGTATGCGAGTTTACAGCGGATTGTTGACAGAGACCCACATGTATGTGCGATATGGGAGTCAGCCAGAGTCGTAAGTGGTAAACTCGTCTTCCTGGATAAGGAGCGCCTCAGACGGTTTTTAACACTCCGTGCTCTAATGTTCAGGGGATTGTACTACAACCCATACAGTAGGTTCTTCGAATACCTTGTTGGTAAGGGTGCTGTGAAGTACCTATACTCAGAAGGCTTTGTCGGTCGAAGCGAACTTTTGAGTAAGGGTGATATGTGGATAGAGGAGGTAATTGAGAATCTTCTAGGTTCTCCATACTTGCTCGCGCTCCATCACCTGGAGAGATCGAGAATCGAGGAATTTAATGATTACGGCAGTGCATGTAGACGCATGGAAGATCTCGATCACGATGATTCGATCCTTGTGATTTTTGATGATTTCAAACCTATCACTGGATGTGGGACAAAGAAATTTCTAGTGAAGGACCGAGGGCAAGTCAAGACTTTTGAGCAAGCTTGTCCTGCAGGAGCTGAAGAAATTCAGCGCATCCTACAAATACAACCAAAGTTTCGCTTGTACATCTTTGAGTTTTCAGACCTGAATATTCAGACAACAAGTCGAAAGTGGGTAAAATCGCTTTTGCGATCAGTTGCATGAGGCCCAACCCTTACCGGTCGGGTCTTTTCATTTGATTAAACTACATTTCTGTTTCATAACCCAAAATCTTTTTGATATATATACCTAAAGTGATAATATTTAATCATTATTCCCATAATCGAAAATCCCATGAAAGATACACAAATTAAGAAACTAATAGAAGCAGAGAAGAAGAGACAAAAATCAGTTATAAATCTAATTGCATCTGAGAACTATGTATCAAAGGATGTATTGGAAGTTTTAGGATCAGAGTTAAATAATAAGTACGCAGAAGGATATCCTGGTAAGCGATATTACCGCGGTACAAAGATCCATGATGAGATAGAACTCCTCACTCAAGATCGTGCTAGAAAGCTTTTTGGTCTGAAACAATCTGATTGGGAAGTAAATGTCCAACCGCTATCTGGTTCTCCAGCAAATCTTGCTGTATATCTAGGTCTTGTCCCACAAGGAGAAAAGATTATGGGTATGTCACTTGATCATGGAGGACATTTAACACACGGTCAAAAAGTTTCAGCAACAGGAAAGTTTTGGACACCAGTTCACTATGGTGTAAACAAAGACACAGAAAAGATTGATTATGAGGAAGTAAAGAGAATTGCTGTTGAGAATAAGCCCAAGATCATTGTGGCAGGCTTTACAGCATATGCTCAGATCGTGGATTTCAATAAATTTAGAGAAATAGCTGATGCTTGCGGAGCATATCTCATGGTAGATATGTCACATTTCGCTGGACTTGTCGCAGGAAAGGCATATCCATCTCCATTCCCATATGCAGATATTGTAACAACTACAACTCATAAGACTCTGCGAGGTCCAAAGAGTGCAATTATCTTTATGAAAAACGATAGTCGAGAATTGCCTAAGTTGATAAACAAAGCTCTTTTCCCAGGACTACAAGGTGGTCCACACATGGATCAGATAGCTGCTGTAGCTGTAGCTTTAAAGGAGGCAGCAACTCCTGCATTTCAGAAATATGCTAAGCAGGTTATAAAAAATGCAATAACACTTTCAAATGAATTAGCAAAATTAGGATGGAGAATCGTTGCGGGTGGTACAGAGACACATCTTTTAAGGGTTGATGTTTGGAATAATGGAAAGGGGATCAGCGGTCGTGAAGCTGCTGATAGACTTGAAAAAGAGGGAATAATTGTTAATGAAAATACAATTCCATACGATACTAGGAAACCAATGGATCCATCCGGTATTCGTCTAGGAACAGCAGCTGAAACTACCAGAGGAAAGAAGGAGAAAGATATGAAAAAGATTGCGGAGAGAATCGACAAGATTTTGAGAAAATAAAACCCCCTCGCCGCATTTCCATGTCGCGGCGAGAGGTAAACTTCTCCCAAGTCAGGTTATACTGCACGTGTGCAGTGTCCTGTGGTACCACTGGGGTGAGTTTCCGCACCAACCAGCAACGAAGACTGATTACAGTATATTCCTTTTAAGATAAAAAGAAACCCCTCCCGCCATACGCGGGAGGGGGGCGAACGGTGAGTGGTCGTTCACCGTGTTGATCTGTATTCGCTATGGCAGCGAGTACACACACAACCAGAGGATCAACCATCAATAATATAATCATATTAATCTAATAAGATCAAATATTTTTTAAAAACTCCCTTTGATGCTAGAATGAATAAATGATTAAGGAAATAACTAAAATACTAAAAGAAGCTACCGAGAAAGTCGGTATTTCTGATGCTAGGATAGAGCTTGTACATCCTGAGGATATGAATCATGGTGATTTCTCTTGTAATGTTGCTATGGTCTATGCCAAAGCATTAAAGATGAATCCAAAAGCTTTAGCTGAGAAAATAGTTGAATATGCTAAAGCAAGTGGAGGGGAGAATATAAAATCTATAGAGATAGCAGGTCCAGGTTTCATAAACTTCAAGATTAAAGATTCATATTTTTCAAATGAGATTGTAAAGATAAGTAAAGATGTAGAAAATTTTGGAAAGATAGATATAGATAAGGGTAAGGAAATAATGGTGGAATATACAGATCCAAATCCATTTAAGGTTTTTCATATTGGTCACCTAATGACAAATACAATAGGGGAATCAATTTCAAGAATTATGGAAGTGTCTGGTGCTAAAGTCATTCGCGCCTGCTATCAGGGAGATGTTGGATTGCATGTTGCCAAGACAATCTGGGGTATACTCAATAATCCAGACGGTATTAAAAAAGAGATATTGGATGAAAAAGTTCACCTTACTGAAAAGATTTCTTATATGGGCCAGGCATACGTTTTTGGAAATGCTGTCTATGAGGAAGATAATGATAATAGAAGAATTCAAATAATCGAAATAAATAAGAAAATATTTAAAAAATCAGATCCTGAGGTAAATAAAGTATATGAAGCTGGAAGGAAACTTAGTCTAGAATATTTTGATGGTATATATGAAAAACTAGGTACAAAGTTTAACAACTTCTTCTTTGAATCAGAAATAGCTGACGATGGTATAAGGATTGTTAAGGAGTTCTTGAAAAAAGGAATCTTTGAAGAAAGTGATGGAGCCATAGTTTTTCCTGGAGAGAAGTACGGAGAACACACTAGAGTATTCATAAACTCACAAGGACTTCCAACATATGAAGCAAAAGAGCTCGGATTAAATAAAAAGAAGTTTTCTTTGTATCCAAAGTTGAGTGAATCAATAATAGTAACTGCAAATGAACAGGATGCGTATTTCAGAGTTGTTCTAAAAGCACTAAATGAAATTGATAAAAATATTGGAGAAAAGACTAAGCATATTAGTCATGGACTACTAAGACCAGCATCAGGAAAGATGTCGTCGAGAAAAGGGAATGTGGTTCCTGCTGAGACTCTGATAAAAGATTTTGAACTTCTTGTAGATGAAAAGACTAAAGATAGGGATTTTACTAATAAAGAAAAAGAGATAATAAATAACCAGATTGCTATAGCTGGTCTTAAATATACAATACTAAGACAATCAATTGGAGGAGATGTAATATACGATCCTTCCAAAGCCCTATCATTCGAAGGTGATTCTGGTCCATATCTACAATATGCAACAGTTAGAGCGCAGGCTGTGGTTAACAAAGCACAAGATAAACAGGTAGATAAACTACCAGATACAGTCAGTAGTTTTGAAAAAACTCTAATTCGTTTCCCAGAAGTTGTAGAAAGAGCAAGGCTGGAATATGCTCCACACTATATCGTTACATATCTTACAGAACTTTCTTCTTCATTTAATTCATACTATGCAAACAATCAGATAATAGATGAAAAAGATAAACTTTCACCATACAGAATTCTTCTAACAAAAGTGTTTGTTCAGATAATGAAAAACGGATTGTGGATATTAGGAATTAAGGTTCCAGAGAAGATGTAAGATGAGATTCTAGTCTTCTACACATAATATCCACAGAGTTATGAAATTCTGATAAAAATTCTGTGATTTTTGCTATTGTATATATTCTCACTATTGTAATAATTAATAATTATTAATTAAAACTATAAAGTCATGAATACAAATAAAAACATAATGATAAACAGTCCGCATAAGGATTTTGAATCAATTAAGAAGATTGATGATGTTGGAGTGGAATATTGGACAGCTAGAGAGCTGATGATTGTATTGGGCTATGAAGACTGGAAAAATTTCGAGGAAGTAATCAAAAAAGCAAAAAAGTCATGTTTGAATAGTAGACAAAACATTGACGATCATTTTTCCGACGTCGGAAAAATGATAAAGCTAGCTAAAGATGCCGTGAGAGAGGTGAGGGATTATAAGTTAGATCGATATGCCTGCTATCTGATAGCTCAAAATGGAGATGTAAGAAAAAAAGAAATTGCTTTTGCCCAGACATACTTTGCTGTTCAGACCAGGAATCAGGAAATCTATCAAAAATTATCTGATGATGAAAAAAGAATTAAGGATCGTGATGAGGTAAGGGAGAAGAATAAGAAACTATTCAGTACTGCTAAACTCTCAGGCGTATCAAACTTTGGCAAATTCAATGATGCTGGATATAAGGGTCTATACACAATGCCTCTATCTGAAATTGAAAACAAAAAGGGCGTAAAGAAAGGTGAGCTACTCGACCATGCTGGTAGTGAAGAACTCGGTGCGAATCTGTTTAGGATAACTCAAACTGAAGCTAAGATAAAAAGAGAGAGTATTAGGGGAGACATTGATGCTCAAAAAACTCATTTTGATATTGGTAAAAAAGTAAGACAAACAATTAAGGAAATTGGTGGGGAAATGCCAGAAAACCTAAAACCAGAACGACATGTAAAGAAAATTCGAAAAAGTACAAAGAAAGTGCTAAAATAGCTCTATGTCAGCAGAAAACATAGAAAAACCAACTAAAGGCAAAGTAGCTGAAACTGAGGAGAAAATACTAGAATTCTGGGAAAATAAGGGTATTTTCAAGAAAACTCTGAATAAGCCTTCACCAAAGGGTGATTATGTATTTTATGATGGTCCACCTTTTGCTACTGGAGAACCACACTATGGTCACGTTGTTCCTGGAACAGTCAAAGATGTCATACCTCGATACAAGACAATGAGAGGGTATAAGGTGCGAAGAAGATGGGGTTGGGACTGTCATGGACTACCAGTTGAGAATCTAATCGAGAAGGAATTAAAACTTACATCAAAAAAAGATATTATCGATTACGGTATCGGTAAATTTAATGAAGCAGCACAAGCAAGTGTTATGCGCTATGCCCATGATTGGAGAAGAATAATACCAAGACTAGGTAGGTGGGTAGATATGGATGATGACTATAGAACAATGGATGCCTCATATACTGAATCAGTATGGTGGGCATTTTCTGAGTTACATAAAAAAGGTCTGATATATGAAGGCTTTAAATCAATGAACCTCTGTCCGAGATGTGAGACTACACTTTCAAACTTTGAAGTGAGCCAGGGATATAAAGATATTACAGATATTTCTGTATACGTTAAATTCAAATTAAATGATACTCCAGATACATATTTCCTTGCTTGGACAACTACACCATGGACTCTTCCAGGAAATGTTGCTTTAGCAATCAATCCAACAATTAAATACGTAAAGATTGAGGTTGAGAATACTAAATTAATTTTAGCTCAATCTAGAATATCAACTATAAAATCAGAGTATAAGGTGATAGAGGAAATTGATGGAAATAAATTAATCGGTCTTTCATATGAACCAGTCTTTAACTACTATATAAACGATAAGAAGTTGAAGAATAAAGAAAATGGATGGAAGGTATATGGTGCTGATTTCGTAACTATAGATAGTGGAACGGGTATAGTGCATATAGCTCCTGCTTTCGGTTCTGATGACTATGACCTATCACTAAAACATAACCTACCTTTCATTCAGCACGTAAATACGAATGGAAAATTCAAACAAGAAGTTACTGACTTCGCAGGGCAAGCAGTAAAGCCTAAGGATACTGCTGAGGACAAAGATGCACACCAAAGAGCAGATATAGAGGTAATAAAATACCTTGCTGGAAAAGGGACATTGTTTGCAAAAGAGAAAATCATACACTCGTATCCACATTGTTGGCGTTGTGACACTCCACTTCTCAACTACGCTTCTTCGTCATGGTTTGTAAAAGTAACTTCACTCAGAGATAAACTAGTAAAAGAAAATAGTAAGGTTAAATGGGTTCCAGAAGAGGTCGGAGAGGGAAGATTTGGAAATTGGCTTGTTGGAGCACGTGATTGGGCAATATCCCGATCTCGCTTTTGGGGTGCACCACTACCAGTATGGAAAGAAGAAAATACAGAAGAGTGTCATGTACTTGGATCAGTAGAGGAATTAAAGAAATACAGTAAGGCTAACAATACATACTATGTTTGCAGACATGGAGAGTCAGATAATAATGTGAAGATGATTGTAAGTTCACTTGCAACTAATCAACATCACCTAACAGAAAATGGAAAGAAACAAGCAGAAGAAGCAGGTAAGTGGCTTTTTGATAAAAAGATTGATCTCATAATCACTTCACCTTTTGTAAGAACCAAAGAAACAGCAGAGATAATAGCATCAAGAGTAAGACTTGATAAAAGTAAGATCATTATTGATGAAAGAATACATGAAATAAATGCAGGTGTCTGGAACAATAAAGATTTCGGTGACTATGTAAAAAACTTTGCTCATGCTGATCGCTTCGATAAGAGACCTGAAGGTGGAGAAAACTATGTCGATATTAAGAAACGAATGGGGGATTTCATCTACGATATCGATCAAAAATATTCTGGTAAAAATATTCTAATCATTTCACACGATACCCCATTGTTTCTTCTAGATGCAGTGACTCAAGGATGGAATAGAAAAGAGGCAATAGAAGCTCGTGGTAATGCTGATCATTTTAATAAAAATGGTAAGCCACGTAAACTAGACTTCCACCCACTTCCACATAATGTTGAATATGAACTTGATCTACATCGTCCATTTATAGACGACATAAAGCTTGTTTCAGAAAAGGGTAATAAGATGAAGAGAATACCTGAGGTATTTGATTGCTGGTTCGAATCCGGATCAATGCCTTTTGGTGAATCACACTACCCATTTAATAAATGTGACTTTAATCCAAAACCAGGACCTTTCAGTAAGATCCTAGGTCGAACAAAGGGATATCCAGCAGACTTCATAGCAGAAGGATTAGATCAAACTCGTGGCTGGTTCTATTCCATGCTTGTTCTCGGTGTAGCTCTGTTTGGTAAATCACCATATAAAAATGTTGTAGTTAATGGAACAGTCCTAGCAGAGGATGGCCAGAAGATGTCAAAAAGACTTAGGAACTACCCAGATCTAATGATTGTTGTTGAGAAATATGG
>CAYNAH010000018.1:0-12156 GCA_964395365.1 uncultured Candidatus Saccharibacteria bacterium | reverse complement strand
ATATGCTGTAATACTTACCTCAATTGGCGACATAAGTCCAAACATGATTTTTGATGCTATAAGAGTTGGTACACCATTTATCCTCACCAAAGAAACTGGTATTGCAGACAGAGTTAGAGAATGTGCTGTATTTGTAGATCCTATGAATGAAAATGATATAAGAGAGAAAATAGTTTGGATGTCGGATATAAACAATAGAAAGTTACAGGCAGAAAAGATACGAAAATTTAGTTGGGTACATACTTGGGAAGAAATAGGTAAAGAAATTCTTTCACTATATGCAAAACTATAATACTGAATATAAAGACTACTCTAGACACATTGTAGTAATGATCTCAACTGATCAACTCATTTTTAATGAGAATAGTGCAGTTAGATTAAGAATGAAGGAATACGCTAAACAGTATAAGGAACTACACATTACTATCTTTTCAAGAAGAAAGTTGCCACAGCAAAAGATATCAGATAATTGCATTGTATATTCAACTAATTCACATATAAGATGGAATTATGTTTCAGATGCATGCAGAATTGGAAAAAGGATAGTAAAGGATACCTTAAAGGTTGACCCACTGCTGGTTACTTGCCAGGATCCATTTGAGACTGCATTAGTTGGAAAATGCTTGGCGAATTTAAAGAGAAGTTCTGAACTTTTAATCCAGATACATACTGATCTATATAGTCCGTACTTTGCAAAAATATCTATATTGAAACGTATAAGACTCTTTATCGCTCATTTTACAATCCCACATGCCCAAGTGATAAGAGTTGTATCGAATAGAATTGCTGATTCACTGGTAAAGAGAGGTGTTGATTCAAATAAGATTATAGTCAAACCAATAGATACTCAAATCAACACCACTCAAGCATCTTTTGATTTAAGACAAAAATATAGTCAATTTAATAAAATAATCATTCTAGTCTCAAGATTAGAATCAGAGAAGAATATTAAAATGGCTATTGATGCTTTTGCATTGGTACACAAGGAAAAACCTCAAGCTGGATTAGTGATAGTTGGATCAGGAAGAGAAATGGGCTCACTAAAATCACAAGCAAAAAAGCTAGGTATGGAGAACGGTGTTGTATTTGAAGGTTGGCAGACAGACTTACTCCCATACTATAAAGGAAGTGACATACTACTAGTAACCTCATGGTATGAAGGTTACGGAATGGTATTTAAAGAAGCACAAGCTTTTGGTCTAAAGATAGTATCTACCGATGTTGGTATTGCAAAAGAAGTTGGGGCAACTATTGTGGCCTGGGATAAGCTGGATATTGCTCGAGGAATCATACAAAATATATGAACACCGTAATTAAATATCTAATATCTGGTGGCACAGCAGCGATGATAGATCTAGTGTTACTTCATATTCTAGATAACCTCCATTTAAACTATATTGTAAGTGTAAATATTGCCTTCATATTTGCATTCATAGTTAGTTTCGTACTCCAAAAATATTGGACGTTCAATGATCCACATAATAGGGGATTAAGACAGATAACTGTATACTTCCTCGTATCTCTAGCTAATGTAGTTATCAATACAATATTAATTTCTCTGATTTTGAAGTTTGTAGTGCATGATCCAATCTTCTTCCTAAAGCCAGTTGTCATTGCACAAATAATATCCGGAGCACTTGTTGCTATAGAATCATTTTTAATATACAAGTTCTTCATTTTCAAGAAAAAAGAATATAACTCCAATGGAGTACGAATACTCATCGTTACACAAAAACTAGATATTAATGATGGATATTTTGGTTTTTTCCATGATTGGATCTTACGCTTTGCACGTAATTGTTCTAAGGTAACCGTTATAGCACTTGAAGTTGGTGAGTATCGTCTACCTGATAATGTTAAGGTTCTAAGTCTTAAGAAGGGTTCAAAGATTCAATCCCTTAAACTTCTTTGGTCATATAGTATTTCTGAGAAAAATAACTATGATGTTGTATTTTGCCATATGAGTCCAGTATATGTCATCACTGGTTGGTTCGTGTGGACAATGATGGATAAGATGGTGACACTTTGGTATGTTCATAGATCTGTAGATTTAAAATTGAGGTTGGCGCATATACTATCTAAGATAATATTCACTGCAACTCCAGAGAGTTTTAGAATTAAGAGTGATAAGGTTAAATACATGGGTCAATCAGTTGATCTAGATAGATTTAAAAAGCCACAAGATATTACCTCAAATGCATCATCAGTATTAAAAATTATCACTGTTGGAAGAATAACACCAATTAAGAGCCTAGAGACTTTAATTGATGCCGCTAAAGTTATTAAACTCAACAATATTGCATTCAATGTCAGTATAGTCGGTGAGCCTGTTGTTCATTCTGATTTTAAATACAAGGAGAAGCTAGTAACGAAGATTCAAGATTATAATCTCACAAATGAGGTTGTATTTGTGGGTTCTGTATCAAATAAGGATATCCCATCATACTACTGGAAAAATGATATATGCGTTAATATGGCCCCTACGGGCGGCCTTGATAAGACAGTCTTGGAAGCTATGGCAGCTAGTATGCCTGTAGTTGTTTGTAATAGAGCTTTTGAGAAGCATATTGGAATATACGAAGATGAACTAATCTTTAATGAAAAAGACTCTTCAGATTTGGCTAAAAAGATATTGGAAGTGTATGTAAATAAATCATATGCCAAGATTGGAGAATATTTACGTAAGGCAGTAGAAGAAAGATCAAACTTGGATAGAATGATTGTTGAAGTTATTAAGGAGTTGAGTTAAAAACAAAAAATATGAATACTGATACGAAAGAAACGGTAAAAAGGATAAGAACAAAGACTCTAATTGTCGGTGCTGGCCCAGCAGGCCTTTCTTGTGCAATGGAGCTTTGTAATGCTAAAGAAGATTTTATTGTCATAGAAAAACAATCAGCTGTTGGGGGACTATCAAAAACATATACATATAAGGAAGATAAATATATATTCAGAACTGACAATGGACCACATAGGTTCTTTTCAAAGAATCCTAAGTTGTATATTTTCATTGAAAATATAATCAATGAAAAATGGATATCTGTTAAAAGACAAACTAGACAATATATAGATGGGAAGTTCTATGATTACCCTATAAACTTTTTTCAAGCATTGCGTAATTTAGGAATACTAAAATCAATTGGTATGAGTCTGGACTATATTTTTGCCAAGATTAAATACAGAATTTTTAAATCACCAATTAAAAACTTTAAAGATTATGTTTACGCTAATTTCGGTAAGGGCCTCGGACTTTTTAGTATGATTCACTATACTGAAAAGATTTGGGGTATTCCATCTCATACAATACATCCAGACTGGGCTACACAGAGAATTAAAGGGCTCAATCTTTTTAAGGTAATATCTGATGCAGTAAAGAGATTGTTTGGTTTACATTCAAAGAACTCTCCGAAAAGTTTAGTTGATACATTTTACTATCCTCAGTATGGTACTGGTCTCATATATGAAACTATATTGAGTAAAATAAAGCAGGCAGGGTATAGAGTAATATTGAATGCTTACACTAAAGAATTTATCCATAAGGATGGAAAGATTATAGAAGTCCTAGTCAAAACTCCAGACGGTGACATGATTATTGAGTTCGATAATCTTGTGGAAACAATACCTCTACCTACTTTTGTAAATCTACTTTCACCGAAAGTCGATAATTCATTAGTGGAGTCTGCTAAAGCTCTAAAACATAGGAGTCAAGTATATCTTTTCATTACAATTGATAAAGATTCCATAACTAAGGATCAATGGATATATTTTCCTGATAAAAATGTTCCTTTTGCAAGAATTAGTGAAATGAAGAACTTTAGTAAAGACATGTCACCAAAGGGTAAAACATCAATATTTGTAGAGTATTTCTGCTTTGAAGGAGATCATATTTGGAATATGACTGAAAAACAGTTATTTGATCTTACAATGACACACTTTGAAAGGATGAAGTTCTTTCAAAAGAGAGATGTGAGAAGATATTACTTAATTAAGCTTAAGGATGTCTATCCAATATATGATCTGGAGTATAAGAAATATCTAAATCATATTAAGGAATTTTTAAATGGCTTTTCAAACCTATACTATATCGGTAGACCAGGAAGGTTTAGATATAACAATCAGGATCATTCTCTTGAAATGGGTTTGTTAGCTGCTAAGAGTATTATCGATGGTGTAAAGTATGATATTGAAAGTGTTGGGGAAGAAAAAGAGTATCAAGAATCAGGGAAATTATATGAAAAAACTAAGTCGTAATATAGAAATAATCATTGCAGTTTCTCTTTGCGTATACTTGCCAATAGTATTTGGTCTAATTAATTTAAAAGATAGCAGCCTTCCGTTTGTTGGATCTGATGCTGTGGAATACTTTAAATTATCAGAGTCCATATTGCATGGAGGATTCTATACACAAGATAATATAAATCATGAAGTATTCCGTACCCCTGGTTACCCCATACTTCTAGCTATATCAAAGGGTATATTCCAAACTTACTGGTCTATTATTTTTATTCAACTACTTTGTACTATAGGTATATCGATATTGATATATAAAATATGTAAAAGGTTTCTTTCAGATAAGTACTCAATATTTGCAGCAATACTTTTCCTCATTGAACCATCAGTTATTGTGTATACAATCACAGCGGCTTCAGATATACCATTTACCTTTTTGTTCATACTTTCAATTTACTTAATATTCTTCAGAAATATCTCCTATTTGAATTCTGCATTATCCGGACTGTTGCTGGGATCAGCGACACTAATACGTCCAATTTCCCTGTACTTTATACCAATAGTTTTAATCCTATGTTTTGTATTTAATTTTAAAAAAGAAAAATATACGAAGTTAATATTGAACCTTGTAATACTCATCATTTTCTCTTCTCTAATACTCTCACCTTGGTTTATTAGAAACTACAAACTATTTCATAAAGTAACGCTATCTTCATTACCTAGTTACAACCTCTTTCACTATAATCTTCCTGAGTACTATAGCTATACTAAAAACATAAACCCAGAACAGGCGAGAAATATACTCAAACAAGATCTACCTTTTAAAGTATTAAATGATGATGAATTAAGGAGAGGTGAGTATATTGATGTTCTCGGCGATATTTCATCCAAGCACATTAAGGATGATTTTTGGGGATACACTAGATTCCATATAGTTAAGACAATACCATTCTTCATATCCTCAAGTATCAAAAATGCTTTTGTTATGAAAGATGCGATTCTCGGTATTACTGAGAGTAATATTGAATATCATAATATTAGCGGTGAAATATTGAAGGGTAATGTTAGGGAAGTATTTAAAATATTGAAGTCAGAATGGTTATATTTTGTAGAAAGAATGATATGGGGTATTCTTCTAATTCTTGCTCTATGTTCAATTTTCATAAAGGATAACAGAAAAATATCTATACTTTTTATCATCATAATCATGTACTTTGCTATCCTCACAGGACCAGTATCATATGTTAGATACAGGCTACCAATACAACCGTTTTTAATAGTACTTATGATCAATACTTTTAAGCAAATATACGCAAAAATTAAAGTTATGCGTTCTAGTCATACTCTGATATGTTTTCCACTACGATCAAAATTGAAGGAAAAAGATTTGATTTAATACTATTTTTTAGTTAATGTTTCAATAGAGCTGATTAACGTCAGTCAGGTCATAAGCACAAACGGAGCAACAACATTATGAATCTAACACTACCTGGTAACCCTCGGTACCAACCGAAGGACCTGCAATCATGCTTCGGTTATGACAACCTATTCAGGTCTGTCGCCGAAGTTGAAATCGCAACGATGAGGACGCTGGCTGAAATCGGGGTCATTCCCGAATCTGACATTGCCCTGCTCACGCCTGAGATTGAACAGCAACTTCTTGCCATTTCAACGACGGAAGTCGACGAAGTGGAACGCAAGGTGACCAAGCATGATATTCGCGCTTGGGTTCGCATTGCGCAAGAGAAAGTAGATCCGACGCTTCGGCGATGGATCCACGTTCCGCTTACAAGCTACGATGCACTCGACACCGCTCGAGCTTTGCAGTTCGTGCGAGGACATGAAGTCGTGAGGCAACTCACGAACCGAGTGATTGGGCACCTTGCTGAACAGGTCAAACTGTTCGCCGAAACGCCGCAGATTGGTCGGACTCACGGCCAGCATGCCTTACCCATCACTGTCGGCTTCTGGTTCGCAACTGTGCTCAGTCGGATTCTCATCAACATCCAAAGCGCCAACAGTGCTGCGGAAAAACTGGTGGGGAAAATCTCCGGAGCCGTCGGCGTTTATAACGCTCAAGTTGGTCTCGGCATCGCAGCTCGCTGCGGTGACAAAACCTTCGAAGAGCGTGTGCTCGAAAAGCTCGGTCTCAAAGCCGCGCCGATCAGTACGCAGATTATTCCGCCGGAACCTCTCGCTGACTATCTGTTCTCTTGCATCAAACTCTCTGCTGCTTTCGGCCAATTTGGTCGGGACGGCCGGCACTTGATGCGGACGGAGATCGCCGAACTTGGCGAACCCTTCGAAAAAGGACAGGTCGGATCATCGACAATGGCCCACAAGAGGAACCCGATTAATTTCGAGAACCTTGAAGGGACATGGATCAAGAACCAAGTCGAATTCGGCAAGGTCCTTGCAACGATGGTGAGCGAACATCAGCGTGACTTGGTCGGCAGCTCGATCGCTCGGGATTTTCCGACGATTGTGGTCAATTTGGTCAGTCAGCTTAACACTATGTTACGTGAGGCGAACGGAAAGCCGTTTATCTCACGTATCTCTGTCGACAAAGTATCGCTCCGGCGAAACTTTGAAGCCCAGGGTGACGCCATTCTTGCGGAGCCGATTTACATTACCTTGCAAATGGCAGGCTACGAAGGTGATGCTCATGAGTTGGTCAACCATGTGGCGGTGCCACACTCCAAACAGGAGAAGGTATCGTTGCTTGAGGCAACGAAGTGGGCGCTTGAGCATCAGCACAGTCACACGCTTATGTCTCAGATCTGGGATGCCATCTCTGGCGAGACGCGAACAATGCTCGAAAAGCCCGAGACCTACACCGGTGTAGCGAGTGTGAAGGCCCTCGAGATCGTCAGCGCCGCCGAAGCGTACATCAAAGGCTGAACATTGCGAGAAGTTAGGAAAAATCACGAGACCTGTTCAGGAAACTGAATGGGTTTTTTAATTGAATAAAGGAAATCGACATATCATACCTAATGATGTATATTCAGTATGGCTATAGCCAGAAAGGGGGTTTGCATGAACCGTTTTGTTCGGTCCCTGACTTTATTGTGGAGGTTTGAGGATACTGAAAGTCACATACTTTCGTCGGAAGTTGACATGATTGTGCCTTTGACATATGGCACGCTGAATTCTTGTTTGACTTGCGGCACAGCAAGCACGAACAAGATAGCATTGCAGTTCGCAATAATTCTCCGTCATGCTTACGTGATGTGTTGTCCCTGTTCTCGACCACACGGAGATGGTGGTGGATACGAGAATGCCTTTCGATCGAGCATATTGAGAGGCCTAAAGTCACGACTCATTGTCGGGCAAGCTGTGGACAATACTGTCGATGAAGCTTTGATGATCCGCAATGCACTAAAAGCAAAGGGTCTCAATCCTGTAACCATTCTCCTTGTGTCCGGAGAATGGCACTCAAGGAGTGCACGCTATGTCTGGGAGAAGGTATTCCCAGACTGCGAAATCCTTGTTACGTGCATCGGACATTTCGAGGAGGTTCAAGAGAACCATCCCTTCGACAACCAACGGTCGGTGTTTCGTTGGATCATAGCCAATGTCTTACGGCATTTGGCTCTCAGAGTTCTGCCACTTTCAGTGGTCAGGAGAATCAATCACAGGTCAACCTAATCTGTGACTTGTGCCGCCCCGCGAGGGCGGCATTCTTGTTGTCCGCATATATGACTCCATGTTAGTATGATTCACATATGAAAATTCACTATTTCGGTGCAGACTATCCTCCCACAGGTGGAGGGATATCAACATATTCTTTTGAGTGGATAGAAGCAGTATCAAAGCAAGATCAGATTGAGAGTATAAAAGTTTTAATATTTGATAATAAGAATCCAAGAGAGGAGAGTTTGGGTGAAAAGGTAAGAGTAAAGACGGTAAGTGGTATCAACTTTCTCTATGTTGGTCTAAAAGTTTTTCAAAGGTTCTGGTCTATGGGGGATTTTGATATATTCCATTCGTTTAATCTATTCCCCGTGGGTTTCTGGGTTGTATTTTGGGGAAAGGTTTTTAGAAAGAAGACCATAGTATCTTTCTATGGTACTGATGCAAATGATACATCTGGTAGTTTTAAAACTTTCTTTCTAAAGAAATATACCTTTAAGAATGCTAGTAGTATGATAACTATAAGTGAATATACAAAACAGGCTACGCTCATGAAATATGGTTTAAATGAAAAGTCCATTAAAGTCATATATCCAGTAGTACCTTCATCACTCCTGTATCAAAATCAAGGTGATGATCAAGAAATACGAAAGACATATAATTTAAGTGATAGTGATTTTGTCATCGTATCCGTTTGTCGACTGGTTAAGAGAAAGGGGGTGGAATTTCTCATACAAGCTATATCCAAAATTAAAGATCAAAATATTCATCTTTTTGTAATTGGTAATGGTAAAGAAAAAGATGGTTTGGTTAAACTTGTATCAGACCTTGGTCTAGAAAAAACAGTGCATATATTAGGTAAGGTTAAAGATATAGTCCCATTTTACAAGATTGCAAATGTCTCTACTCTAGTATCATACACACTTCCAGATGATGGTGATTTCGAAGGTTTGGGACTGGTTCTCTTAGAGGCCCAATCCTACGGTGTACCGGTTATAGGTTCAAGAAGTGGTGGTATACCCGAAGCATTTGAAGATAAGGTTACAGGTATTGTTGTAGAACCACGTAATGTTGATGAAATTGCAAATGCTATTTTAAAAATGAAAAATGATAGGGAATATACTAAATTGCTAGCAAAGAACACTAAAGTCTTTCTTGAATCTCGTTTTGGTGTTAAAAATACTGTAATTAGATATATAGAGCTTTGTTCAAGCCTGTGATATAGTATTTCCTATGAAAGTAGCGGTTATATTGCCAGTTCTAAAGAGTGACTATTTGGCAAATACTGTTGTCGATGGATTAATTGATCTCCAGTCTGAACAATCCGATCTAGATCTTGTAGTTACAACAAAATATCCAAGCCCAATTGATCTATCTAAGTACGAAAGAAATGAAGATGCTTTCATAAGCTATGCCAATTCTTCTGATCTTGTAATACTTTGTTGGGGTAAGGGTAGTGCAAATTTTAATCTTGCAGAGAAGATAGGTATGTGGAGTAAGACAGTATTTGTTGATGGTTCTGAGCTGGGGAAGAATAATAGATTTGATGCCAAAATCCTTGATGAAGTAGAAAATGGAGTATACAAAGGTAATGGAGCGATTGATCTAAATATGCTATCAAAGTGTAAATTGTATTTTAGAAGAGAAAGACCATATATTAAAAACATCATACCGTTTCCTTTTGGTATAGAGAGAAGATATCGTCTTCATTATGATAAGAATATAAAAAGAGATATAGACTTCACTTGTATATTTGGTCAGGATGAGTACCCAATCTTAAGAAGGCAGGTACAACAATATCTAAAAGAGTTTTGTAAAAATAATAATTTAGTATGTAAGACTGATAAAACTAGTGGTTTTAATTTTGATGATAATAGTAAAAGAGCTGGAAGAAATGAATTTTATGAAATTCTCTCAAGAACTAAAGTTGGTATATCGATAGGCGGTGGTGGTTTTGATACAGCTCGTTTCTGGGAAATACTTGCTAGTGGTGCACATTTGATGACAGAGAAGATTAGTATATATAACGAGGGTGATAATAAGTTTAAGTATAGAAATATTACTGAGTTTACATCGCTTGAAGATTTCAAGATTAAATTGGATGAAATCGCTCGCAGGATTAATGATGTTGTTCCTAATGACGCTGAATATCAATCAATTATCAATGATCATTCAACCAAAGCTAGAGTAAGGGAATTACTAAAGTCTTTTAATAATGCACAATGATTAATACATGTCACATTTGTAATAGCAATACTGTTCCTTTTTTGAATAAGGATGGATACAGTCTGTGTAAGTGTAATAAATGTAACCTTGTGTACATTAATCCATTACCAAAACCTGATTTTCTCAAGAAAGATATATATTCTAAGGAATCAGGCTATCAAGGTAATAAAGCTAAGGATCTCGCAAAAACAAAACCAGATAAAAAGACAAGAGATATTCTAAACTATTTAGAAAAAAATAATATCAAAGGTAATCTATTAGATGTTGGATGTTCAAATGGGGAATTCATGTACCATGCATATAAAAGAGGTTTTGAAGTATATGGTGTTGAGTTAAATAGCGGTACAGCAGATATAGGTATAAAGCATGGTCTAAAGATATTTAAAGGAATATTAAATGATGCAAAATATGAAGATAATTTTTTCGACGTAATTTTTCTAGGTGATGTAATAGAGCATGTACTTTCACCTAAGGAATTTATGAAAGAATGTGATCGTATACTTAAACCTAATGGTCTGGTGATTATCTCAACACCGAATCTAGATTGTGCTTGGGCTAAAATAACTATTGCTTTAGATAAAGTATTTAAAATTCCATGCTCATCAGTTACCCCTCCATATCACACATTTCAGTTTTCAGAAAATAATCTGGACTTGCTACTTTCATCCTTAAACTTCAGTAAAACATCAATTTGGTTCTATAAACCTCCAAGATTAATGTATGAATTGGGGTCACTGCATCTATTAAAGAGATTTAAGAATAATCGAAATATACTCAACCTATCTTTTATGATATTCGCTTTTGCTATATATTCATTACTGTATATGATGACAGTATGTACAAGGTTCGTAAGAAGAAATGACTTTTCAATGGTTGCTGTATATACAAAAAATGAATAAGAATTTGTTAAAAGTGTATATTGGTAGGTTGGTCGATAATCTCGAGTATTTAGAGATACTAAATCCTAATTTAGGATTTAAAAAAAGAAAAAATATATTTGGTGATCAGGATATTTTTGATGATGTTGTGGAGCCTTTTGTTGAGGTTGTAGATAGGGTAGAGTTAGCTGACTATATTCTCATTCCTCATAACTATTTTAGGGTAAGGAGTAATAAGGAAAATATGGATGAATACCTTAATCTGTCCTTAAAGTTCTCTAAGAAAATAATCATTTTTGCTATAGGAGATTCAGCAGAAGATATTGATATACCAAATTCAATAATATTACGTATGTCTAGGTATAAGAAAGATAAAAGAGATAATGAAATTATTATCCCAGCTTATGCCGCTGACCTATCATATGGTAAAGAATTGGTATATAGAAGCAAAGCAAAGATCCCAACTGCGGGTTTCTGTGGTTGGGCAAGTGTATCAGGCATAATACAAAAGACTATTTTTTTAATTAAAAACCTCGTTTTACTACATGGACCATATAGACAAGGTCTATACTTTAGAAAAAGAGCTATTGATATTATACGCAAATCAAAGATGGTTAATTCTAATTTTATTATCCGATCATTCTATAGTGCCAATCAATCAACGATCAAGCTTGATCCAAGATCCGCTAGAGAAGAGTATAGAAGTAATATTGTTAATAGTGATTTCATTCTTGCACCAAAGGGTGATGGAAACTACTCCGTAAGATTCTTTGAATCATTGAGTTTAGGACGTATCCCAGTATTAATTGATACTGATTGCCCACTTCCACTTGAAGATGTATTAGACTATTCTAAATTCACAATTAGAGTTTCATATAGAGATATTAAAAATCTAGATAATATAATATATAGATTCTATAATAATCTAACTGAAGGTGAGTGGTTAAATATGCAAAAAGAGGCTAGAAAAGCATTTGACCAGCATCTAAGAATTGATGTATTCTTCAGGTATATATTCTCATATGAAAATTCTATACTTAGCAAATATTAGACTACCTACACAAAAAGCACATGGTGTTCAGATAATGAAAACATGTGAAGCTATGGCACGTAATGGAGCAGAAGTCACTCTCTGTGTGACAGGTAGACATACAGACGTAAATGAAGATCCATTTATATACTACAAAGT
>CAYNAH010000017.1:0-12254 GCA_964395365.1 uncultured Candidatus Saccharibacteria bacterium | reverse complement strand
GCATAGAGTGAGAAAATATACTGACCACCGAACATATGTTTTGTAGGCATAGTAGCTACTATTTTTACATCTGTTGCCTTTCCCTTTTTTAATGCAACCCTATCTCTAAGATATTCTCCCTTGTCATCAACTGGATAACCAAAAGCTAGACCGTCTGCGATTTGTGATAGCTCATCTTGAGGTAATGTTCTTTTTGCATATACATATAAACTATCAAGGTATCCATCTTCATATGGAGTTACTTTTATTGTGAAGCTAATCTTAATAGCATTTTCTTTTTGATTAACATATACAATCTCCGCAGTTGAAGAACCAACTAGTGTCACAGAACCAGTGACTTTTTCAGTGTAATCTATAACATCAAACTTATTTGAAATACTTGAGACTTTAGGATTACTAGAATCTGTTATCTTAATAGTATACATATCGCTTTCAATATCATACGGTACAAGCCATCGGAATTTAGAATTTGGTTGCCCTCCATTTACAGGGAGAGTGTAATTTGTGTTAATATTTTTCACAAGATACTTACCCTGTCTGTCATATATATCTATATTTATCTTACCAACCGTAGACTGTATATTAACATCTACATATCTACCCTTTTCGACAATATCAGGTATTTCAACTTTTGAGATTTTGCCAGGTATAGACACTCTTTCTTCATCAGCTCCTGTCATTGCAAATGTACCGAGGGTTATAACATTTGATCTTGTATCAGGTAATAGAAATGGACTATATCTCTTACTTAGATTAATACTTCTAATCTTAGCGTATTGTGATTCTCGTATTGCATATAAACGGCATCCATTCTTATCGCAATCTGAGACCGCAGAAAGTCCTCTGAACACAACTTGAAACGAAGCTGTCTTTCCTTTTTTTAATAACATATATGGTCCCACTACATCTTCTAGATTGGTATACTGATAGATTTCAGGTTCGTATCCTGTATATAATTTCTCACCATTTATATTAGAGACAAAATCAACATTCAAAATATTATTTTCCGGCAACAGTGTATCCTCATCTGCGGTAATGGTAAATCTAGCAACCCCTTGAATAGAAAGTCCATCAGAATTATCTCCTAGTACACGTTCAATTTTAATATTTGGATCAAATACGACTTTAATGTGATTATTTTTCTCCCTTGACGCGCCACATGAGTTTCCGAGAATTACTTTTTCTTTCACATATTCCGCTTCTGAGCCATATGGCATAACTGGCTTCAAGGTACTGTATGTCTGGTTAGTGTCAAAAGCAAACATTGGACTAGTGTAATACTTAGAATAAACATAGAATGCTTGTTTCAAATATCTCTTTAAATGTGTCTTATTAACTGAAAATGGATACTGGTCCACCACAAGAAGCATTTTATATAGGTTATCTGGATTACCAAATATTTCTCTACCTATTTTATAATAATTTTTATATAGTTCCTGTCTCTTCTGTTCTGGGGCAAGGTTTATGTATGACAAAACCCCATCTGATCCCTCTATTTCACATGAATACATTGATAGATCAAAACCATAGATGATGGGTTTCCATTTCCCTGTCGATAAAGATTTAGCGTAGTCTTCGTTATGTAAAGAACCATGATCTCCAACCTGAAGAAATCTGGACAGTATCATATATCTTATACCCGTCTCCCCATCCATTTCTATTGATACAGGTTTTTTATTCACAACATCGTAATAATGTATCATGTCAAGATGATTTGATATTAAATTACTGTTATTTGGAATCCAACCGCTCCATTTCTCAAATTTTCCATCCTCTATAAGATTCTTATCCAGTCCAAATTGTTTAGTAAATGGTATTTGATCATCTTGCTCATTATCTCTCTGTAAGATAAGGTATGGAAACTTAGCGTTATCGTATCCAGGTGTAGAAGTTTTGAATGATATATTCGCAAAACCAGCTGGATCTACTGACGGAACACCGAACATTCTAAAGATCTTATACATTGAATAATCCATTAATTGAATATCAACTGAACCACCCAAACCCTGTGTGTATATATACTCTCCACCCCCATACTCTGAGGTATCACAATCTGCTACTAATCTTACTTTTTGATATTGTAGACTTGAGTATCCTGGATATGTAGTTAGACCATTAAATAGCTCTTTTGGTTTACCTTTACTATCGGTCTTATCGAAAGTCACATTTATCATTGGAGGTTCACATGTGCCACGCGCGTGACCTTTCTTTTCATATTTTGTTTTCCAATCTTTTATCTTCTTTCCAGAATTATCATATTCAGTTAGCACTGAATCAGTATTTGTCTCAGGACCGACAGGTTGTGTCAGATCTTTATTTAAAGTATCTAGTAAAAAGTTTCTTATCGGGTATTTAATTCCGGCAGGAATACTTCCATTTCGTATGCCCTCTTGGAGGAAACTGTCGTAACCATCTGACACCCCATCCTTATCAATGTCAGGCACTTCTGCAAAAGTTATTGCTGGTGTTATTAAAACTAACAATGTTAATATGCACTTTTTCATTTTTTATTATTTTCCTTCTGTATATAGTACCACTAATAGGCATTTTCATCTTTTCAGATATCAACAATTAGCAATATGATATAGTTATTGTAAATGGATAGATTATTTAAAATAATTGTATATGTCTTCGCAATCATCGGCTTTATATTAGTCGCCGGTTATATTTCTATAAGTATGGGTTGGACTAATACTAAAGGTGTTATTGATAACCAACGTGGATATTTCAAAGAACAACTTAAAAACGCTGATTGGATTAACACCGAAGAGTGGCAGACGTTGAAAATCGCTATCGCTAAGGACAAAGATGTAATTGATAGGGTTTCCAAAGAAACTGGTGTACCCTCTCGTATTATAGTAACCCCATTAGTTGTTGAACAAATGAGACTATTTTTCTCTGAAAGAGAGATATTCAAGCAAATATTTGCTCCTCTGAAGATCCTGGGTAATCAAAATCAGTTCTCTTGGGGTGTTATGGGTATCAAGCAGGAAACAGCCAAGAGAATTGAAGATAATTTAAAGGATACTAGTTCTGTATGGTATTTAGGTAAGAAATTTGAAAATATACTAGATTTTACAACTAGTGATATTGATAACGAAAGGTTTGAGAGAATGACGGATGACAAAGATAGGTACTATTCATATCTCTATGGAGCAATATTGATTAAACAGATTGAGAAACAATGGGAGAAAGCTGGTTTCCCTATTGATAAATACCCTGGGATCATCGCTACCATATACAATATTGGTTTTAATAACTCAAAACCACACAGTAATCCCCTTTTAGGTGGTGCAGAGATTGAGATAAACAAAACCACCTACAGTTTCGGTGGTCTTGCTCAGAGTTTTTATGAATCTCTTGAACTTAGTGAAGAATTCCCTATTTCCTTGACTCAATAATAGTTGCCTCAACGTTCTTTGGAACCACTTCATAGTGATCAAATTCCATTGTTGCTGAACCTTGTCCTGAAGTCATAGATCGTAGCTGTGTAGTGTATCCGAACATTTCTGATAGAGGCACCATAGCATGTAGAACCTTTGCCTGTCCTCTCTCTGTCATCTCTTCAATAGTTCCTCTCTTTGATGAAATACTTCCTGTAACATCTCCCATGAACTTATCTGGGAACAGTACTTCAACTTTCATTATAGGTTCTAGAATAACTGGCTTTGCTCTCTTAGCTGCTTCCTGGAAAGCTTGTGATCCAGAGATCTTGTATGCGATTTCTGATGAGTCCACATCATGGTATGAACCGAATGTTAGTTCACAACTTACGTTCACCATACGGAATCCAGCAACTATACCTCGATCCATAGCTTCATGAACTCCCTTCTCAACTGCTGGTATGAATTCATTTGGAATAACTCCTCCCTTGATTGAGTCGATGAATTCGAAGTCATCATATCGACTAATATTCTTAGGAATCTTTGCTCCTGGCTCAAGCTTCTCCATAGGCTTGATATTGATCTTTACGTGACCGTATTGACCCTTACCTCCAGACTGCTTAATGTATTTATGTTCAGCCTCTGCAGTACCCATGATAGTTTCTCGGTATGCTACCTGTGGCTTACCAACGTTTGCTTCAACTCCGAACTCTCTCTTCATACGATCAACCATGATATCTAGGTGTAGCTCACCCATACCTGAAATGATTGTCTCTCCTGTCTCACTGTTTGATGAAATCTTAAATGTTGGATCCTCATTACTTAGCTTCTTTAGAGCCATACCCATTTTCTCTTGATCAGCCTTTGTCTTTGGTTCAATACGTAGTGACACCACTGGTTCAACGAATTTAATCTTTTCAAGAACGATTGGCTTGTTCTCATCACAGAATGTATGAGATGTTAGAGCATCCTTTAGACCCACAGCAGCTGCAATTTCTCCAGCAAAAACTTTCTTAACTTCCTCTCTTTTGTCCGCCTGTAGTCTCACAATACGTCCGAGTCTCTCCTTCTTACCTGTTGATGAGTTGTATAGATATGTTCCAGCTTCAATTGTTCCAGAATATACTCTAAAGAAGGTTAGTTGTCCTACGAAAGGATCGTTCTGAAGTTTGAAAGCTAGAGCTGTGAATGGTTCTTCATCAGAAGGCTTTCGGAATATCTCCTCTCCTGTATTTGGATCAATACCCTTAACCGCCTTTAGATCTGTAGGGGCTGGTAGGTAATCAACAACTGCGTCTAGAACTAGCTGAACTCCAACGTTCTTTAGTGCTGAACCAGTAAACACTGGGAAAATTTTGTTGTCGATAACAAGCTTTCTAATCTCAGTTTTTAGTACATCTACCGGTATTTCCTTTCCGTCTAGATATTGCTGCATTAGAGTGTCGTTGTGTTCAACGCACTTTTCGATCAATTCTGCATGATACTTCTTTGCATCAGCTAGTAGATTTTCTGGAATTTCTTTTTCTATAATATTAATACCCTTCTCACCTTCGAAGTAGTATGCCTTCATTTTTAACAAATCGATAACTCCACTATGATCTCCTTCTGTTCCTATTGGAATCTGGAATCTAACTGCCTTCTTATTCAATCTATCTAGAATTGACTGGTATGATCTTTCAAAAGATGCACCCATTCTATCCATTTTATTTATAAAGCAAAGACGTGGTACATTACTTTCATCAGCATATCTCCAGTTAGTTTCTGACTGTGGCTCTACTCCAGCTACTCCGTCGAAAACCACAACAGCACCGTCGAGCACTCGCAAAGATCTCTTTACTTCTACAGTAAAGTCGATGTGTCCTGGAGTGTCGATAACATTAAAGCGAACCTTCTTTGAAGTATCCTCCTTTGGCATATATGAGGGATTCCAGAAACATGTAATAGCGGCAGCCGTGATTGTAATACCTCTCTCTCGCTCTTGTTCCATCCAGTCTGTAGTAGTTTCACCATCATGCACCTCACCAATCTTATGAATCATACCTGTGTAGTACAGGATTCTTTCTGATGTAGTAGTCTTACCTGCATCAATATGGGCGATGATACCGAAATTACGAACTTTTTCTAGTGGATAGTCTCTTTGCATAAATTAAATTAATGATTAAGTAATAAAGAACTTGTAAATACAATTACCAAGCGAAGTGAGCGAATGCTTTGTTTGCCTCTGCCATCTTATGAGTATTTTCACGCTTCTTAACTGCCTCACCTTCATTCTTTGACGCAGCAATTATCTCATCAGCTAGTTTTTCTGCCATTGGCTTACCCTTCTTTGAGCGAGCTGCCAATACGATCCATTTCATAGATAGAGCTCTCTGTCTTTCAGGACGAACTTCTCTTGGAACCTGATAGTTAGCACCTCCAACTCTTCTTGCTCGAACTTCCATTGCAGGCATAGTATTTTTAAGCGCAGTCTCAAAAACCTCCAAAGGAGTTTCTGTCTTTACCTTTTCCTTTATTACATCGAAACAATCGTAAACTACCTTTCTTGCTGTAGCTTTCTTTCCAGAGTCCATAACGTAGTTAATTAGTTTTGCAACTTTTACACTATCAAATGTAGGTTCTGGCTTTAATACATGCTTATTCTTTATTCTTCTTCTCATAGTATTTTATTATTTTATTAATTTACCAGATTAAACCTTAGCAGCCTTTGGCTTCTTGTTACCGTACTGACTTCGACCCTTTCGTCTCTTCTCTACTCCAGCAGCATCAAGTACTCCTCTAACTACTGTGTATCTTAGACCTACGTCCTTTACACGACCTCCTCTTAGAAGAACCACTGAGTGTTCTTGTAGGTTATGTCCTTCTCCAGGAATGTATGCTGTTACTTCTAGACCATTTGAAAGTCGAACACGGGCAATCTTTCGGATAGCTGAGTTAGGCTTCTTTGGAGTCTTTGTTGTCACCTTTATACAAACACCTCTTTTAAATGGAGATGCTAGGAAACTTGGACGATTTTCAATACTATTGAAACTTCGTGTCAAAGCTACAGATTTTGGCTTTCTAATGAATCTCTTACGATTCTTTCTTACAAGCTGATTAATTGTTGGCATTCTTAATATTGGTCTAAAGACCTTAAAACTAATAATTGCAAAGGTTGATTGTTTTCACCTAGAGGTTACTCACCCTTTACCGTTTTTTAAACGTGAGGATACTCTATCACAATAGCGAGAAAAGGCAAATATACGACAATGGGCGGGGGTCCGTATGACCCCCGCCCCGAACACAACCAAACAACTCTACCTATAGCAGATTCAGGCACATCACGGATGCACCCAACCAGGCTCTGCCAAACCTCGAACCGAATCAATCCACGAACAAAAACTGTAATAAGTATATACCTGTACAAATTCCTTGCAAGACCCCCTGTGTATATCTATACCAACCCAGTTATTAGCTTAAATATATATGGCACTATTGGTTCAACAAATCTCCAGAGGAAGAAAACGAGAATTAAAAAGAAGAATATGGAGTATTGTTCAAGCATTTCTCGTATACCTAACAGGCGTTGAGGAAGTATTGAGAACAATACTTTCGATCCATCAAGTGGCGGTATCGGTATTAGATTAAAGACTGCTAAAATAATATTTATCAATATTATATACACTGATATTTGAATGAAAGATGGTGGTAGGACAGTATCAAACATTCTTACTACTAATCCGAAAACAATAGCTACAACAAGATTAGAAACTGGACCAGCTATTGCTATTACCAGCTCTCCCCATCTCTTATTAGCCACATTATATGGATTCCATTGCACAGGCTTAGCCCAACCGAATGGAAAACCAGCCATTGCAGTTATGACGGGGACGATAAAAGATCCGAAAAGTTCGAGATGTTTTAATGGATTAAGGGTCAATCTCCCCTGCAAACGAGGGGTTGGATCACCTAGTAGTTCAGCCATATAGCCATGTGATAGCTCATGTACCACAACAGACATAACTAATATGATTATTTGAAAAATGACAATTGATGTATCCATGGACTTGCTTAATATGATTATTATGATAGCATACTAACACTATGGCTAAAGTATGTGAAATAACAAAGAGAGGTTCAATGCGCGCAGGCGGTTATTCAAACGCTACTCGTGCTACTCAATTCAACCCTACTGGAATCGTTAGAAAATATCCTAATCTTCAGAAAAAGAAGATCTATGTTCCAGAACTAAAGAAGTCATTTAATCTAACAGTATCAACAAGAGCACTTAAGACAATACAGAAGCACGGAGCATTCGCCACCCTAAAGAAAGCAGGAATTATTTAATCCTCCAGGAAAAACCATCAGAATAGAATCTGGTGGTTTTTTCTTTTGTAGTGAAGATAAATTTTGGTTTTATTAATCCCAATAGCTCATCATTAACCTTTGATTCGGTAGCGCTATTATATAGTTCAACAATATTCTGTGTGGTATTAGTCTTTAGACTTTTAGCAATATTCTTTTGTATTGTCTTTGATAGATTACCGATTAAATATACTGAAGTGTCATTGTAGACCAAACTCAATGCTAGTTCAGGCAAACTTGTTTTATTAAACTTAAAATCCTGATTTGGAAATAGTACTTTAATCTCTATATTATCTATATACCTTTCATCCCCTTCTTCCACCTTCTCAACATGGATTTTCTTTTTACTAACTTCCTTCATTAATATCGTGAGGACAGTACTTGTTGCTATATATTTAGGAATTATAATCTCACCAACCTCATATCGATTAATTATCTCTATCAATCCCCCTATTTGTGCTGGCGTAGTACTGGGTATATATACATAATCTATTTTTTTAGAGTAGAACGGGGTGACTTTTGTTAATTCACGAATGGTATCTGAATTTTGACCTCCCCCTATCAAAATAGTCTTGTTTCCTGGGGTTCTTACAAAGATTGATCTACCTCTATTCAAACTAAAAAAATTAACTTCAAAATCATGTTTTTTAAACTCCCAAATATATACATAAAATGACAGGTATGACATTAGGATAAGTACAATGATTATAGTTATTTTTTTCATGATAGAATATGATTATGAAAAAATTTAATGAATTAAAATTTAATATTCCAGAATTAAAAGGCATATCTAGTAAGACTATAGAGGAGCATTTGAAGCTATATGCTGGATATGTAAATAGTCTTAATTTAATACATGAGATTGTGGAGAATTCAAATAATCCAGAATATGCAAGAAGAGAAGCTTACAGGAGACAAGGATTTGAATTCGGTGGTATGCGTAATCATGAAATATATTTTAGTACTCTGGAGGACGGTGCTAAGCCACTTTCAACTAATTCTCAACTTTACAAGAAGATTGTGGACTGGACTGGATCATTTGATACTTTTTTAACTATATTTAAGAATCTAGCTATGACACGCGGCATAGGTTGGGCAATGTTAGGATATGACAAAGCAACTGACAGACTGATACAGTGCTGGGTTGATGAACAACACATGGGCCATCTTCCAGGTGTATCACCCATACTCGCCCTGGATATGTGGGAGCATTCATATGTTACAGACTATCTACCATCTGGAAAAAAGAATTACGTTGAAGACTTTTTCCAAAATTTAAACTGGGACAAGGTTGAGGGAAATTTTACTAGTGCAACAAAATAACTTAAGTAAAAACCTATAACTATCCAGAATGAGAATCTTGGTATCTCAATTGCGGCAAATGGAACACTTGCAAACACCTTTACCATAAACAATTCGTAAGACAGCAGAAGATGTGATATCCAACCAAAGATTAGAGAGATGTGTATTGATACAAATCCCAATATTCCTGATAGAGAAACGAATAGCATTGTAGCAGGAATTATGGGTAACACTAAAATATTTACTACAATACCAATTATAGATAGCTGACCCATCATATATAGAATATATGGAGATACAAATATCTGTGTTGCCAATGTGGAAGCGACTAGTCCACGAATACCAAATCTTTCGGTGATAAATCCAATCCTTTTCTCAATAGGAGATGATAGTAGTATTAACCCTAAAGTTGCTAGAAATGATAGTTGAAATGAAGGATCATATAATAGTATTAACGGATTTTGTATGAGCATTAATGCTGCTGCGATAAATAATGCTTTTGCAACATTATAATCCTTTCGTAGTAAGGTGGCAGTTAAAGCAATAACTGCCATAATGCATGACCTTACAACTGTCGCTCCCCCACCAACAAGTATGCCGAATAAAACAATTCCTAATCCGCCGAGAATTATTCCGATATTACGAGGCAGAAAAGATAGAATTCTACGTATACAGTCTGCAACAATAGTAATGTTATAGCCAGATAGAACTACAATGTGAATCAATCCGGCCCTCCTGAATTCATCGATTAATTCTTTACCTAAAGCACTTTTCTCCCCTACTACCAAACCACCAGCAAGCGCAGCATGTGGTTCACCTAAAACTTTTTTAAGATTAGCTAAAAAAGCTTGCTTGAGATGAAAGAGATTTTTAGATATGAAGTTACCATAATCACCCTCTATAACTTCAATTTTAGGTTTCTTCATTTCAAAATATATTCCATCTTTTAATAGATAGTCTATATAATCAAATGTCCTACCACCATTACTCTTAAAATTGAATGGTGTTGTAAGCTTACCAGTCAGTCTTAATTTTTGACCATAGCTATAGTCCAGATATCGATCAGTATATACTTTAACTGACATATCTGAAGTCTCAAAAGTAAAAGTTTTTGTAAAATCCTTTACCAGAGGTTCATCAACCACCACACCTTCTATTACAACCTCCTTACCACCATACTTCTCTATCAAATTATCTCTATCACCATTGGAGACATAGAATAGACGGATAATTATTGTTACCACTGATACACTAATAATTATTATATTTATCTTTTGTCTTGTCTCCACTTAATCACAGTAACAGAAGATGATGAAATCTAAATAAAATTAGAATAAAAACTAAATGATTTTTTTATTTATATTTTATCTATAGGGAAACAACTTAATATTTACTAAATTCCTCAATGATTTGTTGCTCTTGGTCAAGAGATATTGCCTTTCTATATCTAGTATTACTTTTACCCTTTACCCTTTCCTCACATTCTGACCAAGTCTTATGAGTCATAATTTTCCCATCAACCATACTTACATATGAATATGCTTTTGCTTTTGAATTGGTTTTCTTCTGCACCTTCTCAGTTATATTACTCAAATCTAATATATCTTTAATATGGTATTTCGTAATTTCTCCTTTATATAGATTAACTGGACTACCATCAGCAAAAGAAGTAGCAATTTCATCACAACGCTCATTACCCTTTATACCCGAATGACCCCCGACATAATTCCATTCGATGTCTTTACCCTCTTTAGCATCGACAAGTTTTTCCCACAGGTCCTTATTCAAAACTTCATCCTTTGTTTTGGTTAACCAACCATTCCTTTTCCATCCATTTACCCACTTAGTTATTCCATTTATGACGTATGAAGAGTCAGTATTGATAACTATTCCTTCTTCTGTTTTAACTGCTAGTATACCTTCAATAGCGGCCATCAACTCCATCCTATTATTAGTTGTATGCTCCTCTCTACCACCTAGTTCGATTACTTCGTAGTCTGTTACGACAATAGCACCCCATCCACCTCTGCCTGGATTCCCTCTAGATGAACCATCGGTGAATATTGTTGTTTTATTCATAGATATCATGTGTTCCTATATAATGAAATTTAACATCTTTATTGTTTTCCGTATAGCTGAATATAACTCTATACTTATAGTTTATAGAAAATGCTAGATAACCCAAAAATTCACCGTGCAGTTTATGAGTTTTTAATCTCGAATCAAAGGGATCAATTTTGAATATAGCCTCCTTCTCAATCACTAGTTCTTTAATTTCTTCACTTAATTTTTTGAGTTGTTTTTGGAATTTTGAATGGTAAAATATTTCCACCCCGCAATTCTACACCAAATCTCTTACGGAGTTAAGTTTCTTCCAATTTTTCCTTCCATTTTTCCAATCCTTTTCAGATTGCTTCAAATCTCTTGATAGTTTTTCAGTATTCCAAAGCCTTAACAGATGTCGAAAGAACTCACTTGTTGAAGCAAATTTTCCTTCTTTAACCTCTCTCTTTACTTCACTTGCCAGTGATGAAGGTAATGATATGTTTAGTATTGTTCTCATACATTTTGTATATAGTTTGTAATACAGGTATATTAACAAATCATATGAAGGAATGTCAAACGATATCCTCAATTCTCAACCTCAACTCTGCTCTACCCCTAAACATAGATTTCTCTAAGGTTGCTATTAAGTTAATGTTGTCACCAATTACTAATCTATTACCATCCTTATTTTTAAAAGTATCTGAATTCATAAAGAATCCCATAGCATTTATCCCCTGGCCATTTTCTTTTTTAAATGACAATTCTAAATGATTTTTCTCTTTTCCGAACTCTTTTATACCCGCTACTTTAATATTTTTAAACATAAACAATGGCTTTTTATTACCAGTACCAAATGGTGACAGTTTTTCTATTTCCCTATACATATCCCAATTGACTGCATCAAGTGATATTTCCATATCTATATAGTTTGGATCAACGACTTTGTCTTGCTTGAGGAGAAGTTCGAAAGCAGAATTCAAATATTCATCTAGGTGATGGATCTTTTCATTGGATACAGCGAAGCCTCCTGAAGCAAAGTGTCCTCCGTATTGAACCATTGTTCCTTCTGGAGCCATTCTCATTATTTCCACAACACTTACTGTACCTCCAGATCTACATGATCCCTTGATAACTCCATCACCATCTCTCCCCCACAAGAAAGCTGGTCTACCGAATTCTTCT
>CAYNAH010000016.1:0-12816 GCA_964395365.1 uncultured Candidatus Saccharibacteria bacterium | reverse complement strand
TTCATTAGCTAGACCGATTAGATCCTTAGGACACCAGTTTATCGTCATCTTCTTCTTGTACGCCAAACCCTTTTTTAGAAACTGTAGGAATATCCATTGTGTCCATTTATAGTACTTAGGATCAGTAGTATCGATTTCCCTGTCCCAGTCAAAAGAAAATCCTAACATTTTCAGTTGCTTTCTAAAGTTATCTGTATTCTGTTTTGTAACTATAGCTGGTTGTATACCAGTTTTGATAGCATAGTTTTCTGTAGGTAATCCGAATGCATCCCAACCAATTGGATATAGTACGTTAAATCCTTCTCTCCTCCTCTTACGAGAAATGATATCCATAGCAGTATTACTTCTAATATGACCAACGTGCATACCTGCTCCAGATGGATATGGGAATTCTATGAGAGCATAGAATTTCTTCTTTTTAGTATCCTCCTTCACCTTATTAGGCTTCTTCTTGTCCCAAACCTTCTGCCACTTCTTTTCTATTTTAATATGATCATACTGTTCCATAATTTGTATCATATAACAAAAAGCCCCCGACGTGAAGTCGGGGAGCTTTCGAGTTACAAGACTTGCTCACTTGAGCAGGTCCCGAAATAACGCTGGCTCAGTTGCCGCGATGAGCGCGACAACAATAGCCAAGAATCCGAAGAAGAGAATCGCTACCGTCCTTGCACTTCTCTTCTCATCCGAAGATGTTGAGAAAGAACTGTTAGCCATATTCTCTGATATTATACCACACCATCTTGAAAAAGCAAGTGTCAAGGGTCTTTTGGATTATTAGATATATCCTAGACAAAATTATCGAAATCTTGTATTGTTTAAGTAGTCAATTGCACAAGGAGGTAGGTTTCATCATCGACAATTGACTCGCTGTGTCTAACCAACTCAGCACGCCGCCGGGCGCTCTCTCACCCACCCCATTACCAGGAGAGCGCCCGGTTTTCTTTTTGTATTTTGTAGTTGAATTATGTATTTAAAAGAGTATTATTACTATTGGAGTATGATTCTGAGTCAGTACTCCACACAAGGAGGATCGGGGGATTTTGCAACTCTTTTTTTCCCCCGCCGTGTCTGTGCCGGTCCACTAGGGACCGGCACTTTCTTTTACATCATAAGCAATACAGCGCCCAAGAGAGCGATGTTCTTTAGGAAAGAAATCTTTTCACTAGACCTCTGCTGTGCATCTGAGATTTTCCAGAAAGCATGCATCTTGAATGTAACTGGGATCAAAAATACTACGAGTAGTATGAGAGATATGATTTTAAATATATTAAACAAAACGCCTAGCCCACCAAGGATTAATAGTACTCCAGTAAAATACACTGCAATACTTGGCATTGGCACACCCATAGCTCCAGCATAACCTGTATATGAAGAATGATCCTTAAAATGCTTTATTCCATTCCATAGGAAGTAACCTCCGAAAATGATTTGGCCTATAATATTTATTATTGTTTGTATATTTTCCATGGGAGTAACATACCATATTTTCTTTTCCTCAACAATTACAGATTAGCAGTTTTTATGACTAGATCTTAAACTCTATCACACTACCATCTTCCTTTTTTTATAGAAAATGATAAAGTTATCCTATTCGTAGCAGAAGACTGGTCAATCTGTTACTTATCCGTAAGGATGGACGCGAACTGACTGCCCCCAGGATTCGGAAAGCCTAGACAGAAAGTATTCTCAGATGTCATTGGACCGGCTCGGACAATCACATTGAGAAGAAAGTTTTAGGTAAGCCCGACGCACGTGCATAATCCGGGGGCTTTTTCTTTGCCTAAATCTTAAACTCCATCACATCCCCATCTTTGACAATATATTCCTTCCCTTCAGTTCGTATCAAACCTTTCTCACGAGCATTTCCAAATGATCCAGCTTCGATTAACTTGTCCCACTCTATAACTTCTGCTCTGATAAATTTTTCTTCAAAATCTCCATGAATAGCGGTACCAGCTTTTGGCGCAGTCCAACCACGACCTATAGTCCAAGCACGAGTCTCTTTTTCTCCAGTAGTAAAATATGTGATGAGATTAAGTAGTTCATATCCCTTTTTAATTAAATCATCAATACCATCATCTTTGGCACCAAGACCTTCTCTCAACTCCTTCTTCTCCTTATCATCAATATCCTTAAGTTCATGTTCAATACCAGCATCAACTATTACCCACTTACTTCCATTTTCTCTAAAGAAATTCATTAATGCGTCCCATCTAGTATCCTTTATCTCATCTAGATTCTTTCCCCCTGCCTTCTTGTTTAGAATATACACAAAAGGTTTAGTTGTAAGCAGATGAAGGGATTTGATGAATGGAGCTTCAAACTCTGTAGGTACTACTGATGATGCCAGTTTACCAGCTTCTAGAGAGATTTTAATCCTTTCTAGGAGACCATTTTCAAGTATTGCTTCCTTCTTTCCAGCTTTAACTTCTTTAGCTAGATTAGATAGTCTTTTTGTTACAGTCTGAAGATCGGCAAGGATTAGTTCTAGGTTTATAACCTCGATATCTTTAATCGGATTAATCTTACCATCAACGTGAATGATATTATCATCTTCAAATATACGCACCACTTCAGCTATGGCATCTGTCTCACGAATGTTTGTAAGGAATTGATTACCCAATCCTTCACCATCGGAAGCACCTTTTACAAGACCAGCAATATCTACGAATTCAACAACAGCAGGTACTGTCTTTTGAGTTTTTGAGAATTCTGATAGCTTCCAGAGTCTATCATCAGGTACAGCAACAACTCCCACAGAAGGATCTATGGTAGCGAAAGGATAGTTAGCGACAAGAACACTCTTTTTTGTTAGAGCATTAAAAAGTGTTGATTTACCTACGTTTGGTAGGCCTACGATTCCGATTGATAGGGACATAGTGTGTAGATTAACATACGATAATAAATATGGCTAATTGTAGTCTTTTTAATCTTGACATGTACTATATACTATGATAGAGTGCGAAATGGCGTCCGAAGGCTTTGCATTTCATGCACAAGTCTGGAGACAAAATAGTAGATCGACAATCATGAAAAAACTCGTACTGTGGGCCATGCTTATGCATGCCCTCTTCACAAGCAACGCAACGACATTCAATATCTTGCGTTCAGCCTCGCAACCGCCGGTTTTGCCAGCCCTTGGAGGCGCGATCGTGCCAATGCTTCAGGTTGAAGCGTTGGCAACCGACAAATTGTTTCCACCACCGCTGTACCTCGCGGTACAGGTGACTGGAAATACTCGGTGGGAAAACCCCATCGAGAGCCTGTTCATCGGGGATGAATTCGGGTTGGTCAGTTGGGGGCCATTCTATCCCCCCGCTAACGGACCGTTTCTGGTTGGCCCCATCTTCCTACAGGAAGGGGTTGTCAGGCCAGTCATTATCTCGGCCTTGTTCCGTAACGACCTTACGGACGCAGACGGCAAGATCGTCGGGCTCGAAGTTGTCGGTGCAAGCGCAGATGGGTATATGACCGAAATCGGAGACAGGGTTGTCTTCGAATCGGGCTTTCCCATCCTCGGGAACTTCTATCCGGTCAACAAGAACGGATCGGTGGCAAGTGTGCAGATCCAAAACACGACCAAGTGGCAGGTAATTGAGCCAGGCCGAGACCAGATCAGGTTTGGCACATTCGAAGTCAATGTGGAGAATGAAGACATCATCATCCCTGGACTCGACATTTCAGTCTACCTATCGACAGGCGATGTAACCAATCTCACATCTGTGATCGTCATCGACGATAGCGGTACTGTGATTGGACCGCTCACACCTTTCCTCGATGAAAAGGGCAACAGTGCGTCGTTCTATACGCACACCCCCATCAGAGTCTCTGAGGGGAAGCATACATTCATGGTTCTTGGAACCGTGAGCGATGGACTCACGGAAGCCACTGAGCTCTGGCTGAACTGGAATTGGTTCGGCGAATTCAGGGATGATCGTGGTTATGGGATCCTTCCCGAACTTGTCAGCGATGACAACCAAGGAATCGTCCTTACGACGAAGAAATTCGTCTTCAACTACTACATGCAAGTCGGTAGTACCGGCTATGACGTTTTCATGCTACAGCGACTCTTGGGAGTCGAGCATGAGACCAGACCTGAGGAGGAAGGTCCGTTTGCTATTAACTTTTTCGGCCCGCTCACAAAGGCAGCGGTCGAGAAATTCCAGTTGCAGAACGGATTACCAAGCACTGGCTTTGTAGGACCACTTACGCTTGCGGTCCTCAACAGCTTTGACCTCGAGTCAATTGCTTGGCCGGAAAAGGTGGCGATCAAGCGTACGCCAATCACTGGCCTCACATACGTGATTCTCTCGATCACTGGGAGACCGAATGTGAAATATCGTCTCGAGTCATCGAACGATCTCAATTACTGGACCACTCTCCGAGAACTTGAGTTGGGTGACTCAGGAGAGTACGGTTTCAAGGCTGATTTTGAAGAGAATCGGCAACAGTTCTACCGAATCAAGAGGATGCCTTAATTGGTGTCCCGATCACAACAAATTGCGGAGCTTTCGGGCTCCGCTTTTTTCTTACCCACCTAAATCCTACTTCCCCATCACAGCTTTTAACTCATCTTGATGTGCTTTCATTGTAGACATCATTGCATCTTGTTGAGACATCCCTCCTTTCATTTTCTCTTGTGCTTCCTGCGCTATCTTCATAAAGAAATCAGGATTCTTTTCAATCATTGTAAAAATCTGCTCCTGTTGTTCTTCCGGAACATCTTTCATCTGCTTCTTAAGCATTTGTTTTAATAGGAAATTTTGAAACATGTGACTATATTACCTCTTGTGATCCCTTTTTGTAAATAGAGAGGGGGACTGAAGACCATGAAGTGATGATTGAAGTTATATACTTCCATGCAAACAAAACTTCATCTGTACTTGTAAACAGTGTCTGGTCACCAGTTATAGCATCATATAGGACTCTCTCATAAGCATCTGGTAAAACTGCATGTGAAGGAAAATCACTGTACTTGAATTTCAACACTTATGGTTCAACATCCATACCAAATCCAGGAGTCTTTACCCAGAATCCAATCTTGATCAATTCATCTGGTTGTATTCTAAAGGTAAGAACATTCTGCCTATCTTCATATGTATGATCTCCTTTATCATTCTTGAAATATATATTTATCTCGGTCTTTGTCTCAGACATTTCTTTACCACTTTCTAGATAGAAAGGGACATTCTTCCAGCGTGCATTGTTTATCTGAGCCTCAATACGGAAATATGTTTCAGTCTGTGTATGCTCCTTTACACCTGGTTCGTGTCTATAGCCCTCATATTGTCCTCTAACAACTCTTGCAGTTACATTTTTAGGAGTTACAGTTTGTAAACTATTAAGCACCTTAGCTCTCTCTTTACGGATATCATTTGCTGACATAGATGCAGGTGGTTCCATGGCTACCAGAGCTAGCATTTGAAGTACATGATTCTGGCCCACGTCTTTTAGAGCCCCTATTGCATCATAGAATGATCCTCTACTTCCCACACCTATCTTTTCATTCAACTTAATATGCACCTTATCAATATGATTCTTGCTCCATAGTGGTTCAAACAGAGAGTTAGCAAAACGGAAAGTTAGAATATTTTGTAATGCTTCTTTTGCTAAATAGTGATCTATTCTAAATATCTGATCTTCCTTAAAGAGCTCCCCTAGTTTCTTATCAAGCTTCCTTGCAGTCTCTATATCATTACCAAATGGTTTTTCAACCAATATTCTCGTCCATCCTTCACCAGGTCCACAAGGAACTGTAAGTCCTGAGTGATGCAGGTGAACAAATATTGATTCGTACAGTGAAGGTGGAGTTGAAAGGTGGAAAAGCTTGTTTGAGCACTGACCAAAAGTATCATCAATATTCTTCAATCTCTGTGCTAATTGAGCATATGACTCTGGTACATCAAAATTACCCTGTTCATAGTACATATGATCAATGAAGTGTTTTATGTCCTCCTCCCTGTAAACCCCAGCTTTCACATGCATATGTGTACGAATAAAAGTACGGAACTCTTCTCTTGTAAAAGGTCTACGAGAAAAACCTACAATTGCAAATTGTTTAGGTAATTCTTTCTTTACATACAAACTTAAAAGAGACGGTAGGAGTTTTCTCCCCGCTAGATCACCAGTTATACCTAGGATTATAAATATGGTCGGAGTCACGGTATGAATATATTAACACAATTAGAAATCAGATCCCCACTTCTCCCATGAGGGATATATGACAGTTACGATAAAGACGCAAGGAAGCACAAATATACCTAGTAGTACCCACATTGAGAAACTAAAGATTAATTTGATTGCGTCTGTCATAAATTATTTCTTAAACTTCACTTCGTATGCAAGCATAGCTTTCTTAATATGCTCATATGCTTCCTTAGGTCCTAGGAAGTTACCTACCTTAACTGTATCCTTACCAGTCTGAGGAATCTTGTATGTCTCGAAGAAAGTTTTAATATCTTTCTTTTCATATAGATCTAGCTGATCTACATGTTCAATATGTTCAAATCTTGGATCCTTCTTGTTAACACATATAATTTTGTAGTCTTCCTCTCCGTTATCAATCATCTCCATAACTCCGATAACACGGCCTTTAACTAGAGTTCCAGGCTCGATTGGGTATGTACTGAACACAACAGCGTCTAGAGGATCATTATCACCCTCATTCCATGTTGAAGGCACATCACAATAGTTAACAGGATAGAATGAAGGACCATATAGAACTCGATCAAGCTCTAGGATTCCATAATCCTTATTATACTCATACTTATTAGCCTCACCCTTTCGTATCTCAACTATTAGGTTTAAAACTTCAGGAGCCTTGTCCTGTGGAATTGTGTGAAAATGATTATTCATATTCCGATATTCTAGCGGAATATTGTCAATTTTACAAGTATAAAAGAGATTAATATTTTCTTATGACCCCCTTCACAACAGCAGATATTTTCATATCGTTTTCTGGATATATTGGCTTATATTTTTTGTTGGCAGGCTCAAGAAATACAGAATTTCCTTTTTTTCTAAAATACTTCATTGTCCACCCTCCATCTACTTCAGCAATTACGATATCACCATCTTTAGGATCATCTCTTCGCTCAACAATTACAAGATCTCCCTCCTTTATACCTTCTTCAATCATAGAGTCCCCCTTAACCTCCAAAAGATATGATGCCATTCTGTTTTTTATTAGATAGCTATCTAGATTAAGAGTGTCTAGAGTCTCCTCTTCAGCAATAGTTGGGATACCAGCTTCGACTAGACCAAGAAGTTTAACATCTTGAGACAGGCTAGTTGGAGTTAAACGTCCAGAATCATCCTTATTCATCACACCAGCGTCAATTAATTTATTTACGAGCTTGTATACAGCATTTTTAGATTTAAAACCCAAAAGAGACATGATCTCAGCATAGCTGGGCATTCTCTTTTGACGTTCATAGAAAGAAAATATTTTATTCTTGTATTCGTCCATATATTAATTATAGTACAAAACTAGCAAATACATTTAGAGTCTTCTGGAACCAGCTCTTCTTGGTATTCTCATAGAATCCATAGAACTGTGATACAAGGAACTTATGTCTTCTAGCTTCTGCTTTGTATGGAAGACCTTTTATAATCTTCAAATCTATCTCTTTATTAAGTTTTTTAATTTCCATTCTAATGTTGTTAATTAATTGAAGTTTACTCATATATTTATATTTAAATTAATTTCCTATATGAATATAGTATAAGTGAACAATCGTTCACCTGCAAGTAAAATATGTGGATAAGTACTATTTCCCTTCTGGAAAAGCTAGATTCATTATTGCATCCTTCACAGCAACCGGATTAGGAATCTGTAAAAACTTAAATCTTTCTTCTGTACCAGCTGTTTGAATATACAAATCTCCAAAGTTAATAACAGTTTGAAAAGCACCTTCAGTATTTATGTAAATATCCTGTATTCTTGAAATATGTAATTCAGCTACAGTTCTGTAAAAGAACTCTTGTTGATTACTGTCGATAATTCTACGATCAGTGATAATCCAAACATCTAGAGTATACATTGTGAAAGAATAGAAGATGACAAACCATACCAATATACTCCATACACTTATAATAAACAGATATATAGTTAATAAGTTATTAGTATAAATAAAATCTATAAAGAATAGACTGGCAATGAGTGGAATGATATATGCAAGAAATAGACCTAGAATGCGTATAGCTATAACAAAAGGATGTCTTCTAAGGAATAGGATTACCTTCTCTCCAGGTTCCTGACCTTGAAATGAATTTGGTGAATCAGTAAATAGTTTTATAAGTGAATTCATATTGAAATAAATGAACTGCTATTAAAAAATACTGCAATCTGACCATATAAATAATTCCAATCAATATTTGAGAATAGAAATACACTAAGGAAGAATAGAGTGAAGGAACCAAACATAAATAGTGCTGATAATATCTTTGGTTGGGTACCGATACCAAATCTCACAAGGTGATAGAAGATAATGAAAACGAATATCCAAAAAGATAGTACGATGATGGCTGCTAGAGCTATTAGAACTAAATTGATATTTAGCATAAATGCTATTTTATACAAATATTATAGCATGTAATAAATGGTATACTAGTAACAGAAGGAGGTGATAGAAATGCACGGCTACTACAGAGATGCTCACTTACTTGAAACACTGGTTGGAAGATTCATCGGAGGACAATTCCAGATTGAAACACGGTACGGTGAAGTTATGCGGGGAGAAATAGCTCATGTAAATGTATCCCCTGGTCGAGTTGTAATCGGCCTTAAGTGGTTCTATAGAAGAACTGCCTACCTAGGTCTATGGGTTAATCCTAAGACTGAATTTCTTTGTGTCCTAGACATTCACTACACGTCATACTACTTCCAGGACAAATGGAGTAGAGTGAAAATGTGGAGTGATACTGGAGAGGTCTGTCGATTCTTTGAATCTGATGACCATACAAACCTCGTCAAACTTAGGAATGGTGGCTGTCAAAGTATATGTAGCGACTGGCGCTTCGCTGCAATATGCACAGCTATCCTACTCAAAACATGATCCGCAGCTCGAAGGGGTTGCGGACATTTTGTGGTTTAGAAATTACATAAAATATATTTAAAAACTTGTACTATATTATTAGTTAACTTATTTTATTATATTAGATAAAATTAAAAATAAATCTTCTTTATTGTAAATAGAATTATGCCCTGCATCTTTTACAATATACATTTCTTTCTTTGAGGATAATATGGTTTCAAATAGTTTTCTTCCTAATCCTACTCCAATAATTTCATCATCTTCAGCAAGAATAATAGATATTGGAATAGTAGACGAGAGAAGCCACTTATCTGGTCTGAAATTGTCTTTTATGAGAAATCTCATTGGATATACAGGAAACCTATGGAATGCAACATCTGCAATATTACTGTAAGGAGTAATCAATATTAATTTACTCACATTACTATTTTCGAGATTAACATGATACGCGGCAGGTCCTGTACCAACACTCTCACTAACAATAACTATTTCCTTGAATTTTTGAGTAGCAATATAATCCTTAATACTGCGTACCTCATCCAAAATACCCTTCATAGTTGTAGCTTTATCGATCTCTGCATATCCAGGATATTCTACAAGTAAAGTTGAATATCCTAGACTTCCGAAAAATGTATCCATAAATGCCCTATCACAAGCTCGACCACCATTTCCATGATAATAAATAATAATTTTATCTAACGATCTTTTTGTTAAATATCCTCGAAATCCATCCGTAGAAATTTTTTCAGATTTTTCTAGGTTGGGACATATGCTAAATGCCGTGGTATCAGCTGGATACAAAATTTTATTCTGAGAAATATACAGAAAAAGACCAAATAATAGCCATAAAAATATTAATACACTAATTAGGATAAATAACTTTCTTTTGAGCATAGAATAACTACCATGGATTATCTTTATACCAAAATAATACCACTAATACTATTCAAGGGAAACTATGGTGGACTCGGAAGACTCGGTCATAGGTCTCGTCTTTTACTAAAGATACAGCGGCCTAAAACAACCTGCCCCCTAGTTTTGATTCGCCTCTGTCAGGCGTGATGAGTATCACTCTTCCTTCACTGTCTGGCACACCGAGAGTTAGTACCTCTGATTCAAATGGACCGATCTTGCGAGATGGGAAATTAACCACACCCAAGACTAGCTTTCCAATCAATTCTTCTTTCTTGTACAAAGCTACGATCTGCACAGATGAATTTTTTACTCCTATCTCTGAACCAAAATCTATTTTTAGCTTATACGCAGGCTTCTTGGCTTCAGGAAAGTCATTTACTTCAATGATCCTACCTACTCTAATGTCTAATTTTTGAAAATCTTCTATTGTAGCCATAGTATTTTATTATGAGTTTTATAATCTTATTTCACTTCCATTTCCAATAAGTTTGATATCATTATCTTCAATTAATAATGCCTGTTCGTCATTTAAGACCCTTACGGGATAGTTAGTCTTAGAAATCTTTTCCTTTAATATGTCCCTGTATTCTTCCTTAAAATGAACTGTTACTAGGAATGGCACTAGGTTCATGGCAGTAAAATCAGTTAGATCGTGGTGGTTATACTTATCCTGATGCTTCCAAAGAGCCATTTCTATAGTTGGACAGGCAACATAACTTCCGGCACTTACACCTATATAAATTAATCCCTTCGGAAGAAACTTTGTTATCACCTTATCAAAACCACTCTCTCTTATAGATTTCAATAAGTAAAAACTATTTCCACCCTCAACAAATACAGCCTCATAGCCAGAGAGAATCTTCTCCAATTCACTTTCTGTCTTGCCATCAATATCTAGTTCTTCAATATTATAGTTATTGTCTTTATAGAACTGCTTATGTCTCTCAATATATGCGGTACTTGGAACGCTCTTTGAAGCAGTAGTTATATAGGCTGTCTTTATATCCTTGAATGGCTTGTCGAATACCTTAGGGTTAGTGGCCAGAAATCCGCTACTGGAGAGTAATAGTAGTTTTTTCATTTTTTTCTTTGTGGACTCGAGGAGATTCGAACTCCTGACCTTTCGCTTGCAAAGCGATTGCTCTACCAACTGAGCTACGAGCCCATATTTTTCCTCCTGATTCTACCTTATTTCCCACTTATTGCAAGTTGGATAATGTGATCAAGGAAGTGTGATACTGACGCACCTACAGATTTAAGTGCGGTAGGCATAAGAGATTTTTCAGTTAATTTAGGTAATGTATTGGTCTCCAGTATGAACACTCCTCTCTTTGGATGAATGATAAAGTCAGATCTAGAATAGTGTCTGAGACCTAGTATTTTATGAGCAATGACAGATAACTGTTCGATCTCTTTCTTTTCAGATTCAAAAAAGTTACCTGGTACCAAAGCATCAAAACCAGGTCGTATTTCTACTGGAGGTGTAGCATAATATTCCTGATCACGATATCCATCTACCACCATACAAGTAGCTTCCTTTCCTGATATATACTCTTCAACCATTACAGTATCGCTAAATTCCAAAGCTCTCTGTATAGCTTCATCCAAACCTTTAACATCTTTTACAATAGATATTCCATGGGATGAACCACCGTATATTGGTTTTACAACAACTGGTAATGGAAAGCTTTTAAAAATTTTATGTGCCTCTTTGCTAATATCAGACAAGGTATCTAGAAGAACTGACTGTGGTGTTTTAATTCCCTCTTTTTTATACACTTGCTTAGTCAAATCTTTGTTCATACCTAAAGCAGAAGCAAAAGATCCTGAACCAGTATATGGGATACCATGGACCTCAAACATATGCTGTATTTTTCCATCCTCACCAAAGTGTCCGTGAAGAGCATTAAAAGCGACATCAATATGAGTTAAAGCTTCATGTGGTGTGGTAGGGAGTCCATGAACAAACCAATTTCCATTTTTATCAATCAATATATCTCTAGAAATATATTTATCAACGGGAAGATTATTCAAAACATTAGATCCAGTCTTTAGAGAAGACTCGTATTCCCTACTCGGTCCTCCACGTAGTACTCCAACTCTGATTTTATGCATGTATATATTATATCTTGTTTTAAAAGAAAAAGCCGGTGCAGTAGCACACCGGCTGCAAGCGTCAGCTGGAGAAGTTGAACTGAATCCATGAGAAGCAAAAGCCACTCACTTGACGCCAACACAATACTAGCAGTAAGTTAGTCATAATTCAATATCTTGTATTCACAAGATATTTGCTTCGATTACAACTATTCGCTTTTTTAATTTTAGGGTTTCCGCTTTGTTTGTCTTTTCCTTTAGCCCTTCTTTAAGATTAAAGACATCGATGCTGACTCCGTTAAGTTTTCTGTTAATTTCTGATACATTTTGGTCAATTCTTGTTGCCTTTTCATCAATTGATTTAACATGATCGCACACACCAACAATCTTTTCATTAAAACCTGTAACAAGATCCGTGACATGTCTTTCAAAGCGTACGAGCATGAGTTCAAGTTTTGTATCTAAATATTCATTTGTAATGTAGTCATTTTGCCTCATGAATATATTTTATGTTTATGTAAGAGGTATTACAATAACAAAATTACAAGAATTTTATCGAAATTTCATAACTCTGTGGATAACCTTAAATTGGAGGTAATTATTTATTTACCCTCACCCCATCCCTATCAACCACTACAGGAATATCGTTGAAATTTATATTAAATTTATCTCCTTTCTTTTCAATATCCAAAATGACAGCAAGTCCTTCCATGGTAGCTTTTGAAAAATACTGATCAAATACAAAATTGCCTAGAGAGTAGTATATTTT
>CAYNAH010000015.1:0-12991 GCA_964395365.1 uncultured Candidatus Saccharibacteria bacterium | reverse complement strand
ACTTGATTAAAATAACTAATGGAATATAATATTCTACGATGAGCACATCGAGTATTGAGGCGGCGGCACAAGAGATCCGCGACGATCTCCGTGCCAGGACACCCAACGTGGACGCTGAGAATGGAGGCGTTCCAAAGCCACAAACCAAGGAGCCTTCGGAAAGAAGGCCTCCTCCGCACGAGGGCGATTAGTCGTCCTGAAGAAAAACTTCACGAGTTCCTCCCCACCCCGGGGAGGACTCTTTAATTTACATACATCAAATTTTTAATCTCAGTCAGCCTTTTGATTACTGATTCGTTAGTAATTTTGGTAAATCTTAAAATATCCCCACCATCCTTCGTAACACTTCCCATCCACATATCTAAAGGACGAAGATCGAATAATTTGCCTGCCTTGTATACAGACGATTCATACAGTGGTCTATATACCACCATATTTGCATCCTCTGGCCTGCAATCATCCTCTGTGTGTACTCCAACACCAACAACTTCATACGCATAGTTGTTAATTTCCCCACTCGGATCATGCTTGTAATGGTAGTAGTACCCTTTTTCTGGAACTTTGTTTGGAATTTTCATAATTATATTCTACCACAAACAAAAAACCCGTCTTTCGACGAGTCTTTTGTTTTAATATTATTTCATTGCTACAGTCTTGCTCCAACAAGGAGATGACGCATTCCATGGTTCAGAACCATATTTCTTGTAGAGATACTTGGCATAGCCAACGTTACCTTCTACAGTATGGATATCAAATCCAAGCTTCTTTGAGTTCTCAAGGTGATATCTTTCGTTGATTTGCATAACACCTACATCGGCATTATCTACTCTTCCACGAACTACTTTACCATCCTTGTCGAACTGTCTGAATTCTGACTCACATCTTGCAATCTCAATTAGAATTGGAGTATCTGCAAAGTTTTCTCTTAGATATTTTTCAAGCAACTGTCTATTAATTGTTGATACTACGGCAGGTGCATTACCTACTGAGTTAGCTGTTAATGGTTGAACATCTACAGCATCAATTGATGTATTACCAGCTCCGTAAAGTGATGACATAAGGAACACAATTCCAGTTGTAAGTTCAATCATATAATTTTAAAGCGAGGCTGTATTGATATAATCAACTTACCTCGCTAATGACATAATAGTAGCACCTTTAGGATAAAATGTCAATAGCTAATATATCCCCCTAAAAGCTTGCATTTTAAGGGTATATTGGTATATACTGTTTGAACTATGGCAACCAAAAAATCAGGTGGATCAACCGCAAACGGTAGAGATTCTAATCCAAAATACCTTGGAGTTAAGGTAAATCACGGTGAATTAGTCACTGTTGGGGCAATTATCGTACGTCAGAGAGGTACAGAAGTACTACCAGGAAAGAATATAGGTATGGGTAAAGATCATACCCTATTCGCTCTAAAGGAAGGTAAAGTTGCGTTTGGAACAAAGAGAAAGACTCATTTTGATAATACAATAAAAAGAAAGAAGATAGTAAATATCGTCTAGTCTTTTTATTTCTCTCTATAAGATTCTATTCTATTTAGACTTAACCTCAAGGTTAAACTTGATACTCTTATTCCCTACCTTAACCTCTATTTGATGATTCCCAACCTCTTTTATTGGCTTATCTAGTACCATGTGCTCAGCGTCAATTTGTAGTCTAGTCTGTGACTGTATTGCAGGAATGATTTCAGGCTTATGTATACCAGCAAATAGGTGACCTTTATCGTTAGCCTTTTCAATCATAGTAACAGTCTTACCATCTAATTCCTTAAGGTTATTTAGCAAAAGCTCCTCTCTTACTTTTCTTTCACCTTCATCACGAGCTTTCTCAAGTTCAACTCTCTTTAGAACCTCCTTCGTTGCAGCAATAGCAAGACCTTTAGGGATTAACATATTCTGTGCATATCCTTCACTAATATCCTTTACATCGTATTTCTTTCCAACCTTAGCTATATCTTTCAATAATATTATTTTCATAGTTGTATATTAGCTTATTTACTTAAAATTTCAACTGCCTTGTCTAATTGTGGATCTGTACCACTATCTTTAGCAGTACCTAGAACAACATAGTCAGGATTCAATCCATCATGGGAAAGATTGTGTCCACTTGGAGTCAACCATCTTGCTATAGTCACCTTAAGAGATGTTTCTGGAGTAATCTCAACAAGCTCCTGAACAGAACCCTTACCAAATGTTTTCTGTCCTACAAGCTTAGCTACTCCCTGCTCTTGTAGTGCACCAGCAAGAATTTCAGCTGCTGATGCAGAACCACCGTTAACAAGAACAACAACCTTGTAATTTGATCCGAAATACTTGTTTAGCACATCGTATCCTTTACTTCTAAGTACCTTATTTTCATTCTTTCCTCCAAAGTCCTCAGTTACGATGACCTTTCCTGCTGGCAGGAACCAGCTAGCAATATCCCAAGCAGCATCCAAGTATCCTCCAGGATTACCTCTAAGATCAATAATTAATTTATTCTTACCTGATTTAAGGAAAGAGCGGAGTGATTCACGGAATAGGTCAGGTGACTGGCTGGTGAAGCTGAATAGTCGGATGATAAAAATATCATTTTTTATTTCCGTTTCAATGGTTGGAATATCAATAACGTCTCGTGTAATCGATTTTTCCAAAGGTTCAGCCTGCCCTTCTCTTATGAAAACAATCTTCACTTTACTTCCCTGTGGACCTCGAATGAGCTTCACGGCTTCATCAACTGGCATATCAGAAACAACCTTATCATCAATTTTAATAATCTTATCACCAGCTTTTACACCAGCCTTTTCAGCAGGACTGTTCTTAAGAGGTGAGACAACGGTTAGTACCTTGTCCTTAATCGCAATCTCCATACCAACACCTTCAAAGTTACCAGTTATATCACTTTTAAACATCTTGCTCTCAGCAGGAGGGAAAAATACTGTATATGGATCACCTTGAGACTGAGCCAATCCCTCAATTGAACTCCAAATTCTCTTTTGGGTATCAGTAGTAGTTGCTTCGACATACTTTTCGCTCAGTATTCCCCACACCTTCCAGAAGGGTGCGAGTTGTGCATTGGTAACATTAATACCCTCAGGTGCAATACTTATAAGTGCTTTTTCTCTACCCTTCCCTTCACCATACAAACTTCCAATTGAGAAAATAATTGAAGCAATGACCAGTCCAGAAACTGTGTAGGTAATCTTAGATATATTTTCTTTGTTCATGTTTATGCATTATCTCAAACAATTTGATTTCATACAATACGAAGGTTATACTACAACATATGTCTATACACGTATACAATACGATGAGTGGTAAAAAGGAGGAGTTTAACCCTATCGAAGACAAGAAGGTTGGAATATATAGTTGTGGACCAACTGTATATGATACGGCGCATATAGGTAATCTGAGAACATACACATCAAACGATATCATTCGAAGAGTTTTTGAATACAATAACTACTTTGTAAAGCATGTAATGAATCTGACAGATGTTGATGACAAGACCATTAAGAGAAGTCAGGAAAACAAGATGAGTCTAGAACAACTAACTCGTCATTACGAAACGCTTTTCCTTGCAGATCTACATTCACTTAATATTCTCACACCAAACAGAATACTGAGAGCAACAGATCATATTAAAGAAATGATTGATATGATTGCCATTCTTCTAGAAAAAGGAATTGCGTACGTAACAAAGGATGGCGTGTATTACAGTATTGGTCAGTTTAAGGATTATGGAAAACTAGCGAAACTAAAAATTGAAGCTACTGACTCGTCTAAATTACGTGAAAGAATATCAAATGATGAATATGAGAAAGAAAATCCGAGAGATTTCGCTCTATGGAAGTTTTACATGTCTGATGACGGTGAGGTATCCTATGATGCACCATTTGGTAAAGGAAGGCCAGGTTGGAGTATTGAGTGTTCGGCAATGTCGACAAAAGCTCTAGGGCCAAATTTTGATATTCATACAGGTGGAACAGATCTGATCTTTCCTCATCATACAAACGAAATCGCTCAGTCTGAAGCTGCAACAGGTAAGCACTTCGTAAACTACTGGATACACTGCGCTTTTATGAATGTAAACGATGACAAGATGTCAAAATCAAAAGGAAACTTCCTAAAACTCGCAGAACTAGAGGAAGCAGGTATATCCCCTATTGCCTTTAGATATTGGCTTTTAACTTCTCACTACAGATCACAGGTAAACTTTACTGTAGATGCAGTAAAAGCCTCACAAACCGCGTTTATACGCTTTGTAGAGACCTTCATAAGACTTGGAGAGGTAGAACATGAGCATATACATGCAGTCGCTAATCCGAGAGACTATAGAACTGAATTTGTGAATAAAATTAATGATGATTTTAATACCCCAGAAGCTCTAGCACTAGCATGGGAGTTAATAAAGGATCATTCAGTTGAGGCTAAGACAAAGATAGAATTACTATTAGATTTCGATAAGATTTTTGGTCTTGGTCTAAAAGCAATTATGGAAATGAAGGCTAATGAAAAAGAAAGTATACCTGCTGAGGTAAGTCTATTAGCAGAAGCTCGAAATGATGCTCGAAATAACAAGGAATGGGATAAGGCTGATGCTTTAAGAAAGGAAATTGAATCTAGAGGCTATACAGTTAAAGATACAGGGGAAGGTTTTGAATTAAGTAAAATATAATTACTCAAGTTTGCCTAAGAATACCTTTTCGAGAATATCAGTTTTTAATAGATCACTAGGTTTGCCTTGAGCAATAACCTTTCCCTTATCAAGTACATATGCTCTATCAGTGATTTCGAGTAATGATTTTAGATTGTGTTCAACTACAACGATAGCAGTCTTTCTTCTTTCATTGATCTCTTTAATTTTGGCAAAAACTTCCTTAACAATCTTAGGTGCAAGACCAAGTGATGGTTCATCCAGCAGGAGAATCTTTGGATCAGTCATTAAACCACGAGCTATGGCTAGCATTTGTTGCTGACCTCCAGATAGAGTACCGGATTTTGAATTTAGCTTATGCTTCAATGCAGGAAAAATCTCTAGAACATTATCAATTCTTTCTTTTCTCACCTTACTATTCTTAATATTCCATCCACCAATTTCAATATTCTCAAAAACAGTAAGGTGTCTAAATACTCTCCTTCCTTGTGGTACAAAGGATATCCCCCTATCAACAACCTCATGGGACACAGGTTTAAAAGCTTGTCCCTCCCAAGATACAGTACCGTGATCAATTGGAGTTAAACCGAATATGGTTTTAAGGATGGTTGATTTACCTGCACCATTAGGACCCATTAAAGCAACCACCTCCCCTTCATCGATAGCTATGGAAGCTCCATTAAGGGCTTTGACTCCACCAAAGTGGACGTGGATGTCTGTAAGTTGTAGGAGGAGTTCTTTCTGAGTCATTAATTTACTTTTTCTAGATTTTATTATTTCACTTCCTCAAATTTCCCATTTTTTACCTGAACAGGAATTAGGGTTGGTTGAATTTCTGGATTTTGTAGATCATATTGACCCTGAATGCCATCGAATGACTGCACCCTTAACATTGCATCATTAAATGAGATACCTTGTGACTGTGAAATTTGGTTAACTTGCAGAATATACTTAACAATATCATAGCCGAATGCAGCAGCATATGTTACATCAAGATCATTTTCTTTTAACGCCTTGGTAAGTTGTTGTCCGGAAATGTTTAGATCAAATTGAGTTGCAAAAGTATATATATTTTCTGTTGATGATCCTATTAGTTTTATCGCACCTGCACCAGGTAACACACCCGCTCCATCTATCAAGGGCTTATTTATTCCGAGCTCGATTGCTTGCTTAATAAAGCTTTGTAATGAAGTTGGAGGAATAGTGACAAATACAACAGCATCAACATTCAATGCTTTAATTTTCTGAATTTGGGTCCTAAAATCATTATCCTGGGAAGCGAAGGACTCGGATACAACCAAAATATTTAATTCAGAAAGTTTTTTCTTAAAACTATCATTAACGGAAGTCCCGAATTCATCATTGGTATATATTATCCCTATCTTCTTGAATCCTTTAGACTGAATGGTCTTGATATGGGTGCTTACTATAGTATCTGCGTTATGAAAAATTCGAACAATCGATGGGGTACTGGTACTTACCGCACTCATAGCAGAAACAATTGTCATAACTAGAGGTTTATTATTTTGCTTCGCTAACTCCTTCAGTGGCACAGATACTCGACTGAATGAAGATGTGAACACATCTGTGTTTTCAGTTAGCAGTTTATTGAATGCAGAAACACCAGTCTTTGCATCCCCCGCACTATCCTCAAATCTTATACTTATAGTATGTTTTTTATCAAGTTCACTTAAAGCGAATTGCATTCCAAACTTAAGTTGCTCACCATAAACCGCATTAGGACCCGTCATTGGAATAATTGCCCCGACTTTTATAACATCCGAATTAGTATTCCTGTTAGAATTTACAATGATTAAAAGTACAAAGATCGCTAGTATTAAGCTTACAATAATTTTTGTTGTTCTTGTCATGGCTAAATATTATACCTTTCACCTTCCTAACGCAATCTCTTTTAAGATGAAATAGCATATATTGACAGGTAGATTCAGAAGTAGTAGTGTCCAATCTGGATGGACACACTAATTTCGCATGCAGTGCTATTTATAGCGCTGATATACTTCACCGGCTTTGGAACTTCCATTGCCATTGGACGAATGCCTATGGGCAAGAAATTCACCAGAATCTACTTCAATGGAATCTGGAGCGTAACACGATGGACACTCAAGACCCTGATTGGTCTTGCCATCAAAACTCTGAAATGGGCCGACAAGAAACTCTAGTCGGTCCGTTTTCTATTTACTTAATGGTAGTATTCTTAACCCTCGCTAAAAAGAAGATACTAATAAACACCAGAACCGCGAGAGAAACAATAGCGTATGAGTAGCTAACACTTCCCATACTAGCAGTTGAAGCAAGCACCAAGCTCCAGACTAGCGGCCCGATAAAGGTAGCGAATCTTTCAGCGAGAATATAGAAACCAAAAGAACTAGCTTCAATTTCTCTTGGTGTCCTTTCTGCTACCATTGCACGACTAAGTGCCCAAACTGGACCGAAGAGTAGACCTGCTACTATTGAAATAACTGTAATCATTATAAATGATCTTGTGATCGCAACTAGAGTAAAAATTACCACCCACGATATCAGAAGAAAAACTAGTGTTTTCTTGCTCCCTTTTTTATCGCTAATTTTACCAAAAACAACAGAGCCTATGACAGATGAGGTTAATATACATACAGCAAGATACGATTTAACAGTATCAGACACACCAAATACTTTTTCTAAATAAATTGGAAAATTATTTGAAAATGTTAATAATGCATCACTGAATAGAAAATATGCGATAAAAATTAAAGACAAATTTTTTATCGAAAATATTCTTTTAATATTCATCCACAATCCATCATCATTAACCAAAGAATTATTTTCAAAGGTATCTGGCTCTTTGTAATATATAAGGAGTGGTAATGAGCAAATAATAAAGAGGATTATAGCTGGAAGAAATGTCTGTACCCTGCCATGCGATCCAAACAGGTATAATGCTCCACTAGCGAATGGAATGGATACGATCAGACCGAATATTTGACCAATGTAGTTAGCTCCCTGCCCAATTCCAGATACTGTACCGATATTAGTTCTATCGCTTAAATCATTAATCATCGGTGTATAGTATATAAAACTAATTAGGTATGCTGACATTGCTAGTGTATAGAGAATTAAAGAGATTATGACATACTCAGGTAAATAGATAGCGGATAGTGCTGTAAGAATAAAGAGTATTGTGAATATTACGCTACTAATCCTTAATCCTTTAAGTTTCTTTCTATTCTTATCTAATTTGTTTGCGAGATAGGGTGCCAATATTAGAAATATAGCTGATGATACCACTAGAGTCACATTAAACCACCAGTCTGGTTTATTACTATCTACAACCAACCATTGCGAGAAGTAGAATAGAAAAACTATCATGATTATAGAGTTTGCAAAGTCATATGAGGCCCACAGAAATATATTTCTTTTCATTGTTATATACTACTCCCCCAGATACGCTTCAATAACATCTTTACGAGCTAGAACTTCATCCGGTTTACCATATGCAAGTAGTGTACCAGAGTCGAGTACGTATAGTTGGTCAGATAACTCACGTATCAAATCCATATTATGCTCGACCAACACTACAGTTTTTCCAATACTTCTTAATTCCTTCATAACTGAAACAACAGTCTTTACCATCTCAGGAAACAGTCCAGCAAAAGGTTCGTCGAAGAATATTACTTCGATATTACCACTACCACTTTCAATCATTGAGAGTACTCGAGCAATTTCAAGTAGTTTTCTTTGACCGTATGATAGGTTCTTAGCTAGTTCATTTCTTTTCTCCCAGAGACCAACTTTTTTTAGAACATCTTCTGCTTTTTTGATATGTAGTTCTGTATGTTTTTCAAACAGAGATTTCCATATACTTCTTTCTGTTAGAACAACTAGAATATTATCTATCACTGGCATTTGCTCAAAGAGTCTTACATCTTGGAAAGTACGAGTCATACCATAGAACGGTATTTCATGAGGAATGATTTTTGTAAGTTTAGTGGTAGTCGCAACCAGAACCTCCCCGCCATCCATTTCATGTATACCAGTGAGGACATTGATGAGGGTCGATTTACCAGATCCATTTGGTCCAACGATACTAGTGATTTTTCCAGGTTCAAAAGAAATGGAGAGCTTGTTAACAGCATATATTCCGTCGAAGTGTTTTATGAGGTTTTTGGTTGAGAGGATTGGCATTTACTGCTATATAATACTCCAATCTAGCGTTTATTCAAATCTAACATTTTATTATTTAGATCACAGCTCTATAAGAACCCCATCCTTCACTACCTCTACCCTAATTTCAGTATTAGCTGCTGCATGGTTATCATTAAACTTAAACTCTCCGTTCGGAGTTGTGAATTTTTTAGATTCAAGGACATTGACCAAAGCATCACTGCCTTTCTCAGCAATAGCTTGAGCTAGTATATATAGGGAATCGTATGCTCTATTTGCAGATTTATCAGGATTAATATTATATGCGCTATTGAACTTTTCAATAAAAGACTTTGGTGACACGTTCCAGTTTATAGATACAACACCATCAAAGATTTTATGATCAACCTCCTTCATTGAAAGCGCATCTTGTATACCAACATGAGTTATTATCTTCGGACTAAAACCAAGTTGTTTAGCTTGTGTTACGAAGGTTACTGGATCAATACTAATCATATCCAGAAATACCATATCCACCTTTGCCTGCTTAAGTTTTAATATTACTGTTTTAAAGTCGTTATTTCCTATTTGTTTATATGTTTCTGATATGATCGGCTTATTACCCATACCAACCTCCATTTCATTAAGAGTATTCTTAATTGATTCTGAGAATGAGCTATCAAATCTAACAATAGCCATCTGCTTATGCTCAGTAGCTTTCAAATACGCCTCAAAAGAGCGAACTATGCTTGAAAATTCTGTCATCATAACAAAAGAATACTTATTAGTATCAAATGCTCCTTGTATACGTGGATTTGATGGAGAAACAACAACTACCTTAGTTGTACTAGCTAGAGAAAATAGTGGTTGGGTTACGAAGTCAAAGTTACTACCAATAATTGCGTCAACCTTGTCTACACCAGTTAATTTCTGTAATAATCCGGAAGCAACCTTAGGGTCAGTTTGATCATCTTCATATACAACCTCAACTTTTCTACCATTGATTCCTCCCTTCTCATTTATCTCTTTAGCTGCAAGCTCGATTCCTTTATGAGACATTTCACCGAATGCAGAGGCAACTCCAGTCTCAGAGATTATGGCTCCAATCCTTATTACATCTTGATTCTTAACGCTACTTGATTTGAGGCTTACAACAAGGATTATGATTAGAACAACTACAACAGACCATATTACTTTTTTGTTCATATTATATAAATTAATTGTGTTTATATAATACTAGTTATAGTAATATATGCAAATATTTGAAATGGTCTGGAAGAAATAATCAAGCTAAAAGGCGGCCAACATAATCGGCCGCCTAGTATTGAGGTGGTGAGTGCCCTACTTTGGACCCAAGCTCTCCTGAACCAAAGAGTTCAACTCCTTAACGCGTTTGCCCATCTCATCCACACTCCTTACGAGATTAATGGCTCTCACTCGGAGCAGTGTGTTTTCAGCAGTCAACCTCTCATTCTCTGCTTTGTAAGCCTCGTACAGTTTCCTGTAGTCTATCGAATCAGACATGGTTTTCCTTTTGCTAATGTTCGAAAACAATTTAACACAAAAGCAATAATCTGTCTACAACTTGTACTCCCCCATCATTCCTTGTGGTCTATACAACATCAAGAAGATAAGAATGAGACCATAAGTAACTTGTCTCATCTGTGCAGCAACATCAGTCGGGAATCCTACAAATCTTAGAATCTCAGGAAGAAGTATTAAAATGACTGCACCTAAAACAGCTCCTTTGTTATTAGCCAGCCCACCGAGGATAATGATAGCTAGTATGAATATAGATTCATTTAAAGTGAAGGTAGAGGGATCAATGAAAGTAATATAGCTAGCAAAAAGTCCTCCAGCAACAGATGCCATCATAGCTCCGATAACGAAGATGGTAAGCTTGTACCATAATGTATGATATCCAAATGTCTTTATCGCCTGCTCATCTTCTCGTATTGCCTTAAGCACTCTTCCAAAGGAGGAGTTAGTAATATATACAGAGATTCCGTAAATAATCAGTCCAAAGACTACTGCAAGCACTAGAAATGATAGGTTATTAGAAAAAGTAAAACCAAATATCTCAGGTCTAGATATACCAGGAATTCCAAGAGGTCCTCTAGTTAATGACTGCCAGTTTAGGAATATGCTGTAAATAATGACATTGAATCCAAATGATCCAAGAGCGTAGTAATCATCTTTGAATTTTGAGAGGACAAAACCGATAAGTAGGCTAATCACTCCAGTAATAACAATTCCAAGAAGAATGGATACGAAGAAGTTAATACCTGTTGTAGTCAGAAGTATTGCAGTAACATAAGCACCAATACCATAAAATGCTGCCTGTGTAATCGAAAGTAGTCCAGCATATCCAACAATAAGATTAAGTGAAAGGCCCAATATCCCATATATAGCTATCAGTATTGCAATGTGTATTAGATATTCCATATTATTTTTTCAATATTCCCTCTGGCCTGAATAGTAGGAAAATAATTAACACTCCAAAAGCAATCGCATCTTTCCACTCGCCAGATATCTTCCATATACCGAAGTTTTCAATAAAGCCAAGTAAGAATGCTCCTAGTACACCTCCATAAACATTTCCGATTCCTCCAATAATTGAAGCAATAACACCTTTAAGAAGAAGTGACATACCCATAGTAGGTTCGATACCAGTATCGAAACCAACAAGAATACCTGCAAGCCCAGCTATGGCACCCCCCATAACAAAAACCCATCCAATAACTTTTTTAGTATTTATTCCCACAATCTTGCTTACCTCCTCATCATCTCCCACAGCTTTAATCGCCTTACCAAATAGTGTTTTGTTAAGAACAAGTGCGATTAACAGCATTATAGATATTCCACACGCAAGAATGATTACCTGTACATCGGTGATAATTCCACCAAATATATCGAAGGTTGAACTCGAACCAGCGGATTTTGAAAGAGTCTGGAACTGACTACTAAACAATATAGCTATGATTGCCTGAATTGCTGTAAACGCACCGAGTGATCCTACAAGAAGCACCATACTTGATGATTTTCTCTCATGAAGAGGAGCATATACAAAACGGTATATTAGAAATCCTACGATAGCAGTAATTAGCATACCAAGCACAATTGCTATGTATATATTTAATCCTAGATTTTTATAAAGGAAGAATACCGAGTATCCACCAACAGCAGTGAGTGCACCATACCCCAAATCAAAGAATTTAACAGTACCGTAAATTAGGTTGAATCCTAAAGCGACTAGAGAGTAGATTGCTCCTGCTATAATACTGTTGATTATAAGCTGAGGGAGAATGGACATGTTTAGTTTACAGGAACTACCTTACCATCCTTTACCTGTGTAAGTCTCATTCCAATTCCTGTTACATCTCCATTTTCATCAAATCCGAATTTTCCACTTAGTCCATCAAAATCCTTGACTGCATACAAAGCATTCTTAATCTTTTCTGCATCATCATATCCAACCTTTGAGATAATATCTGCTAGGAGGTAGATTTCATCGTAAACATTTGCAGCAAAGAATGGATATGTTTGATCAGATCCATATTTTTCTTTACTCTTCTTCAAGAATGCTGCCACTCGCTCATTTCCCTCAACCAATGAAGGTGCGTCGACTATGTATGTACCCTCTACAACTTTACCTAAACCTGTAAATTCAGTTCCAGTGAAGTATGCAGAGTAGAACTGTGACTTTAGACCTAGATCACGTGCTTGCTGAGCAACACGACCAGCTTCAGCGCCTGTTTGTGTGTCAATTAGTATGGCATCAGGATTTGCAGCCTTTATTTTCTGTAGTAGTGATCTGAAATCCTTTGTATTTTCAGTATATGTCTCAGTAGCAACCAGCTTTACTGTTGAGTTCTTCACCTTAGACTCAAAATCTTTTTGAAGTGCTAGAGTGTATGCTGTACTTCCAGTCAAAATAGCGACTGTTTTAACACCATTTTTCTCCATACTTTGTACTAGAGTAGTGCCAACGATGGTGTCACTTGGGAATGTTCTAAATGTATAGTCTCCAGCCTTTGTAATATCTGGACTTGAGCCCTGTCCTATCAAAACAACCTTCGCATTTTCTGCAACAGGTGCAGCAGAGAGCAATTCTCCACTACAGATCATTCCAACAATAACCTTAACCTTATCTATACTGATCAGTTTTTGTGCGGCACTAGTTGCATCCTTGTTACTACATTTTCCA